>JBGPFD010000230.1:0-5515 GCA_041483175.1 Thermoanaerobaculia bacterium | reverse complement strand
CGGTGAACGTGGCCATTCTCGATACGGGAGTGGACACGCAGCATTCCGATCTCGCGCCGAACATCGCTGGCGGCTACAACACCTTCACCGGAAGCAACGATCCGACCGACGACAACGGCCATGGAACGCACGTGGCCGGAATCGTGGCCGCACTCGACAATGGAATCGGAGTGGTCGGTGTGGCGCCCGAAGCGCGCATCTGGTCGGTCAAGGTTCTCGACAGCCACGGATTCGGCGCGGACGAAAATATCGTCGCGGGCATCGATTGGGTGATGGCCAGGAAGCACGAGATCGGCGGCGACTGGATCATGAGCCTCTCGCTCGGCTCGCCGCAATTGTCGTACGTCGAGCGTGACGCGTTCAAGAAGGTGATCGATGATGGAATCGTGGTTGTCGCAGCCGCCGGAAACCATGCGTCGGAGGACGTGCAATATCCTGCGCGCTACCCCGGAGTGATTGCCGTTGGCGCTGTCGATTCGACGGGCAAGCTTGCCGCGTTCTCCGATCACGGCCCGCTACTGACGATCGTCGCGCCGGGCGTCCAGGTCCTCTCGACGGCGATTCACGGCAGCGTGCCGGCGGCCGCTGTCAGCGTCAGCGGAACGTTGATCGCCGCATCGGCGATCGAGGGAAGCAGTAAAGGGGAGATCGTTGGCACCTACGTCATCTGCGGCCTTGGGAGAGTGGAAGATTTTCCGCAGGACACTCCCGGGAACATCGCCGTGATCGAGCGCGGCGAACTGACGTTCAACGAGAAGGTCCGCAATGCGCAGGCGGCGCGCGCCGTCGGGGTCATCATCTTTAACCGCGATGCCTCCGACTATCACAGTTGGACACTTCTCCGCCCCGACTGCAGCAGCATCGCCGGATGCGATGACCCGACCCATCCGTGGCCGGTGGTGCTCGCGGTGAGCGCCGACGACGGGGAAAAGCTGGTCAGTAATCCACAGCACGCCCTGGACATGGGAGCGTGGCTGGACGATTACAAGTTCCTCAGCGGAACATCGATGGCCACGCCGCACGTTTCGGGCGTTCTCGCGCTGTTGTGGTCGCTCGACCCCGACGCTGCTCCGAGCCGTCTTCGCGGCGCGCTTCTCTCCACAACGCGCGATCTCGGCGATCCGGGGTTCGATCTGACGTACGGTTATGGACTCATCGATGCAGTGCGCGCGGCGATGGCGTTCGCGCCGGCACGCTTTGAGAATCGCGTGAAACAGCCTCGTGAGCCCAGCGACCCGGCGATCCCGTGAGCTAGAATACGCGCCCTATGCGTATTGGCGTTCCAACAGAAATCAAGACAGACGAGTATCGCGTCGGCATGACTCCCGCGGGAGTCGCCGTTCTCGCCGGCGACGGTCATGAACTGTTCGTACAATCGGGCGCCGGAAACGGCAGCGGATTCTCGGACGAGGAGTACAAGACGGCGGGCGCGAAGATCCTCGTCAATGCGGACGCGGTGTTCGAGAAATCGGACATGATTGTGAAGGTGAAGGAGCCGATTGAGGCCGATCTCAAGCGGCTCAAGGACGGCCAGCTCCTGTTCACCTATCTCCACCTCGCTCCTGTTCCCGATCTCACGCAGGCGCTGTTGAAGAAAAAAATCACCGGCATCGCTTACGAGACCATCACCGACGAGCGCAAGCGCACGCTTCCGCTTCTCACGCCGATGTCGGAAGTCGCCGGCCGGATGTCGGTGCATGTCGGTGCGTATTACCTGCACAAGCCGCACGGCGGCCGCGGCATCCTCCTCGGCGGCGTGCCCGGCGTGCTGCCGGGCGACGTGGTCATCATCGGTGGCGGCGTGGTCGGCACGAACGCGGCAAAGATGGCCGCCGGACTCGGCGCGCGGGTCACGATCCTGGATACCAATCTGGAGCGGCTGCGGGAGCTCGATGACATCTTCCGCGGCACCGTGCAGACGCTGGCCTCGAACCCGGCGCACATCGCCGAGGCAGCGCGACGCGCCGACCTGCTCGTGGGCGGCGTCCTCATTCCGGGAGCGGCGGCGCCGAAGCTCGTCACGCACGCCATGATCCGCGATATGAAAAAGGGATCGGTGATCGTCGACGTGGCGATTGACCAGGGTGGTTGCGTCGAAACGGCGCATGCTACGACGCACACCAATCCGGTGTTCGAAGTCGACGGCGTCACGCACTACTGCGTGGCGAACATGCCCGGAGCGGTCCCGCGCACGTCGACCATCGCGCTGACCAATGCGACGCTTCCGTTCGCACGACGTCTGGCGAAGCTCGGCTTCCAGAAGGCCGTCCAGGATCCCGGGCTCGCAGAAGGCGTCAACGTCTACAAGGGAGCAATCACTTACAAGGCGGTGGCCGACTCGCAATCGCAGCCGTTTACGCCGTTGCAGCAGTTGATGTGACTTCTATCCGCGTCTCGCTGCTCCAGAACGACACCCTCAAACAGGGCGACGCGGCGCTGATCGACGCCTGGCGTGCGGACAGCGGCGACAAACTGTGGGTGGACATCGAGCAACCGGAGCGCGAGACCCTGGAGCCGCTGCTGGAAGAGCGTTTCGGCTTTCACGAGCTCGCGGCGGAAGACTGCCTTTCGCCGAACACGCTTCCAAAGTACGACCCATTCGCGAAATACGATTTCTTCATTTTCCGCGCGGTCGACGTGAACCTGAACATTCACGGAGCGCAAACGACCAAACTCGCCGCGTTTCTCGGAAGCCAATTCCTGTTCACCGTTCATCGTGAGCCGCTGGGGGCGGTCGAGGAGATTCGCGGTCGCCTTCCGAGCGACGTCCGGCTTCTGGCCAACGGCCCCGATTTTCTTCTCTATTCGATCGTCGACCTGATGGTCGACGCGCACTTCCCGCTGCTGGCGACGATCGAGGAGCGCGTCGACGATCTTCAGGACACCATCTTCCGTGACGCGCATCCGGGCCATCTCGACGAGCTGCTCCATCTCAAGCGGGATGTCAACGTCCTTCGCCGCCAGTCGCTGCCGCAGCGCGATCTGCTCAACCAGATCTCGCGGGGAGACGCGCAGTTCATCCAGCGGCAAACCCTGATCTACTTCCGCGACGTCTACGATCACATGTTCCGCATTAGCGAGACCATCGACGTCGAGCGCGACATGATGGCCGGAACGATGGAGGCCTACCTGTCGGTGGTGGCGAACCGCACGAATGAGATCATGAAGATTCTGACGATCTTCTCGGCCATCATGCTCCCATTGACGCTCATCGCCGGAATCTACGGAATGAACTTCGCCATCGAGCCAGAGCTTCACTGGCGCTTCGGATACTGGTACGCCCTCGGACTGATGGCCATCACCGCCATCGGCATGCTGTTCTGGTTTCGCAGCAAGGGATGGATCGGTCACCGCCATCGCCCGCGATAGACTCGGATCGATGCGAGTGGTGATCATGGCTCCGCCGGCGTTCGCACCGCTCGCGAGATTGCCGCGCGATCCCGACTTCGACTTCGTCCTCGGCCGCGACGCTGAGTCGCTTCGCGGGCGGCTTTCCGGCGCCGCGGCCATCGTCATGGCGCCTCGATACGGCGCTCTGCTCCGCGAGCTCTGGCCGGAGATGCGTAGCGTGCGATGGATTCACGCCCTCGGCGCCGGCGTCGATACGTTTCCATTCGACCTTCTGAGGCAAGGCGAGGTGATGGTCACGAACTCGCGCGGCGTGTATGCGGACGCTCTCGCCGAATTCGTGCTCGCGGCGATGCTCTGGTTTGCGAAAGACCTTCGACGACTCGCGCAAAACCAGGCGTCACGGCGATGGGAGCCCTACACGCTCGAACGTCTCGAGGGAGCGATCGTAGGCATCGTCGGATTCGGCGGAGTCGGTCGGGCGGTCGCCCGGCGCGCCGAGGCACTCGGCATGCGCGTCCTCGCGCTGCGGCGCAGCGGCGGTACACCGCTCGAAGATCTGATTCCTGCGTCCGACTACCTGGTCCTTTCGACACCTCTCACGCCGGAGACACGAAAGCTGATCGACGCAAAGCGCATCGCGCTGATGCGCCCCTCGGCGGTCCTGATCAACGTCAGCCGGGGCGCCGTCGTGGAGGAAAGCGCGTTGCTGGACGCGCTGGAAGCGAAACGCATCCGCGGCGCGGCCCTCGACGTCTTCGAGACCGAACCCCTCCCTCCCTCCCACCCCCTCTGGGCGCTCGACAACGTGCTGATCTCCCCCCACACGGCCGACCCCATGCCGCCGACTCGCACGATCGCGCCATGACCCTTTTCCTGCGCAATCTGGAGCATTTCCGGCGCGGGGAGCCGCTGGAGAATGTCGTCGACAAGAGTTCAGGCTATTAGGCCCTTCGGAGTGCGGTGGCTTGCCGCCGCCTTGAAGATGCTGGCAAGCCAGGGCACTCCGAAGGCCCCATCTTGACAGAATAGGTTCGCCGGCATATTGTTAGCACTCGCTTGGCTTGAGTGCTAACACTCAAGTCCTGACAAATGGGTGAATACGCGGCGTCCTGCCGCGGTAAGTTTAAGAAAACACAAGCCGAAAGGAGAAGTGACTCATGGCAACTGCAACAGCAACGGCCCTCAAGCTCCGGCCACTACATGACCGAATTGTGGTCAAGCGGAACGAGGCAGTGGAGCGCACCGCCTCGGGACTATACATTCCTGATACCGCCAAGGAAAAGCCTCAGCAGGCAGACGTGATCGCGGTCGGGGAAGGGAAGTTCAACGACGAGGGGAAGCGGATCAAGCTCGATGTCAAGAAGGGCGACACGGTTCTCATCGGCAAGTACTCGGGAAATGACATCAAGATCAATGACGAGGAATACACCATCATTCGTGAGGAAGAAGTCCTCGCTATCGTTGAATAAGGAGAGAGACCAATGGCAAAGAGAATTACCTACAGTGAAGAGGCTCGCCAGGCCATCCTCCGCGGCGTGAACAAGCTCGCGGATGCGGTCAAAGTGACCCTCGGGCCGAAAGGCCGCAACGTCGTTATCGAGAAGAAATTCGGTTCGCCGACGATCACCAAGGACGGCGTGACCGTGGCCAAGGAAATCGAGCTGAAGGACGAGATGGAGAACGCCGGAGCGCAAATGGTGCGCGAGGTCGCCTCCAAGACCTCCGACACCGCCGGTGACGGCACGACCACCGCTACCGTTCTCGCCCAGGCGATCTACCGCGAGGGCATCAAGAACGTGACCGCCGGCGCGAATCCGATGGATGTGAAAAGGGGTATCGAGATGGCCGTGAAGGCCTCCGTAGACGCGATCGACAAGATGGCCAAGCCGGTCGAAGGGAAGGACATCGCCCACATCGGCAGCATCTCCGCGAACAATGACGAGGAGATCGGCAACATCATCGCCGAAGCGATGAAGAAGGTGGGCAAGGACGGGGTCATCACCGTGGAGGAATCCCGCACGATGGAGACCACGCTCGAAGTGGTGGAAGGAATGCAGTTCGACCGCGGCTATCTCTCGCCTTACTTCGTGAGCGATGCCGAGCGCATGGAAGTGGTTCTGGAAGATCCCTACATCCTGATCCATGAGAAGAAGATCAGCAACAT
>JBGPFD010000229.1:0-5526 GCA_041483175.1 Thermoanaerobaculia bacterium | reverse complement strand
CTACGTCTGTTCGGCATCGACGTGCAAAGAGCTGGAGACGTAGAGCCGACTCTCAGTCGGCTCGGCGCCGGCTAAGAGCCGGCGCTACGTCTGCTCGGCATCGACGCGCAAAGAGCTGGAGACGTAGAGCCGACTCTCAGTCGGCTCGGCGCCGGCTAAGAGCCGGCGCTACGTCTGTTCGGCATCGACGTGCAAAGAGCTGGAGACGTAGAGCCGACTCTCAGTCGGCTCGGCGTCGGCTAAGAGCCGGCGCTACGTCTGCCTTGCAGGTTTGCACGATCGCCGCGGCGAACGCCTTGCAATCCTGCAATACCCCGCCTGCTAAACCGCTGAAAACAAGACTCCATCCCCGCGGCACCGCGCTTGCGAACCGGGTTTGCGGAATCGGTCCATGACACAGCCAAGTCCGGCTCTCGATGTCGTTGCGCGGCGCATGATCCGTGCGTCGGAAGAAGGCCTCCGCCGCTGGATCGGCGTCCGCCAGCTGGACAACGACCTTCTGGGAGCCCTCTACCTGCGCGTCCGTGAAGTTCTGGAGCGGGGCCAATGGGATGAGGCGATGGTCGAAGACGTGACCTTGACCATCTATCTGACCGCTTCGGCGTGGCAATCATGCAAAGAGTTGCCGCTCGAGTTTCTGTCATCGCTTCACGAGGTCATCGCACGAACGCTGTCCGGCGATTCGCCAACAACCGCGCCGATGAGCGGCGCAAGGAGAACTCAATGAAGTCTCGCACCCTGTTCGCGTTCCTGCTCGTCGTTGCGCTCCCCTCTGCGTTGCTCGCCGAGGATGCGGCGGCGATCTTCAATTCACGCTGCGCTCCCTGTCACGCCCGCGACGGCAGCGGCAACACGCCGATGGGAAAGAAGATCGGCGCGAAGGCCCTCGGCTCGCCCGAGGTGCAGAAGCTGAGCGATGCCGACCTGCAGAAAACCATCGCGTCAGGGAAGGGAAAGATGCCCGGATTCGGAACCAAACTCTCGCCCGAGCAGATCGGGGAGGTAGTGAAGCTGATCCGCAGCTTCGCTGCGAAATGACCAATGTCGGGGCGGCGTCGCCGGCGCAGGGGACGCCGCCCTCGACTTTTGAACGAGAGATCGAATGACCGTTCCTGATCGAGGCAGCACTCCGGACCGGCGGTTGGCAATCGCCGCGTTCGCGGTCTGTTTCTGCGCCGCGGCGGCCATCGGATTCGTCACCGGCGAATTCCGCTCGCCGTCGGTCGGTCAGCCCATCGCTTTCAATCACAAAAAGCACGTCGCCGACAACCAGATCGGCTGCTCGACCTGCCACACCTTTTACGAGACCGAGACGTTCTCCGGTCTGCCCGATGCGGACGTCTGCTCGACATGCCACTCCGAGCCGCAGGGGAAAAGCGCTGAAGAGGCCAAACTCATCCGCCTTCTCAAAGAGCAGCGCCCTCTGGTGTGGAACAGCCTGTTTCGCCAGCCATCGCACATTTTCTATTCGCACCGGCGCCATGTGGTGAAGGCGCAGATCAAATGCGAGCGATGTCACGGCAACTTCGCGCAGACGACGTCGCCGCCGCGCAGTGTCCACCGTTTGAAGATGGCCGACTGCATCGCCTGCCATGAACAGCAGAACGTGCCGGTCGACTGCACCACGTGTCATCGCTGAAGGAGGCATGCCCTGAAGATCGCACGACGTGAGTTCATCGGCCTGGTGGCGGGCGCCGCCGCCGGCGCTGCGCTCGGCGCGCCCGGCGGCCGCCTGTTCAGCGATGCGCTCATGTCGGCGAACCAGCCGATCTATCCGCCACGCGGACCGGAGCAGTTCATGCTGTCGGTCTGCGCCGCGTGCCCCGGCGGATGCGGCATCCGCGCGCGGCGCATCGGCGATCGCATTGTAAAAGTGGAGGGGAATCCACTCCATCCGATCAGCGGCGGCTGTCTCTGTCCGAAAGGGCAGGCGGCGGTTCAGGCGCTCTATCATCCGGATCGGCTCCGCGTGCCGATGCGGCGCGTCGGCCCGCGCGGCTCGCTCACTTCGTTTCGTCCAGCCACCTGGGATGCGGCGGTGTCGCAGATTGCCGGCCGCCTCCAGTCGATCCGCGAGGAGCAGCGGCCGGAGTCGGTGGTGCTGATTCGCGGCGCCGATCGCGATATCGGCACGCGCGTCGCGCGCCGTTTCGTCGGGGCCTTCGGCTCGCCGAATGACATCGTTCTGGATCGCGGAAGCGAAGCGGGGGCGCTCGCGCTCTTCCTGACGCAGGGCGTTCGCGCGATGCCCGCTCCCGATATTCGCGGCGCGGAGTACATCCTGTCGCTCGGTTCGGAGCTTCTGGAGGCCTCGCCCGCGCCGGTCTTCGCCTCGCGCGCGTACGGCGACTTCCGTCAGACGCATGCCGCACGACGCGGCAAGCTGGTGCACGTCGATCCGCGGCTGTCGATCACCGCCGCGTCCGCCGACGAGTGGATTCCGATCCGCCCGCTGACCCATTCGCTGTTCGCCCTTGGCGTCGCCGCGGCGATCGTCGAGGAAGGTCTCTACGACCGCGAATTCGTGGGCGAGAGAAGCGTCGGGTTCGAAGATGGAGCGGAAGGCGGTCTGCGCGCCATCCTGCAGAAGCACTTCTCGCTGGAACGCGTCGCCGCGGAGAGCGGCGTATCGGTGAACGTGATTTTGCGCGTGGCGCGCGAGCTCGCCGGCACGCGCAAGGGGCTGGTGCTCCCTCCGCAGAAGGGTCCGCTGCTGGGCGGACGTCTGTACGATCACTTTGCGGCGCACATTCTCAACGCGTTGATCGGCAACATCGATCAATCGGGCGGCGTGCTCATCGCCGACGAGGTTCCGGTCGACGCCTGGCCTGACGACGCTCACGATGCAGTTTCCGCCGCCGGACGCCGGAAACCACGCCTCGACGGGGTCGGCCCCGACTCGATGCTCAGCGGCGACGTGGAGCAACTCGCGCGCGCGCTGACCACGGGCCAGCCGTACCCCGCCGAGGTCGTGTTCGTCGTTGGAGCGGATCCGCTGTATGCGACGACGGCGCACGGGCAGTTCGCCGCGGCGCTCGAGCGCGTTCCGATGACCGTGGCCTTCGCCACGATTCCGAACGACACCGCGCTGTCCGCCGATTGGATTCTCCCCGAGCCGCACTTTCTCGAGAGCTGGAATGTCCAATCGACGCCGGCGTCAGTGGCCTTCCCGACGGTCAGCCTCGCTTCGCCTGCGCTGCCGAAGCCGCTGTACGACACGCGCGCCACGGGCGATGTGTTCCTCGATCTGGCGCGGCGCGTCGGACTGGAGAGGGCCTTGCCGTGGCAGGACGTCGCAGCACTCAGCCGTGCCGAGGTCGATCGGCTCTACGAGGCGCGCCGCGGCGCGATCGTCGGCTCGCAATTCGACGCCGCCTGGGTGCGGATGATGGAAGGTGCGGGCTGGTGGGCTCCGGGGTACGCCAGCGCCGACGAACTGTGGAAACGTTTGCGCGAATCGGGCGGGTGGTGGGATCCGTTCTACGACCACGGAGACTGGAGCCGCGTGCTGCGCACGCCCTCCGGCCGATTCGATTTTCGTCCGGATGTCACCCGGCAGATCGCCGATGTCACTCCGATCACAGAGGGCGGCCTGTCGCTGATTCTCTTCGAGCCGCTGCCGATCGCCGGCGGGACAGGCGCGGAGCTTCCGTTCCTCCAGGAGCTGCTCGATCCGGGACACGAAGAACGATGGGAAACGTGGGGGGAGATTCATCCGGAAACTGCGGCCGCACTGCACATCCATAACGGCACATGGATCCGCGTTGCCTCCGCGCATCAGGCGGTCGTCATTCGCGCGCGTGTGACCGAGCGCGTCGTTCCCGGCGCGATCGCTATTCCGGTCGGGCTGGGAAAGATCGGCGGTGGGCGGTGGGCCGATGGCGTCGGCGTCAACCCGCTGCGGCTTCTCGATGGCGCGCGCGAGCGGTTCTCGTCGCTGCCTGATTTCGGATCAGCGAAAGTGCTGGTCAGCGAGACTACGCCGTCGGATCAACGCGCGGTGAAGAGGGTTTGACGATGACGCGATGGGGAATGGTCATCGATCTCGACCGCTGCACCGCGTGCCAGGCGTGCGTGGTGGCGTGTCAGGCGGAGAACAACATCCCGCCGGCGGATCACGCCGATTCCGCGCGCGGGCGCAGCATCGCCTGGATCCGTCTCGCTTCGTTCCACGAAGGGGAGCACGGCACGCGTCCCGGATTGCACCTCGTGCCGCTGCCCTGCATGCACTGCGAGCGCCCGCCGTGCATGAAGGTCTGCCCGACGCGTGCCACGCAGTTCGATCACGAGGGGCTCGTCGCGCAGGTGTACGCGCGCTGTATCGGCTGCCGCTACTGCACCACGGCGTGCCCGTACACCGTCCGGCGATTCAACTGGAAAAAACCCGAATGGCCGGCGCCGATGGAGGACGGGCTGAGTCCCGACGTATCGGTGCGGCCGCGCGGCGTCGTCGAGAAGTGCTCGTTCTGCAATCACCGCCTGCAGCGGGCGCGGGACAAGGCACGGATGGAAGGACGTCCGCTGCGCGACGGGGAGTACGAGCCGGCATGCGTGGAGAGCTGTCCGGCGGAGGCGATGTTCTTCGGCGATCTCGATGATCCGCGAAGCATGGTGGCACGCATGGCCGCCGGCCCGCGCGCGTTCCGCCTGCTCGAGGAGCTGGGGACGAAGCCGAAGGTGATCTACCTGTCGAAAGGAGAATCGGGTGGAGACGTTTGAGGACTACGAAGATCGCCGGCTGATCGCACCGATCGAGACGACCTCACGGCGCTTCTACATCTTCACCGGGATACTCCTGGCAATCGGACTGTGGGGAGGGTTCGCCTGGTGGACGCAGCTCCGCCGCGGCCTCAGTGTGACCGGACTCAACATCCCGGTTTTCTGGGGACTGTACATCACGAATTTCGTTTTCTTCATCGGCATTAGTCACGCTGGAACGTTGATCTCCGCGATCCTGCGCCTGGCGCACGCGGAGTGGCGGCGTTCGATCACCCGCGCGGCCGAGGTGATCACCGTCCTGGTGCTGTTCTTCGGAATGGGCTGCGTGATTCTCGATCTCGGCCGTCCCGATCGCGTGCTCAACGTGATCCGCTTCGGCAACTTCACCTCGCCGTTGCTTTGGGATGTCACATCGGTGGCCACGTATCTCACCGCGAGCACGATCTATCTCTATTTGCCGCTGATTCCGGACATCGCCATCCTTCGCGATCGCATCCACTCGCGTTGGTGGTTGTATCGCCCGCTGGCGCTCGGCTGGACCGGAACGGCGCGCCAGAAGCGGATTCTCGAGCGCACCATCGCCGTCATGGCGGTCATCGTCATCCCGATCGCCGTCAGCGTGCACACGGTCGTGTCGTGGGTCTTCGCCATGACCGTGCAGCCGATGTGGCACTCGACGATCTTCGGTCCGTACTTCGTGGTGGGCGCGATCTTCTCCGGCATCGCCGCGATCATCATCGCCATGGCCATCATCCGGAAGGCGTATCACCTCGAGCAGTACCTCAAGCCGATTCACTTCAACAACCT
>JBGPFD010000228.1:0-5527 GCA_041483175.1 Thermoanaerobaculia bacterium | reverse complement strand
CGGGTCGCGCAGGAACGCGATCAGCCAGCCGCGCGTCGCGCGCGAGGCGATCGTTCCGAGCTCGGGAGCGGAACCGTTCCCCTTGCCGCTGACCGTGTGGCAGGAGATGCATCGTGATTCGGCGAAGAGCGTCTTGCCGTTAGCCGCAACGCCGGCCGGCTCGGTTGCGGCCAGCTCGACGGCGCGCCGCAGCTCCGGCGGAACGGGGCGGCTGAAAAGATAATTCGAAAGTTCGCCGATCTGCTGCCGGGTCAGGCGGAAATTCGGCATCGACGCATTCGGATCGACAGCTCTCGGATTCGAAAGCCAACGTAGTAACCACTCTGCTCCCGTCTTGACCGCGATGGAATCGAGCGGCGGCGCTTCCGATCGAAAGTCTTCGTGCCCGCGCGCGGCGTGACACGCGTAGCAGCCGGACTTTTCCATCAGCGCGCGCCCCTTTGATAGCGTCGGTGCGTCGGGAACGAAATCGGGCTGATGGCAGCGGCCGCAGCCCGCTTCGGCATAGGCGGTTGGAATCACCGGCGACGTGGAATCGGCCGTCGTTCCATGCGCATCGGCCTCTGTCGTTGCCAACCCCTCGCCACTGTGACACGAGGTGCAGCCGAATCGTGCGAAATCGCGCGGCGTGTGCTGCGTTGCCGGATGTCTGCGGAAGGGCTCGCGCGCGCCAGCCATCGACTCGTCGGCCACACCGAGGTGGCACGTCGTGCAACGGTCGACGCGATTCTCGAAGTCGGGCAGCCAGATCTGCTGGATTTCGACGGGGCGCGAGTCGTAAGTCTGCGCCGCCTTCAACGTCGAAGCGCGCTTGATTCCCTCCCGCCGGAAATCATTTTGAATCGAGATGTACGGCCGCAGCGCGTTCTTCACCGGCGAGAACGCCAGCACCGCGAGAAACGCGACGCTCGAGAGGGCGAACAGACGTTGGAATGACACCTTGGGTTCCTCCTACCCGCGTGGAAACTCGGTCCATGGCCAGACCCATGACCAGCCAGGACCGCGAAAGAAGGTTCCGATCAACGTGAGGATCGCGGCAATGACCACGAACCAGGTCATGATCCACTCGGGAAGCGTGACTTCCCACAGCCAGCGCGGCTGGCCGCGTCTGGCGACGAGAGCCGCGCCGCCGATGAGCACCGTCGGGATGGCCACCGGCCAGCATTGAAAGGCGCCGAAAAGAACCGTGAGCGCGACGATGGCCGAGGCGATGGCCACGAATTTCCAGCGAGGGTCCGTGGCCCAGAGCGGTTTCGCCTGGAGATTGATGCGCGCGTACGGAATGACCAGCAGCCCGATGATCACCAGCGTTGGCAGCAGGACTCCCGCGACGACCGGCGGAAAGTAGTGCAGCAGCTCCTGCAATCCGAGGAAGTACCAGGGAGCCTTCGCCGGATTCGGCGTCTCCACCGGATTGGCGATGCTCTCGAGCGGCGCGTCGAACAGGATCGCGGCGAGCGACAGGCCGATGACGACGAGCTGAAAGAGGATGGCCTCGCGCACGATCAGGTGCGGGAATGCCGTGACGTAGCGCTCCTCGGTTTCGCGCGCCGATGGTCTCTGGTCGGGCCGGATCAGCGCCACGTGCCACGGATTGGCAAGCGGGTCGTTCGATTCGATGAGATGAATATTGCTCATGACGGCTCCTTCCCCTCATCCGCCCTTCGGGCACCTTCTCCCCGCTCGGCGGGGGGAAGGATCTCGAGTTCCCTCGCCCCGCGTAGCGGGGAGAGGGTGGCGCGAAGCGCCGGGTGAGGGGTCATGTCCTCACCTCCTCATCTGCGGATCGCTCAGGAGGGCCCTGAACGCCGCCGTCTTTCCGCACCCGCCAGATGTGCACGGAGAGCAGAAGAATCAGCACCACCGGAAGAACGACGCAATGCAGCACGTAGAAGCGCAACAGCGCGTTTTCCGAAACGATGTTGCCGCCGAGCAGAAAGAATCGAATCTTTTCGCCGATCAGCGGCGCCTGCTTGGCCATGTTCGTGCCGACCGAGACGCCCCAGAACGCGAGCTGATCCCACGGCAGCAGATATCCGGTGTACGACAGCCCGAGGGTCAGGATCAGCAGCAGGACTCCGATGACCCAGTTGAACTGCCGCGGCGGCCGGTACGCGCGGTGATAGAAGACGCGCAGCATGTGCAGAAAGGCGGTGATGACCATCAGGTGCGCCGCCCATCGGTGGAGATTGCGCAGGAAGACGCCGTTGTCGACGACGTACTGCAGCTCTTTCATGTCGCGGTATGCCTGCGGAACCGAGGGGTGGTAATAGAACATCAGCAGGATTCCGGTGACCACCAGGATGATCGCCGACGCGGTGGTGATTCCGCCGAGCCAGTAGGTATGCGTGAAGCGGAGCGTCTTTTCCCGCACCTTCACCGGATGCACGTGCAGGAAGAGATTCTCGAAAATGATCAGCGACCGGTTGCGATTCGTCGATTCCACGCCGTGGCGGATGACCGAACGGTACACCGATGTCGCGCGGACCCATTCCCCGACGGTCATACTTTGAACACCTTTCCGCGCGGGATGACGATGCCGGTGTCGACCACCAGGTTTCCCGACGCGTCTTCGGTTACGTCGAGCCACGGCAACGGCCGCGGCGCCGGTCCGTGGATGACGTTTCCTTCCACATCGAAACGGCTTCCGTGGCACGGACAGGCGATGGCTCTCTCGTCCGATTTGTATCGGGTAATGCAGCCGAGGTGCGTGCAGACGGCCGAGAGTGCGTACACGCCGCTCGACGTGCCGATCACGTAGGCCTTCTTCTCTTTGTTGAATCGAACCACGCCGTCGGCGAAATCGAGCGGCGTGCCGGCCACGAATGACATTGACGGCTCGAACAGCACCTTCGGCTTCAGGTAATCGAGCGTGACCAGGCCCGAGCCCGCCGCGGCGACGGCGCACGCTCCCAAACCGACCTGGGTGAAGAAGTCGCGTCGCGAGACGCTGTCTTCTTCCTTCATCGTTTCGTCGCGATCAGGCAACGGCGTTCTCCTTTCGTTGAAAGCTGCGCATGGTGATCGTTCCGGCGGGACAGCGCGCGGCACAGAGGCCGCAGCGGATGCAGACCTCTTCGTTCTTGAGGATGATCGAGCCCACGCGCGTCGCGCCGGCGAGAATCGGCGCGAGCTCGCACGCCTCCGGAGAGAGCGAGGCGATGCGCGCGGCCGGAACGATCTCGATGCAGTTCTCCGGACAGATGTCCTGGCAGCCGCCGCAGAGGATGCACTCCGTTCCGAGCCGCGGCTCCTGCTCGAAGATGGTGTTGGTCCAGCAGCGCAGGCATCGGCTTCCCTCGCGCCGCGCCGTGCGCTCGTCGAAGCATTCCTCGACCTCGGCGATGCCGATGCGCCGGGCCAGCGGGCGGCTGGGGGGCTTCTGCCGCGGAATGGCCTCGAAGTCGAGATCGCGCTCCCAACGATGCTCGAGAACGATCTCCACCGCTTCGTCGGCGTCGGCGCGAGCCGTGCCGCGCAGGAACGTGTCGATCGATTTCGCCGCGCGCTTGCCGTTGGCCACGGCTTGAATGGCGATGCGCGGGCCGAACGCCGCGTCTCCGCCGGAAAAAATGCCCGGCGCGGTGGTGGCCAGCGTGTCGGGATCGATGATGATCCGCCCGCCGCGCGTGGCCACGTTGTCTTCAGGCTGCAGAAACGAGAAATCGCCGGTCTGCCCGATGGCCACGATCACGCTGTCGGTCTCCACCAGCGTTTCGGAGCCGGCGACGAACTGCGGATCGAAGCGTCCGTTTTCGTCGAACACGCGCGAGACGCGAAGAAACTCGATGCCGGTGACATTGCGTCCGTCGCCGACGAGCCGCTTCGGGCCGACGCGGTAGACGAAGCGCACGCCTTCGCGCGCCGCCTCCTCGACTTCATCGGGCGTGGCGGGCATTTCGCTTTCCGACTCGAGGCAGCAGAGCGTTACCTCGCGCGCGCCGAAGCGCACCGCGCTGCGCGCCACGTCCATCGCCTGCACGATCGACAGGTTCCGCTGCAGGTTCGTTTGCTCGCCGCCGCGCGCCGCCGTGCGCGCCACGTCGACGGCGACGTTGCCGCCGCCGATCACGATCACCCGCCGTCCCATTTCCACCCGGTAGCCGAGGTTGACGTTGAGCAGATAGTCGATTCCGCGAAGGACACCGTCGAGCTCCAGGCCGGGGATGGTCAGATCGCGGCTGCGCATGGAGCCGACGCCGAGAAAAATCGCCGCGTATCCCTGCGTCTTCAGATCGGAGAGCGTGAGATCCTTGCCGATGCGCACGCCGGTGCGCAGCTCGACGCCGAGCGAGAGGATGCCGTTGATTTCCAGTTGAATCAGCGCGCGCGGCAGGCGGTACTCCGGCACGCCGAGCCGCAGCATGCCGCCGGCGACCGGCGCGGCCTCGAAGATCGTCACCGAGTAGCCGAGGAGCGCGAGGTCGTGCGCGCAGGCGAGGCCGGCCGGCCCCGATCCGATGATGGCCACCTTTTCCGGATAGCGATCGGTGCGCTGCTCGTAAATTTCGGAAAGCACCGAGAAATCGACCATGCTCTCCACGCCGAACCTCTCGGTGACGAAGCGCTTGAGCGCGCGAATGGACACCGGCGCGTCGATCTCTCCGCGCCGGCACACCGATTCACAGGGAGCGGCGCAGATGCGCCCGCAGATCGACGCCAGGGGGTTGGGGCGGCGCGCGACGGCGTACGCCTCGCGGAACCGCCCCTGGGCGATCAGCGTCGCGTACTTCCCCGCTTCGGTGTGGACCGGACAGGCCCACTTGCAGGGGAAGTTGCGCTCGAGCCACTCCTGGCTGGAACCGACCATGGCTCCTTACTTCGCAATTTCGAAATTCGCCTCGGTAGAACCGCTGACAGTCACGCTCTTCTGCGCTGCCTTCAACTTCGGATGCCACACCTTCACCGTGTACGCCCCGTCCGGAACATCTTTGATGTCGTAGGAGCCGTCGGCCGAGGTGACCGCGAAGTACGGCGTCGGCAGCGCGGCGACGAAGCCCTCCATCTCCGGATGGACCTTGCACAACAGTGAGGCAAAGCATTCTTTCTTGAAGGTGAAGCTCTTGCTCTGTCCCTGGGGCCACGTGCCGAGATTGAAGCGATCGGCACAGGCGTCGGGCGAGAAGACGTTGTGCAGCAGGGCGTCGGAGTTGAGGAAATCGACAGTGGTTCCGACCAGCACCGGCAGCACGTGCGGCAGGAATTGCATGTTTTTCTGATCGATCCTCGCGTGCGCGGCGGGCGGAGCGAACGTCTTCCCGGCGATCGCGCCGACGTAGACGACCGCGTCGGCCGCGTTGTGTACGCCGTGCGCTACGACCTTGCCGTGGATATTGCCGGCGAGCAGCGGCATTGCCGCGAAAGTGACAACTGCGAGTGACAGGAACCGTTTCATGGACGAGGCCTCCTTCGACGTGCGAATCAGAAAGCGAACCGCAGGATGGTGTTCAATGAATAGTTTTTCGATTCGCGCAGATCGCGGCGATACTCGATCATTCCTTTGACATTTGCGTAGAAGAAGTAGCTG
>JBGPFD010000227.1:0-5596 GCA_041483175.1 Thermoanaerobaculia bacterium | reverse complement strand
GCCGGCGTGGATGTCGAATGGGAGAGGTATTTCGTCGGATCGGAGGCCATTTCGCGCTTCGGAGACCCCCTCCCGCAGGAGGTACTGGACTCCATCCTGCGAAACAAGGTCGGCCTCAAGGGGCCGGTGACGACGCCGGTGGGGACCGGCTTCGCCTCGATCAACGTCAGGCTGCGCAAGACCCTCGATCTTTACGCCAATCTCCGCCCCGTCCGGTCCTTGCCGAACATCATCACGCGGTACGATCACGTCGATCTGATCATCGTCCGCGAAAACACGGAGGATCTCTACAGCGGGCTGGAACACGAAGTGGTTCCTGGCGTGATCGAGTCGCTGAAGATCATCACCGAGCGCGCCTCGACGCGCATCGCCCGCTTCGCGTTCGAGTACGCCCGCACGCACGGCCGGAAGATGGTCACTGCGGTGCACAAGGCGAACATCATGAAGATGTCCGACGGCCTCTTTCTGGATTGCTTCCGCCGGATCGCGAAGGAATACCCGAACATCGAGGCCAACGACAAGATCATCGACAACCTGTGCATGCAGCTGGTGATCGATCCGCACCGGTTCGACGTGCTGCTTCTCGAGAATCTCTACGGCGATATCGTCTCCGATCTTGCGGCGGGGCTGGTGGGCGGTCTGGGGGTGGTGGCTGGGGCCAACATCGGCGAAAACGGCGCGGTTTTCGAGGCCGTGCACGGGAGCGCGCCCGACATCGCCGGCCAGAACAAGGCCAATCCGCTGGCGCTGCTGCAATCCGCCGTCCTGATGCTGGAGCACATCGGGGAGATGACCGCCGCGCGCCGTGTCAATGACGCCATCGGTAAGGTCCTCGCCTCCGGCCCCGAGCATCGTACCCGCGACATCGGCGGCACGGCGACGACGACGGAGTTCACCGCGGCGATGTGTGACACACTGCGCCGCGGCACGCGGGCAAACGATTAGCGGCGCCGCGCGCGTGCGCAGTTGTGGGGTGCGGGGACAACCGACAACTGGCAACCTCATGAACAAACCGGATTTCCTGACCTACTTCCTGCAAGGCATGCGGCACTTCAACGCTCGCGAATTCTGGGAAGCCCACGAGGCGTGGGAGACGATCTGGCTCGCGGCGGAATCGGACGTCGAGCAATTCTTGCAGGGCCTGATCCAGGTTGCCGCCGCGTATCACCACATCCAACGCGGGACGTATCGGGGTGCCGCGCGGCTGATCACCGCCGGGCTCGCCAGACTGGCGCCTTTTTCGCCGAATTACTGCGGTGTCGATCGCGCCGCGGTCGAGAAAGCGGCGCGCCGCCACCGGGAATGGCTGGAAGCGGCTTCCCTCGCACCGAAAGAGCCCCTACCCCTCGAGGAATACCCGAAACTCGTCGCGGCAGACGGTGTACCGATTGCACCGACTTCGTTGCAGTGGTGACAGCAGGGCCGATCACGCTACAATCCATCACCCATCCCAATTCCGACAATTACTGGCGTGCGAGGGATCCAAATGCAGGATATCGATCAACGGGACCGGGAGTTGTTGGCCGCACTGCAGGATGAGATTCCGCTGGTGTCGACGCCCTTCGCGGTCCTGGGGCAGATCATCGACATGTCGGAGAAAGAAGTCATCAAGCGCACCGAACGCCTTAAACACGAAGGCCTGGTGCGGCAGCTCTCCGCGCAATTCGATCCCCGCGCGCTCGGCTACCGATCGTGTTTGGTGGCGGCGAAGGTCAATCCGGAGCGGATCGACGAGGCCGCGGCACTGATCAACGCGCACCCCGGAGTGACGCAGAACTACAAGCGCAACAACGACTTCAACCTGTGGTTCACCATCGCCGTATCCGCCAGCTCACAGCTCGGCCTGGAGAAAACGATCCAGCTCCTCGGCGAGGAGGCGGAGTGCGAAACCGTCCGCCCGCTCCCTACGCTGAAGCTCTTCAAGAGCAGCGCACCCGACGCCACCGAATCGCATACCGCGGACGACATCCACGTCGATGAGAAATACGTTCCGCTGACGCCCGCCGAGATCGAGTGCGTTCGTTTGCTGCAACGCGATCTTCCGCTGCAGCCGCGTCCGTTCGACGTTCTGGCGAAGAACAGCGGCGTCGCCGCCGACGAACTGCTTTCCACGGCGCGAACGCTGCAGAAGCGCGGCCAGATCCGCCGCTTCGGTGCCATCGTGCAGTCGCGCAAGCCTGGTTTTTCCGCAAGCGCCATGGGTGTGTGGGCCGTGCCGGCCGAACGCGTGGAGGAGATGGCAACCCGGATGTCGCAGAACCGCTCCGTGTCGCACTGCTATCTGCGTCCGGTCTACGACGACTGGCCGTACAACCTCTACACCATCGTGCACGGCCGCTCCGTCGACGAATGCGAGTCGATCGTCAACGATCTCGCTGCCGACACCGGCCTGCACGACAGGCAGGCGCTCTATCCGACCAAGGAGTACAAAAAGGCGCGGATTACGCTTTTTTCTCCCGAGGCTGACGAGTGGGAGAGCGCCCACGGCGCCAAGCGCGCCGCCAGCGCAGCCGGGTAGGTGTGTCCACACACTACTTGATGTTCTCCGGGTAAACCGCGATTTTGCTGTTCCTACGCAGCTCGTTCGTCAGCCGTGTCAGAGCTGCCATCACGTCCGCGGCGTGCTGGGTCATCAGGTATTCGCGGATGGCCGGCTTCGCTTCCTCGAACGGTTCCACTCCGGCCGGCTTTTTCCCTTCGACGAGGATCAGGTGATAGCCGAATTTGCTCTCCACGATTCCGCTCGGGATGCGGAAAGGCAGTCCGAACGCGGCCGCCTCGAAGTCGGGATCGAGCTGGCCGCGGGTGACCCAGCCCAGATCGCCGCCTGACTCGCCGGAAGCGTCCTCGGAGTACTTCCGGGCGAGCTGCGCGAATTCGTTGATGCGCATCTGGGCTCCCGCAGCCGGATCGGCAGCGCGGGTCGCCGTGTTGAACTCGTGCATCTCGGTATCGATCTTTTTGATGAGCTCCAGCGCCTGCTCTTTGGATCTGGGATGCGGGCCGGTATTGGTCACGGCGATGACGATGTGCCGCACGTGAACTTTTTCCGGCGTGGCGAATTCGTTGGGATGCTGTCCGTAATAGGCGCGGGCCGCTTCGTCGGTGACGATGCCGGAGGAAACGACATCGCGCACGTAGCGATCGAAGAGTGCCGCCTCTCGGGCCGCATCCATGTCCGCACGGACTTCGGGGCGTTTGTCGAATCCTGCTTTCAGCGCCTCCTGGATGACCAGGCGCTTGCGCAGATAATTTTCGAGGAAGGCCGTCTTGCCGCCGGCGTTCTCATACTGCTCGCGCATCTGCGTTCCGAGGCGAAGGTAGAGCGCGTCCAGCTTCTGTGCGGTGATCGACTCGCCGTTGACGACGGCAACCGGCTCTTGCGCCGTCGGCGTGCTGGTCTGCGCGGCCGCCGCAACGGCGAACGCTGTGCTGAGGAGAGCGAAGACAACTGTTCGTTTCATCGCGGTGACCAACAGGGTTCGGAAAATTTGCATTCCTACTGTTTGTAGAGCTCCCAAATTGCTTGTCAAGAGAATTGTTTTGTTTTCCACCGCTGCGGAAAAACTTTGCTACCCTGAGGCGACTCCCCAAAGTCGCTTTGCTGAAAAACTGTGGAGGCCCTGTGAGGTTTTCAGCGGAGCGGGAAACCGCTTTTAGAATCCGCGCCATCATCCAATGAGTGTCGCCCAGCTGGACAGCGTGCTGGACCGCCCGTTGCCGCAGAATCCGGACGCGGAACGGGCTGTCCTCGGATCGATTCTGATCAACAATAATGCCTTCTACCGCGTTGTCTCGCTGCTGGGCACGGAAGACTTCTTCAAGGATCCTCACCGCGCCATCTTCGCCACCATGCACACGCTCGCGGAACAGAGCCGCGAGATTGATCTGCTGACGCTGAAGGAGGAGCTGGGCAAGCGCTCGCAGCTCGAGAGCGTCGGCGGCGCCGCGTACATCTCCTCACTGGCCGACGGCATTCCCGACGTGGCGAACGTGGAGCGGTACGCGCGCATCGTCAAGGAAAAATCGATGCTCCGCCGGCTCATCGTGATGGGCAACAGCGTCATGCGCGCTGCGTTCGACGCGCCGAACGAGCCAGCCGACGTGATGAACATCGCCGAGCGCTCCCTTTACGAGATCGCCGAGGGGAGCATCGACAAGGGATTCGTGGGGCTCGATCGCATCACCCGCTCGAACATGGCGGCCATCGAGCAGCTCCAGCACGCCGGCAAGCTGATTACCGGCATTCCCACCGGCTACGACCGATTCGACGAGTTCACCTCGGGATTCCAGAACCAGGAGCTGATCATCATCGCCGCGCGCCCGTCGATGGGAAAAACCAGCTTTATGATGAACATCGCCGAGGCCATCGCCATCGCCGATCGCGAAGGGCAACCGCGCGCACCACTGCACAAGCTGTACTCCGTCGGCGTTTTTTCGCTGGAAATGTCGAAGGAGCAGATCGGCCTGCGCATGCTGTCATCCGAAGCGGGCGTTTCCAATCAGCTGATTCGCGCCGGCATGCTGAGCGAACGCAACTGGCGAGATCTGGCAGATGCATCCGCGCGTCTGGCGAAGGCGAAGATCTACGTCGACGACACGCCGGGCATCGACGTGATGGAACTGCGGGCCAAGGCGCGCCGCCTGAAGATGGAGGCAGGGCTCGACCTGGTGATGGTCGATTACCTGCAGTTGATGGCAGTGAAAGGAAGAGTCGAGTCGCGCAATCAGGAGATCTCGCAGATTTCGCGCGGCCTCAAAGCGGTCGCCAAAGAGCTGAACCTGCCCTTGATCTCGCTGTCGCAGCTCTCCCGGCGGCCGGAGCAGCGCACCGGCGACCATCGCCCGCAACTCGCCGATCTGCGCGAGTCGGGATCGATCGAGCAGGATGCCGACCTCGTAGCCTTCATTTATCGCGACGAGTTGTACAACAAAGACACCGAGGAAAAAGGAATCGCGGAGATCATCATCGCCAAGCAGCGCAATGGCCCTATCGGCGACTTCAAGCTCGTTTTTCGCAACGACATCACCAAGTTCTTCAATTACGAGCCCACCCCCGACTTCGTGCCGGAGTGAGCAGGAGAGCGCACATGCGAGAACGTCTGATTGCCAGCGACCCAGGGGTGTTCGTCTACGCGACGGAAGAGGGAGACGTGGTTCTCGAGCAGGTCGGTCCTGACGAGAGCCATCGAACCGAATCCATCCGCATTCCGCATGAGAAGATCCATCAGTTGACCGTCTGGATGCGGAGGATCGCCGCCGAACACGATGGATTGCCGATCCCGCCGGGCACTATCGAGGTGCTGTCCCCTCCGTCCTAGAGTTATTTGCGATAATCATCGCAGCCATCCCGGTTTCCCTCCAGCGCGCGCGCATGAAAGTCGGAGGTCATGAATCCGACGAGATGCCCTCGCCCTGATCACGCACATCCTCACCGGCGCGGATTAGGCTGCTGCAAGCGCGCGTTTCCATCCACCGGGGTTCTCCGATGAAACGTGCGCTGGTCTTCGCCGCTGTTGTCCTGGCAGCCATGAGCGCTCGGGCGAGCGTGTTGCGGATCACGGTGAACGACATGATTCATCCGATCAGCGACGAG
>JBGPFD010000226.1:0-5608 GCA_041483175.1 Thermoanaerobaculia bacterium | reverse complement strand
TTGCCGTTGTTCGTGCTCTTGCCGAGGAATGGAGAGCCGCTGCCACCGGCGTAGAGCGTCCCTGAGGTCGATGAATCGATCAGCACGTGATAACCTCGAAGGTTCGCCGCGCTGAGGTCCGTAAGATTGTGGAACGTCGCGCCGCCGTCTGTTGACTTCACGACCACGTAGGAGGAGGCGCTCCCGAAATCGATGTGGAAATCGCCCGCGTAAACGTTGCTGGTGGCCAGGGGATCGATGGCCAGCGAGTTGACGTAGTCCTCTCCGATTCCAGCGCCGGTCACCGAGGTCGACCAGGTGCTGCCCCCGTTCGTGCTGCGGTAAATCGCGCCTTGCCCGGCGACGATCACGTTTGTGCCGTTCGCGGCGGCGGCATGCATGCCGAATCCATTGAACGGGCCGGTCAGAGCGGTCCAGGTGTCGCCGGCATCGGTGCTCTTGTAGAGTCCGACCGAGTCCGTCGCTGTCGCATACAGGGTGTTTCCGTTCGCCAGATCGCGCGTGATGTTGGTGAAGCTATTGCCGGTGGTCGCCGCGGTGCCAAATGGCCCGCTCGGTCCTCCGCAGACGGGGGCGGAGCTGGTGTTGAAGGTCGGCCCGATCGGCCCTTCAACTGCATTCTCCACCGCAGTGAGAGCGAACGACCACGAGCTGCTGTTTAGCACGGGAGCAAAAACGTAGGGGCTGGTAGCTCCGACGATCTTCGCCGCCGTCGTGTCGAGAGTCGTGCCCCCCGCAGCGTAGTAGAGGTTGTACGACGATGCGCCGTCAACGCCCGACCAGGTCACGGTGACTCTTCCGATGCCGCCGATCACCGTCGGGAAGAGTCCGAGCTCGTATGCGCCGATCGTCGGATTGAAGGGACGCGGATTGTTGTCCAGATCGCATCCGCAGGTCGGCGCGCCGGTCGAGTTTCCAGCGTATTTTGCCGGCGATGACGAGCGGAGGTGAAGATCACCAGGCGGATTGATGAACAGCGGATTTTGCCCGGTGATGGCGTTCGTTCCGGTGAAGCCATTGCCACCGGTGTTGCTGAAAAACAGATTGTACGAGCCAGAGGCGGCAAGGAGACCTCCCGAGATGGCGCTGCCATTCAGGCCGGCGGCTCCTCCGCCGAATCCGCTGCCGCCGGTGCCGCCGGTGACGCTGTTGTTCGCGAAGATGTTGTTCGTCGCTGTGGCGTTCATGACATCGGCGGCGCCGTACAACGCGGTGCCACCGGCGCCGCCGGCCGATGTTCCGGAGATTGCGTTCGCGCCATTGCCGCCGATGGACTGATTGCCATCGAACGTATTGTTGGTGAGGGTCGTGGTGCCCGCGCCGTCCCAGATACCGCCGCCATGGGCGTCGCCTCCGGGGTAGCCGATTGTGGCGGGCGCAAAACCGTTCCCGCCGCGCGCGATGTTGTTGCGGAAGACGCAGTTGACGATCGAGTGCGTCCCCGCGTTGTTGATTCCGATTCCGCCGCCGTAGGCGATCCCGCCGCTGAAGAAGCCGCCGCCGGTCCCGTTATATCCGCGCGCTTCGTTGCCGGTGATGATGCAGCGGCTGAGCGTAGTCTGATCGGTGTTATCCATCAAGATCCCGCCGCCAGTGGCATTCGAACCGTCTACCGGTGGTTGGTAGAAGCCGCCGGTGATGGTGAAGCCCTCCACCAGAGTCGTGTTGCTGTTGCCGTTGCAATAAAGCACACGCGAATTGGCGCCCGTGGCATCGATGATCGTGGTCGCTGCCCCCGTTGTCGATTGCAGCTTGATCCCCGTGGGAACCGTGATCGGGAACGTCTCGCCGAGGCCGGTGTTGTACGTACCGGGCCGCACTTCGATGGTGTCGGTGGCCACGGTGAGCGCGTGCTTAATGGTCTTGAACGGCGCCGCGAATGTCCCAGCGTTGGCGTCGTTTCCCGTCGCGGCATCGACCCAGACGATCGACGTCGCCGAATCGGGAGTGACCGTCAGCGTCGCATTCGAACTTCGACTGATGGAAGGACTCGGATTCGCCCTGGCGTACAGGGTGGTTGCCCGGACGCGAGTTTTGAGCTCGGGGGAGTGAGGCTTCAGACGATCCGCCCCGCCGATGAGAATGCTGCCCACCCCAACGGAGCCAAACAGAAGCCATGGAATAAGCCGCCTGCGCAGCGTGGCTATCTGTTCAAAGCCGACGGGAACCGGTAAAAAGCGCCGCATAGCTCCCCCGCGAAAGCATAATCAACGGCGGCGCCTGCAGTTGGCTAGGCGCCGCTCGTCCCTCAATTGCTGAGTGCGCACAGCCTATCACAGAAGGGCGTGATGAGATGTCGCTCATCGCAGGACGGCGGTCATCGCTTCGGGCCGTCTCATGCACTCCGCCTCGGGCGCCATCGACTGCCGATCGCAGCTTCAAACTTTCGACCGCGGCGGACGTAGAGCAGGTTGATCCGGAGGAGATATGCGCACTTTGATCGCTGTGGTTGCCCGCGCATCCACACCCGCGGCACGCCGACATTGTCCCCCTCGTTAGCGCTGCCTCCGCGGCCTCCGGATGATCGACCGCGCAAACTTTCGGCCGCGGCCGTTCTGCACGCGTACGGTGGCCGGACTGCTGCCGAGGATCGTGGCCACTCTTCGGTCGGCAGTTCCTCGATGTCGCGCCGGATGATGGCGAAGCGCTCCCTCCGCGGGAGAGCGAAGGCACGGCTGTCACCCTCCCGCGCTGCACGGATGTTGGTGAGAAGCGTCTCCGATTCATCCATCAGCGCGGGATCGGCGGTCATGGTATCGTGCCGTCTCATCCACTCTCTACTGGAGTTCGACGCAAAGCGTTTATCGCTCGTTCCGAGAATTGATGGCCCGGGCCCATTCTTGACAAGCTGTCGCTGACGACGAGCCGGACACTGGGGACCGGCGCTGACTCTTCAGGGAAATTCATGTTGAGGTGGGCGGCTGAGCGTCGCTGACGCAGTTCCCCAGAGTATCGACCTTTCTCGATGGCGCGAGATCGCTCGCCGCGGCGCGCGGCAGCTCGCGCTCCCTGCCTCTGTCGCGGCCGCGGCTCTACTGCGGATCGCGGCGGTGTTCCGGTACCGGATCGACAGCGACGAACCGCAGCACCTTCATGTGGTGTGGGGATGGACGCACGGCCTTCTGCAGTACCGCGACGTGTTCGACAACCACATGCCGCTGTTTCAGATGCTGTGCGCTCCGCTGCTGCGAGTGATCGGCGAGCGCCCCGAATCGCTGATCTTCATGCGCGTGGCCATGCTGCCGCTCTACGCGGCGATGATCGCGCTGACCTGGGGGATCGCCTCGAGCTGCTATCCGCGCCAGATCGCGTTGTGGAGCACGATCATCGCGGCGCTCGTCCCCGGGTTTCTTCTCTGCTCGACCGAGTTCCGCACCGACGATCTTTGGGCGTTCTTCTGGTTTGTAGCCATCGCGATCCTGGTGCGGCCGCCGCTCACGTCACTTCGTGTTCTCGGCGCGGGACTGGCCCTCGGTCTTGCCGCCGCGGTGTCCGCGAAGACGACTCTGCTGCTGTTCGTGGTTGCGGTCGGCGCTTTGGTCGTGCTGCTCGACACGCGAGCATGGCGACGGGCGGCGTATGCGCCGATCTTCCTGCTTGCTTTTGTCATTCCTCCGGCCGCGGTTGGCCTCTATTTCGCCGCGCGCGGCGCGTGGCAACCGTTTTTCTATGACACGATCGTGCACAATGTGATGCATCACTTCAGGATCGGCCGGCTGCTGATCTTTCCGTGCTTCCTTGCGCTGATCGGTTTCGTCGGACGGAAAGTCGTCGAGCCGCGGCGCCGATTTCTGTTCGTCATCGCGCACGTCTACGCCGCCGCGCTGTTCTGCCTCTGGCCGATCGTCGAGCACGAGCACTGGATGCCGTACTACCCCCTCGCCGCGGTGACCCTGGTCCCGCTCTTTTTGAAACAGATGCGCAGCGTGATCGCTGTGGCACTCGTGGAAATCGTACTGGTCATCGCCTTTGGTCAACTCTGGCGGAACGACACGCCCGAGGGGCTCGCAGTGATCGAGCAGACGCTCCAACTGACCGCGCCGAACGAAACGGTCATGGATCTGAAGGGAGAGACAGTCTTCCGGCGTCGTGCGTTTTTCTATGTGCTCGAGCCGCTGACTAAACATCGCATCCGCAGCGGACGGATCGCCGACACCATCATCTCCGACATGCTGCGCACGCACACGATGGTCGTCGTGAAGGACCAGTATGGATTCCCCCGCCGGACGCGGGCATTTCTGGCGCGGAATTTCGTCTCCGTCGGGGCCGTGCGCGTCGCCGGCCAGATCCTCCAGTCGCGACAGACGTCATTTCGAGTCGAAGTCCCCGCCGAATACGCGGTGCTGCGCGAGGGCATTGTGTTCCATGGATCGCTCGACGGACGGCCCTACGATGCGCCGCGGTTCCTTGCCCCCGGCGTGCACAGCATCGAGCCCGCCGATGGAAATCTCGCCTTGCTGTGGGCCCGGGCCGCCGCCCGAGGGCTGTCGCCATTTTCGGTTGCCCAAACCTTCGACCGCGGCCGCCGTACAGTAGGGTCAAGGAGACACTATGCGCACTCTGTTGGCCGTGATTTGTTTGGCATTGGCGCCGGTGGCGCTGGCTGCAGCCGAAAAGCGCGTGCACAAGACGGTTCCGCTCGACAGGAGCGGCGTCCTGGCGATCAACACCCATAACGGCAGCATCGACATCACCACCTCGAACGAGCCGACCGTCGACATTGAGGCGGTGATCGAGCCGGGCGAGATGGGGTACGCCGAGGACGTGCAGAAGACCGAGATCCGTATCACCGGGTCGGGGAGCAGCGTGCGCGTGCAGTCGGACTACAGCGCGGTGGGCTCGCATTTCACATGGTTCGGCGTGAACCAGGTGTACCCGCTGGTTCACTACACGGTCAGGATGCCGGCCACGGCGAGGCTGCAGATCGATGATCACAACGCGAAAGTCCATGTCACCGGCTTGCGCGCCGACGTCGAGATCAACAGCCACAACGGACCGGTCGAGATCGCCGACTTCGCGGGAGCAGCGAACATCGAGACGCACAATGGCGACGTCCGCGTCGCGTTCAGCCGTTTCGACAAGGGGAGCAGCTTCGAGACGCACAATGGAACCATCGACATCCGCATGCCGGCGGAGTCGCGTTTCCATTTCAACGCCGAAGGCCATCACCTCGGATTCAATTCCGAATTTCCCGTTACCGCGCAGCGCATGCGGCAGGGCCGCTACGTCGGAGACGTGAACGGGGGCGGCCCCGAGCTGCACTTCTCCACGCATAATGGATCGCTGCATTTACGGAGGGGGTAGAGATCGATTTGCGCTAAGCTCTTCCACGGGTGGCCGATAAGGAAAACGACGCGGAAGAGCTCGGGCAACTGGTTAAGCGGCTCGATCGCCGTCGGCGTGCGCGGCAGGCGACCGACGCGATCTCAGAGCCGTCGACGCGCGCCCTCTACGAGAAACAGGAGCACCTGCGGCTGCTGCAGGCGGTGGCCATCGCCGCGAACGAGTCGTCGTCGCTCGATGACGCACTGGTCAGCGCGGTCGATCAGATCTGTACCCAGCTCGGTTGGCCCGTCGGCCACGCGTATCTGACCATCACCCAGATCCT
>JBGPFD010000225.1:0-5613 GCA_041483175.1 Thermoanaerobaculia bacterium | reverse complement strand
GCTGCGGGCGACGAAACTCTCGTGCATGCTGTACAACAATCCGATCGCCTACGGCACTGATTTCCTCCCCGAGCAGATCGCCGAACTGGCGTCGGAACACGAGAACCTGCACGCGGTGAAGGAATCGAGCGCCGACGTTCGACGGGTGACCGCGATCCGCTCGCTGCTCGGCAGTCGGCTGGCGATTCTCGTCGGCGTCGACGATTTGATCGTCGAGGGAATCGCCGGGGGAGCGGTCGGCTGGATCGCCGGGCTGGTCAACGCACTGCCGAAAGAATCGGTGGCCCTTTTCAACGGTGCCGATCTTTATCGCTGGTTTCTTCCGCTGCTGCGGCTCGACACCGTCCCGAAATTCGTGCAGCTCATCAAGCTTGTGCAGCAGGAAGTGGGGATGGGGTGCGAGCGCGTGCGGCCGCCGCGATTGCCGCTCGCGGGGGCGGAACGCGAGGCGGCGCTGCGCCTCATCCGCACTGCGCTCGAGGTGCGGCCGTGCGTATGAGTTCCGCCCCTCACCCGGCCGGAGCCTGCCCTGAGCGAAGCCGAAGGGGCCACCCTCTCCCCGCTGTCGCGGAGAGAGGGATCTCGCACGAGAGTTCCTTCGCTCCGCGAAGCGGGGAGAAGGTGCCGCGGAGCGGCGGATGAGGGGCGTCGATCGCGCCGCCCGCGCCGCCGCCGATGCCTTTGCCACGTACGGCCGCCTCGGAGGCAAACGCAAAGGAGAATTGCTGCGCGCGATCGCCGCGCGGCTCGAGGCCAATGGCGAGGAGATCGTCCGGCTGGCGAACGAAGAGACCTCGCTGGGCGTGCCCCGCCTGCAGGGGGAGCTCGTGCGCACGTGCAATCAGTTGCGCATGTTCGCGGCGCTGGTCGAGGAAGGATCGTGGGTCGATGCGCGCATCGATCACGCGAAAGTGGACGTCCGATCGATGCTTCGCCCGCTCGGTCCGGTCGCGGTGTTCGGCGCGAGCAACTTTCCGCTCGCCTTTTCTGTCGCCGGCGGCGACACCGCCTCCGCGCTCGCCGCGGGATGCCCGGTGATCGTCAAAGCGCATCCGGCGCATCCGAAAACGTCGGGGCTCGTCGGGCGACTGATTTCCGAAGTGGTGCCGGAAGGCGTGTTCGCTCTGGTGGAGGGATTCGAGGCGGGGATCGAGCTGGTGAAGCATCCTTTGATCAAGGCGGTCGGCTTCACCGGTTCGCGACGCGGCGGGCGCGCGCTGATGGACGCCGCGGCGTCGCGCCCCGAACCGATTCCCGTATTCGCCGAGATGGGGAGCGTCAATCCCGTGTTCATCCTGCCGCGCGCACTACGCGAGCGCGGCGTAGAGATCGCCGCCGTTTTGCACGCGTCGGTGACCCTCGGCGGGGGGCAGTTCTGCACGAATCCCGGTCTGGTGCTGACCACGCACGATGAAAAATTCATGAGCGAGATCGCGTCGCGCATTGCCGCGACGCCGCCGGCGAAGATGCTCACGCCCGCCATCTGCGACGCCTATCGCGCCGGCCTCGCGGCGTTCGCCTCGATCGCCACGCGGCGCGCGTTCGTGGACGCCGAAGGAGGCGCGGCGCTTTTTTCAACCGATGCGCAGCGCTTCCTCGCGCATCGCGAGTTGATGGACGAAGTCTTCGGCCCGTCGACATTGATCGTCGAGTGCGACTCGCGCGAGCGGCTTCTGGAGGTCGCGCGCGCGCTGGAAGGACAGTTGACGGTGACCATTCACGCCGCGGATGGAGAGATCGCGGAGTATCGCGATCTGCTCTCGATCCTCGAGACGAAAGCGGGACGGATCGTATTCAATGGAGCTCCGACCGGTGTCGAGGTCGTGCCGGCGATGGTCCACGGCGGTCCCTATCCGGCGACCTCCGACGGCCGCTCGACCTCCGTCGGCACGCGCGCCATCGAGCGCTTCACCCGCCCGGTGGCCTGGCAAAACGCGCACGACGACGTCCTCCCCGACGAGTTGAACGAGGCAAACCCTCTCGGTATCCGCAGGATGGTTGACGGGCAGGTGTGACGCTCATTACTCCGCGGGGTGACCGCATGCGCCGCGGTCCGGCGGGCGTCCGAGCTACAGTTGCGGCAGTCGCCGCGCGAGGATTGGATGGAGGTTCATTCAGACGATCGAGGGGGAGCCGCTCGCATTGCGGCCGATATCCCGTCACTGCTGTTGTTCGGCGGAGCAGGGCTTTCGGCCTTCTTTGGCGGCTATCAGCTCCTGGAGACCTATGTCCTCGTGCCGCGCTTCGGCACGCAATCGCTTTATCTGCTGCACACGCTTCGCGGGATCACCGCTTCGATCCTGCTGGCAGGCTTCGTCGCCTGGTATCTGATCCAGCATCCGACGATCGTGCACAGGCTCGATCGCGCGAGCGGCGTGTTCCTCGAGAGCCGCGAGTGGAGAGCGGAACATCTGCGATGGTTCATTCAGATGCGATGGATCGCCGCCGGGTTCGCGCTGGCGCTGATCGTCATCGCCGTGCCGCTGACCGGAATGCTCTCCGCGGCGCACCTGCCCCAGTTGCTGATCTGGTGGGGCGTTCTGGTCGTAGCGAATTTTCTTTTTCTGTACGCGCTGCAGCGAGGGTTCGATTTCGAGCGGCAGGTGATCGCGCAGGTCGTGGTCGATCTGACCGTGCTCACGGGCATGCTGAACGCGTCGGGCGGAATCGAGAACCCTCTGTCGATCGCCTACCTCTTCCACGTGATCATCGCCAGCATCCTGCTGCCGAAACGGAAGGCGATCGGGATGGCCCTCTTCGGCAGCGTGATCTTTACCTTCCTGGCGCTCGGCGAGATGTTCGAGATCCTTCCGCACGCCACGATCCTCCTCTTCCCGCACACCTTCGACATGAGCAGCGGGCACATGCTCATGCATCACGCGGCGCACGATCCGGTCTTCGTCGCCGGCCGCGTGCTGTCGTTTCTCGGGGTGATGCTGCTGACCGCGCATTTCACGACCCTGGTGACCGAGCGTCTGCGCGAGAGTGAGGCGAACCTCGAAGCCAGCGCGCGGAAGGCAATGCTCGAACAGCGACGTCTCGAAGGCGTGATCGATGCCGCCGGCCTGGGGATGGCCATCATCGGTCAGAACGGCACGATGGAGTGGGTGAATGCGCGGCTCGCCGGCTGGCTGGAGTGGTCCGATTCGGCGATCGGATCGGCGTGTCCTCACGATCACGCCGATGCGCGAGGCTGCATGGCGTGTGCTGCCGCGCAGACACTGGCGCGCGCCGAACAGTCGGAAATCGAGATGGTTCTGCCGGCGAAGAACGGCCGCCCGCGCTACTTCCGCAGTGTCACCTCACCGGTTCACGACGCCGACGGCAGCGTGGTGCAGGCCGTGGCGGTGGTCGAAGAGATCACCGCGCGGAAGGCGCTGGAAGCGGAGGCCCAGCATGCCGGACGGCTCGCCGTTCTCGGGCAACTGGCCGCTGGGATCGCCCACGAGATCGGGAATCCACTGTCGTCGCTGCACGCGCGCCTGCAATTGATGAAACGGCGGAATGAGCCGGAGTTTCATCTTCGCAGCCTCGAGGTGCTGCAGAGTCAGATCGACCGCATCAGCCGGATCGTCCGGAACGTCTCGCATCTGTCGCACAGCGCGCGGGAGGGGTGGGTGACCATCGACGTGAACGGCGTGATCAGCGAGGCGGTGAGCCTGGTGCGGCTTGACGCGCGCGCGGCGGACATCCGCTTCAGCGAACGGCTCCAGGAGGCGCTCGCGCCGGTACGCGGGGTGCGCGATCAACTGGTGCAGGTGTCGTTGAATCTGCTGCTGAACGCCATTGACGCCATGCCGAACGGCGGCACGCTCGACGTGGCGACGTTCCTCGAGAACCAGCGTGTGAAGATCGCCGTGACCGACTCCGGCGGCGGGATCGATGACAGCGTGCGCGAACGCCTCTTCGAGCCATTTTTCACCACCAAGCCGGAAGGGACCGGCCTCGGATTGTCGATCTGCTACAGCCTCGTGCACGCGCACGGAGGCACGATTGAAGTGTCGAGCCAGCCGGGACACGGCGCGTGCTTCACGGTCGATCTTCCGATCGCCGCGGCCGTCCCTTCCACTCGGAGTGCGAAAGCATGAGCGCAGGAATTCTGCTGATCGATGATGAAGCTGTTTTTCGCGAGGACATGGCGGCGCTGCTCCGCGAGGAAGGATATGTCTGCGATACGGCCGCGGATGGCGAGGAGGGGCTCCGGCGCGCCGGCGCGGAAACGCCTGATGTCATCCTGTGCGATCTGGTCATGCCCGGCATCAGCGGCCTCGAGCTCGTTTCCAGACTGGCGAATCTCTGTCCCCACACACCGCTGGTGATCATTACCGCGAACGCGACGGTGGAGACCGCGGTCGGCGCGTTCCGTGCCGGAGCGACCGACTACATCCTCAAGCCGGTCCTGCCGGAAGATCTCTTTCAGAAAATCGGCCGCTGCGTCGAGCAGCGCCAGCTCGAGCGCGAGCTACGCTACCTGCGGCGTCACGTTTCGGAGAACGCCACCGGCACGACGATCATCGGCCGCAACCGGGCCATTGAGATCGTGCGCGAGATGATCGACCGCGTCGGCCCTTCCGCCAGCAGCGTGCTGCTCTCTGGCGAGAGCGGCACCGGTAAGGAACTGGTCGCCCGGGCGCTGCACCACGCGGGAGGAAACGATCACGCGCCGTTCATCGCCGTCAATTGCGCGGCGCTGCCGCGCGATCTGATGGAGAGCGAGCTGTTCGGGCACGTGCGCGGCGCGTTCACCGGCGCCCATCGCGATAAGCCGGGATATTTCGAACTGGCCAGCGGCGGTACGCTGTTTCTCGACGAGATCTGCGAGCTGCCTCTCGAGCTGCAGCCCAAACTGTTGCGCGCCATCGACCAGCAGGAGATGTACAGGGTGGGCGCGACGCGCCCGACGCGCACGAATGTGCGCATCGTGGCGGCCACGAATCGCGATCCGCAGCGGGAAATTGCGGAGAAGCGCTTCCGCGAAGATCTCTTCTTTCGCATTTCGGTCGTGCAGATCGAGCTGCCGCCGCTTCGCGAGCATCGCGACGACATCCCGCTGCTGATCGAGCATCTTCTCGGCCGTCTCAGCACGCGTCTCAATCGCCGCGTTACCGGCGTGACCAACGCCGCCATGCGCGCGCTGATGAGCGCTCCGTGGCGCGGGAATGTTCGCGAGCTGGTCAACGTGCTCGAGCGCGCCGTGCTTCTCGCTGACTCCGAGCAGATCGATCTCTGCAATCTCCCACGCGAGTTTTCGGGAGCGGAGGGTGAGGAGCACACTCCGGACGATCTGCGCACTGCCGTCCGCGCTTACGAGCGCGAGCACATTCGGCAGGTGCTCGTCGTCGCCGGCGGCAATCGCGAGCAGGCCGCACGCCGCCTGGGCATCGATGCGTCGACGCTCTATCGGCGCATGAAAGAGCTGGAGACGTAGAGCCGACTCTCAGTCGGCTCGGCGCCGGCTAAGAGCCGGCGCTACGTCTGTTCGGCATCGACGTGCAAAGAGCTGGAGATGTAGAGCCGACTCTCAGTCGGCTCGGCGCCGGCTAAGAGCCGGCGCTACGTCTGTTCGGCATCGACGTGCAAAGAGCTGGAGACGTAGAGCCGACTCTCAGTCGG
>JBGPFD010000224.1:0-5623 GCA_041483175.1 Thermoanaerobaculia bacterium | reverse complement strand
CATAAAACTCCGACATGCCCATGCACCCGAGTCCGATGATCGACACCTCGAGTCCCTGCTTTCCGAGTTTCCGATGTTCCATGTCCGTCCATCCTTCGTTTTATCAAAGCTCAGCAAACAAAGCGTTTGCCGTCGCTTCTCTTCGATTCGGCGTACAATTTTGTCCATCGCCGATTTCCCATGTCCACCGTCGAGGCCATCAAAGACTTCGTACTCCAGATCGAAAAGACCCTGGCCGCTCGACGTCTATACCACCGCAGCAACACGGCATACCAGGAGGCCAACGAGCGCTTGCTGGAAAAGTGCCGGACCGCAGCCGCCGATGACGGATTCACCCTCACGGTCGGCGCAACCGACCTTTTCGTCGACAAGCTTTCCATCCTGAGCCGTCCGAAGCACGACGAGTCGTTCTTCTTTCCGCTCTTTCGCGACGGGCTGCGCGAGCTGACGTTTTCGCCTGATGTGAATGGGGGCGATCTCAACGCGTTGGTCGATATCCTGGAAACGAAGGAGCGCGATTTCGGGCCGGCCGACGACATGGTCAATCAGCTCTGGCGGCGCGATCTGTCGACCATTCAGCATCGGGCAATCGACGGCATCGGCGAATCGGAAGACGACGGCGAAGCGGGGAACGAGCTTCATGGCCTTGTCGCCGACCTCACGGCGAAGATCAAGGATCCGGCACCGCCGGTGACCGGGCAGAAGTACTCGTTCGTGATGGATGCGGATGTGCGCGTCGGCCAGCAGGACTTTCACTACGACGCGACAACGCTGCGGCGGACCTTCGAAGAGAACCCGGCGGTTCTGCGCCTCGACAGCGCGGAGGCGGAGCAGATCCGCGCACAACTCGGCGAGGACCGCGATCAGGTGCTCGTGGAGCGTTTCATCGAGATTCTTCTGGTGATCGTCCGCGCGCCGATGAAATCGATCGAACCGGGGGCCATCGCTCCGGTATTTCAGCAGCTCGCCGAGGGGTACTGGAATGCGCGGGATTACGCGCGCGTGGCGGCGATTCTGGCGCACGTGCATGCCGCGGCAACCGAAGCGCCGAATCCCGAGTATCGCGCGGCACTGGCCGACGTCATCCGCCGCTTCCTCACGGTCGAGCGCCTGAACCTCCTGGTGCTCGATTTCGTCGGCGGAGCGCTGGCGCCGCCGTTCGCGGTGCGCTTGTGGGATCTGGTGCCGGACGAAGTCATCTGGCCGATCCTGATCGACGTATGGTCGCGCCTTCCGGAAGGCGAAACGCGGACGCTGGTGTTGCAAGCGCTGCGCAAGCGAATCGCCACGAACATGGATCTTCTCCGGCACGCACTCGCGTCGCCCGAAGCGGGCCGTGTACGGGCCGCTCTCAGCCTCATCGACGAAAAAATCGAGCGGCTGTTCGCCAACGACCTGATCCAGCTCTCCGCGCATCCCGAGGAATCGGTGCGGCTCAAGGGATTGGCCGCGGCAGCGCGCCTCGGCGGTCCCGCGGCGATGGAAGCGCTCTGGAAAGCGATGGAGAGCGATCCTTCGAAATCGGTGCGCCTCTATGCTTTCCGCGCCATGTCCACCGTCAAATGGCCTGATCTGCCGGCGCGCCTGCAGGCGCTGGTCACCGATCCGCAATTCGCGGAGCGCCCGCTGTGGGAACGCGAAAAGTACGTCCGCCTTCTGGGAGAGATCGGCGGTGCCTCGCTGGCGCCGCTGTTCGAGTCGTGGATTCCGTCGAAGCATTGGATGTGGAAAGAAAAAGACCTCGAAATGCTGGCACTGGCGCTGCGCGGCCTCGGCGCCACCGGGCCGGAGGGTCTCGAAAGCGTGCAGCAGTTCGCCGAAGCGGGAGGCAAGCCCGCCGAGGTGGCGCGCAAAGTTCTCGATAGCCTCTCGCGCGCCGAAATCAGCGATGCCACGATGGCGCGGCGCATGCCTACCGTGAGCAACATCCGGGTACCCGAGTCATGAGCGACACGCCGATCCGTCCGAAAACGATGTCGCAGCAGCCGACGCAGCGCGTCACCATCGACGACCTCTCTCTTCGCGTCGGCGGAGAGGAGGTCGCCGGGGAGGGCGGTCCGAACGCGGTCATGCAGGCGTGGTTTCAGCTCTTTCGCACCGCCCAGATCCACGCCATCGACAATCAGGCACTCCAGCGTCCGGTCGCGGCAATGGTGGAGATGACCAACAGCGTCGTGCCGAAGGAAGGCCGTGTCTCATTCCAGGCGAAGGACAAGGCGCTGTTCGTCAACGGGACCAAGCTCCGGCTGTCGACGGATGAATACGAACTGGCGCGCGAGATTTTTGCCTTCTTCGAGGAGCGCGGCATCGGTGGATTCACGATCGAAGGGGTCATGGACACCGCTGCCGTTCGCGCGCTGCTTTCCGCTCTGGTGTACACACCCGAGCGGCGATACGAACGGCTCGACGCCGCGGTCAAGGCAGCGCACCTCCCGTTTCGGCTGAACAAGCCTCTCGGCAGCGGCAAAAAGAGCAAGGCCGAGGTCACGCTGGAGCGCAGAAGCTACACGTTCTTTACGTACTCGAAACTCGTCATCCTCTACCGCACGCTGGTCGCCGAACAGAAGATTCCAGCGGCGCAGCAGAGTTTCCTGATCAAGAAGATCACCCGAACAATCCAGAGCCTCGTCGACGTCTGCCTCGAGGATGACCACACCTTCCTGGGGGTTTCGGCAGTGAAAAGCGGCGAAGCGTATGCCGCGCATCACGCCGCGAACGTGGCCATCCTGTCGATCGCGCTTGGCGAGAAGCTTGGATTCTCGAAAGTCGATCTCGCCGATCTCGGCATGGGCGCCGTATTCCACGATGTCGGCCTGCGCGAATGCCCGGCAGAGGTGCTGATGAAACCGGAGCCGCTCGAGGCGAAGGACCGGACGTGGATCGAGCAGCATCCGCTTCGCTCCGTCGAGTATCTGCTGCACCAGAAGAGCTTCAACAAGTCCCTTCTGTCGCAGATGGTGGTGGCCTTCGAGCACCACCGGAATTACGACGGATCGGGATATCCGTACGGCAGCCGCAAACCGGACATCCTGTCGCGCATCGTGACCATCGCCGACGTCTACGACGCGCTCACCACACAGCGGCCGTGGCGCAACGGTTTTATGCCGGATGAGGCTCTCGGAATGATGACCCGCGATACCGGCAAGCGTTTTGACCCGTCGTTGATGAAAGTCTTCGTCAACACGCTCGGCCTCTATCCCATCGGGACGCTGGTCCGGCTCGACAGCGGCGACCTCGGCGTCGTCATCTACGGCGGCGGCGAGGGAGAACGCCTCAGCCACCCGATCATTTCGCTCCTCGGACGCGATGGAAAGCCCGCAGGAACCGTCGATCTCGCCGACCGAACTCCCGCGGGCGGGTATCGCTGGACCATCGTCATGAGCGAAGATCCGAAAAAATTCGGGATCCAGCCTTCGGGGTTGATCGCCACCAGCGCGGGAATCGATGGCTGACCGCCGCGACCGTCTCACAGGCATGACCGGTCTGCCGCCAACCACGGACAATGCGCCTACGCAACGGCTCGATCCGACCGTCGTCGCGCAGCGCGTCGTGCGCCGCCAGGCTCTCCTCTACGCGCCACCACCCGCTACTCCCGCTCCGTATATCGCTCTGCTGGAGGCCGAAGGACTCGACGTGCTCGTAGCCAACAGCCCCGACAGCGCGACGATCCTTCTCGGAAATTCTTCGCCCGCGCTCATCGTCGCGCTCGTGCCCATCCTCGGCGAGGAGCTGCGCGAACTGTTCCGGAAGCACGCTCCGAATGCCGAGGTGCGCGCATTCCCGGGGCTGGTCCCGGTGTTGGAAGAGGCAGTAGTCCGGCCGCGCGACGCATTCGAGTTTGCCATTCGCTCCATCGTGGCCACGGCGGGCGTGATCTCGGCGAGCCGCAACACGCCGCGCGAGCGGACCGCGCGCATGCTGCAGTTGACGGAAAAGGCGGCCGCGGCGCTGCGATTCACATCGGCTGACGCCGCGGCGGCGCGGATCATCGCCGCGCTCTACGACATCCCGCAGGCACTTTCGGCGGACACCACAACGAAGCAGCAGGATGCCGCCACGCGGCGCAAAGAGCGCGACGTGCATCGAGCGCTGCTGGCCGAATTCATCGGAGGCCTGGAGTCGCCGTTTCCCATCGTCCTCAACGCGCCGCCAGGCAACCCGGCGCAACGGACGCCGACGCCGCTGGAGCTTGTCGAGGCGGCCGGCGCGTTTGCCGTGATGGCCGAGGCGCGCCTGCCGCAGCCGGACGTTGCCATGCGCAAGCTTGCGGTCGTCGGCGACATCCATCCGATCGCCGCGGAGGCGATCATCAACGCGGCGGCGAGGGGGCCGGCGGCGAGCCGAGGACGCGTGCTCGTCGTCGACGGCGACGCCGGCGCGCGAAACCTCCTGGCGCTCCGTCTGGCGAACGAAGGATACGCGACCGATGTGGCGGCCGACGGACGGGCCGCGCTGGAAATCATCCGGCGCGATCCGCCCGCGCTGATCATCTCGGAGACCGTCGTCGCCGGGATGGACGGATTCACTCTGCTCGACACGCTCCGCCGCGAAGGGCGAGCCATCCCGTTCGTCTTCCTCTCGTCGCGCAACGACGCCCTGTCGATGAACAAAGGCCTTCTGCTTGGCGCCGCCGACTTCTTGCCCAAGCCGATCAACACCGAGGTCCTGCTGACCAAACTCCAGAAGCTGATGGGACAGGCATTCGCCGCCGCCGACGCTTCCGCGCGGCTCACGCTGTCCGACGTCACGCGCGGCAACGAAGAACAGACGACCGTCACCTACGCCGAGCTCGCGCCGGGGGTCTCCATTCTCGGCCGTTTCAAACTCACGGCGGACCTCGGCGAGGGCGGCATGGGAAAGGTGTTCAAGGCGCGGGACGAGCGGCTCGAAGAGGACGTGGTCATCAAAGTGATGAAGGACAGCCTCACCGGGGATCCGAAAACGCTCGAGCACTTCAAGCGCGAGATCCGGCTGGCGCGCAAAATCTCGCATCCCGCCGTGGTGCGAATTTTCGATTTCTTCGAGGTCGGCACGTTGAAGTTCGTCACGATGGAGTACCTCGAAGGACGCGACCTGTCGCACGAGATTCATCGCCGCGGCGCATTTCCGGTCGCCGTCGCGCTGCGCCTCGGCGCGGAATTCTTCGAAGGCCTCGCCGCCGCGCACGATCTCAACGTGATCCACCGCGACATCAAACCGCACAATGTCTTTCTTCTCGCCGGAGGCCACGTGAAGATCCTCGACTTCGGGATCGCGCAGGGACTCGATCCGGAGCGACCCGACGCAACGGTGACCCAGAGCGTCATCGGCACGCCCGACTACATGAGCCCCGAGCAGCTCCTGGGGCAGAAGCTCGATCCACGCACAGACATCTACTCCGCCGGAGTGATGCTCTACGAGCTGATCACCGGATCAATGCCCTTCGAGGGCAACGACGCTACGGCGCGAGTCATGGCGCGGCTCAATGCCGATCCCGATCCGCCCTCCAAGAAAGCGCCGCGAATTCCGAAAGAGGTCGACAGCTTTCTGCTCCGCCTCCTGGCGCGGTCGCGCGACGCGCGCTGGCCCGACGCGCGCAGCGCGGCCATCGAGCTGCAGAATCTCGTCCGGGCGGCGCACTGAT
>JBGPFD010000223.1:0-5643 GCA_041483175.1 Thermoanaerobaculia bacterium | reverse complement strand
TCCGATCCAGAAGAGTGGTGGTAACTGGTGTGCGGACAGCTGGTAGCGCATACGGGATTCGAACCCGTGTTACCGCCGTGAGAGGGCGGCGTCCTGGACCCCTAGACGAATGCGCCAGAAGGGTGGGAGAGGAAGACTAGCGACTCAACTCGCGGCCGGTCAAGATTATTCTTGCGGGCCCGGCCCGATGCGTTCCGTATAATCCGAGTCACCCTCATGCGCATTGCAGCCGGGACGCGGCTCGGGCCGTACGAGATCGTCTCGCCCATCGGAGCGGGCGGGATGGGGGAAGTGTGGCGGGCACGCGACACGCGCATGGGGCGGGAAGTCGCGGTGAAAATCCTGCCGGCCGCGTTCACCGCCGATCCCGACCGGTTGCGGCGCTTTGAGCAGGAGGCCCGCGCGGCCGGAGCGCTCAATCATCCCAACCTCGTCACGGTCCACGATCTCGGTGCCGAGAACGGCACGCAGTACGTGGTGATGGAACTCCTGGAAGGCGAAACGCTGCGCGAGAAGATCGAGCTCGAAGGCGCGCCGGTGCGCCTGCCGCTCCGCAAGGCTCTCGACTACTCGGTGCAGATCGCCAGCGGCCTGGCCGCGGCACACGAGAAGGGCATCGTCCACCGCGATCTGAAGCCGGAGAACATTTTCATCACTCGCGACGGGCGCGCGAAGATCCTCGACTTCGGCCTGGCCAAGCTGACCGCGCCGCAAACCGAAAATCTCACGCAAGAGCGCACGCGCCAGCGCGACACGTCGCCCGGCACGGTTCTCGGCACGGTGGGCTACATGTCGCCGGAGCAGGTCCGCGGGCAGCAGGTCGATCATCGCAGCGACATCTTTTCTTTCGGGGCCATCCTCTACGAGATGCTCGCCGGCCGGCGCGCGTTTCAGCGCGACTCTTCCGTGGAGACGATGAATGCGATCCTGAAAGACGAGCCGCCGGAGCTCACCGGCAGCGGCGCGAACGTGCCGCCGCCGATCGATCTGGTGGTGCGGCACTGCCTGGAAAAAAATCGTGAGGAACGGTTCCAGTCGGCCCGCGATCTGGCCTTCGATCTGCAGCGAATCAGCGCCGTTTCAGGCTCTTCGCCGGCGATCGCCGCGCGACGCACTCCGATGCGCTGGATTGCGCCGGCGATCGCAGTGGCGCTGGTCGTCGCGGCGATTGCCGTTGCCTGGCGCGCCGGTTTTCGTGCGGCTGCTTCCGTCAAAGCCGCTCCAGCGGCGCGGACATTCGCCCTGCTGACGAACCAGCCCGGCGTGGAGGAGTTTCCAAGCCTCGCGCCGGACGGCAAGACATTCCTCTACGTCAGCAGCGCGGCAGGGAATCCCGACATCTATCTGCAGCGCATCGACGGCCGCAAGGCCATCAATCTGACCAGGGATTCGCCGGTCGCCGACACGCAGCCCGCGTTCTCGCCCGACGGCTCGCAGATCGCCTTTCGCTCCGGGCGCGACGGCGGTGGCATTTTTCTCATGGGGGCAACGGGAGAGTCGGTGCGACGCTTGACCGACTTCGGATTCAATCCAACCTGGTCGCCGGACGGCTCCGAGATTGCGGTGAGTACCGAATCGATCGGACTGCAACCGCAGTCGCGGCCGGGCGACGCCCACCTGGCCATCATCAATGTCCGAACGGGCGCACGCCGTGATTTGATCATGCCTGACGGAGTGCAGCCGAGCTGGTCCCCGCACGGCAATCGGATCGCATATTGGGCGGTGAAAGGACAGGGCGGGCAGCGCGACCTGTTCACCATTGATCCTCATGCCGCGCATCCGGAACAGACGATCACCCAATTGACAGACGATCCGCCGCTCGACTGGAACCCCGTCTGGTCCCCTGACGGCAAGGTCCTCTATTTCGGAAGCGATCGCGATGGGACCATGAATTTGTGGCGCCTGCCGATCGACGAGCACAGCGGGAAAGCGCTCGCCCCTCCCGGGCCGGTGTCGCTGCCGACGCGCTTCGCCGCCCACTTCACCGTTGCACGCGATACAGGCGCACTGGCGTACGCAGGAGTCGATTTCAGCGAGACTCTGTGGCGCATTCCATTCGATCCGCTGTCCCTGCGCGCCAGCGGCCAGCCGTCGGCGATCCTCGGCGGAGCGATGCTGGTTTTGGAGAACGTCGATGTCTCTCCCGATGGAAAGTGGCTCGCGTTCTCTAACCTCGGAACGCAGGAAGACCTGTTCGTCATCGGCTCGGATGGAAGCGAGATGCGGCAGTTGACCAATGATCCGGAAAAAGATCGCGGGCCGTCCTGGTCGCTCGACGGAAAGCTCCTCTACTTCTATTCGCAACGCGGGACGCGCTACGAAATCTGGAGCATCCGCGCGGATGGCAGCGGCCTGCGACAGGTGTCGCACACCACCGGCCCCTCAATCTGGTGGCCGAGGGTGATGCGAGATGGCAAGACCCTATATGCCTTCAGCGGAAGTGGGACGGATCTGCTGCCGGTGAATGCCGACGGGACGGCGACGAAGGTCGAGCTTCTTCCACCCATGCCCGATCCGCAGAACCATATCTTCTGGCCGAGGTTGTCGCCCGATGGCAGCCGATTTGTGGGCACCGCTTCGCCCGGCGGCGGCGGCGGTCTCTGGATCTATTCGATCGGATTAAAGTCGTACGAGAAGCTTGCGGATGAGGGAACGATGCCGAAGTGGTTGCCGGACGGCAAGCATGTGTTGTTCGTGTCGGGCACGCAGTTGAAGATCATCGAGATCGCGTCAAAGCAGATTCGGACGATCCCCCTGCTGCGACCGATTCGCGCCTTCGCTGTCGCTCCCGACGGCCGGGCGCTCTATCTCAACGAACGGACCTCCGAGGCGGACATCTGGATGATGTCCTCGCACTGATCGGCGGTGACGAGGTCATGAGCCGCGGGTTTGCGTGCGCCCTGTTTGGCGTGGCGATGACCATCTTCAGTTGGTTCTCTCCCTGGAGCTGGCCCGCGTGGCCGGCCTTCGGCGCCATGGCGCTGCTGTTCGGAACGCATACGAGCTTCGCCGCGCTGCCGTTTGCCGTGCGCGGCGCGTTCGTCGTTCTCTTCATCGCCGTGAATATCGCCGCGTGGGCGCTCGCAGCGATGGCAGTCTGGTCGGCCGTTCAGTGCCTGACCGGGCGCCGCCGCCCGCCGCTCCCCGACTGAACCGAAACCGTGCCGTTGGCGAACGTCACGCGCGTTCCGTCGCTCAAGGTGAGGACGCCGTTTACGTAACTCGTGGCCGTCAGCGTCTCCGAGAACACGGTGACCAGCTCGAGCGGTGCAGTGGAGCTGGAGAAGTCGAGCTGCATCAGCGTTCCGATGCGGTTGCCGCCGCCGTCGCGGTCATCGGTCGTTGTGACGGTCACGCCGGCGGGGTAGAAGCGGCTGATCTTCAGCGTATCGACGCCGAGGTGAAAACGGGCGGTGAGGGTGTCGGAGGCGTGGCGGCGGCGGTGCAGGTCGCGCACGATGAGCGTGCCGGGGCGAAGGTGGACCGCCTCGCGAATGATGTAGTCGAGCGGGTCGGCGGGATCGACGATGCTCTCGTCGTACCGCGCCGTTGGCCACGACGACTCGAAGCGCATGCCGATCGCCGAGAAGTTTCCCGCCTCGATGCTGAAGAGATTCTGATTGTTGCGACCGAGCGGAAGATCCTGGGTGCGCCCGTTGACGATGTAGGTGGAGAACGCCGGCGTCACCGCTTCGCCGTCGAATGCCGGCCCGCGGTACGCGGATGGGCAGACGAGACAGGTCGCGCCGTGATAGAGCCGCACGTCGCCGTTCGCGTAGCCGTAGTGATCGTACGAGTAGCTCATGTTCTCGGCGGAAACGAAGTACGCCTGCGGATCGGTCAACGACGAGCGCGAGAACCAGCGTCCCGTTCCGCTGTTGAAATACGACAGCGGTAGCGCGCTTGCGTCGCCGCTGCGCGAGGTGTCGGCAAAGATCATCTCGTAGAACGTGTCGGCCGGGATGTCGGTGAAGTCGTTGTCCGGATTCGCGTTCATCGAGGTGTACAGCCGCGATGCGTACGCTCCGTCCACTGTAGTACTGGTCAATACAGCGAGGAGCGATGGCGAGGTCTTGTCGGCATAATTTCCGGAGTAGCCGCCATACGAGCGGGTCTCGCGGAAGTCGGGCGACGCCATGTACGTGAGACTGCGCGGGAGAGTTTGCAGCCAGTCGAAATCGGCGCTCCAGTCTTCGCCGAGGTCTTTCATCAGCGTGTGGACCAGGGAGTGCTCCAGCGTGCTGTACGGACCGTAGTTCCACCCCTCGGCCCAGTCTCCGCCGGCCAGGCGCTGATTCAAGATCGGCATCTCGTTCGCCAGCTTGGAACGGAGAAGAGTGAAGATCCGATCGGCGTCGGGATTGTCTCCCGCAGTCGCCGCGGCCACGAGCGCGATCCCCTGCAGATATCCGGCGTAGTAATTCTCTGCCGGCCACAACTGCGCGTAACCGGGAGTGTTGTGATACCAGTCGATCCACTTCGTCGCCACGCGAACGATCACCGTCCGTTCCGCCGGCGTGAAGCGGTCGTACAGCCAGTCGTACGCCAGCATCAGATCGCGGAGCTGGAAGCGGATGTCGTACCCGGTATCGCGGCCGAAATCGCGGATACCTGTGTCGTAGTCATTGGCGATGCGCATAGCCAGCGTGTGCGCCGCGTTCGCCAGGTTTGCATCCGGCGAAAGCTGATTCTGCAGCGCGAGCAGCGGGATGTAGTCCTCCGGATCGTAGATGCGGTCGCTGAATTGCGGCGAGGTGACGTCCGGAAACACGCTCAGGGCGTCTCGAAACGCGCCGACTGCGGCATTGAACCTCTGGGAGGCGATGTCGTTGCGTCTGCGCATGGCCGCCATCCGCGCCGCGGTGAGATAGATCCGCGGGTGGGGCATCGCCGCGATCGTCGCCGTCGGAATGGCAGCCGGCGGGAGGACGATCGTCAGATTCGGAATCGAGGCCGAGGCGATCTGTGTGTGCGACACATCGAAGCCGCGGATCTCCAGCGTCCCGTTTCCGGAAGCGATGCCGGCGACAGAAAAGAGCGGTTTGAAGAAGGGAAGCTGCGTTCCGAAGGAGTGCGGCACCTCGGTGATCCCGCTGTCGAAGGGATCAAAGATCGGCTGGGCGAGCGGGAGCGGCGTTCCGTTCCAGGTTGCCTCAATCAGCCGGATCGGCGAGTTGTAGGGAATGGCGATCGCAGGACTGATCAGGGTCATGATGCGCGGTGCCTGCGCGTTTGGCACAGCGACGTGAAGCGCGGCCGTCAGCGGCTCCGCCGGCTCGGTGGCGTCGGCGACGACCGGCATGATCGGAGGGTTATCGCCCGAGTCGGTGAGCTTCGCCGTGAACTGCGTGGTGACGGTCTGGCCGAGCAGCGGCGCCGCGAGGCACGCGAGGAGCCACATCCGCTTCATGGGTGGCGGAATCTTACGCCAGTCAGTCGGATGAAACTCAGCGGAGCGCGGCGTTCGGCGCCGTTTTTGCCTGCGAAGCGGTTTTCGCTTGATGCAAGCTGGCTTTTTCGCGTGCCGCCACGGCATTGAGATAAGTGAGGAAACCGCGGTAGAGCTCTTCGCTGCGGTCGATTGGCTGGATGGCCGCCGAGAGATGATCGATGGAGTGGTTGGTGGTCAGTTCCAGCCGCGGG
>JBGPFD010000222.1:0-5682 GCA_041483175.1 Thermoanaerobaculia bacterium | reverse complement strand
CTTCGGGAGGGGGGTCGGGCGGGCGCAGGAGAATGCGATTAGCGCGAGAGCCAGCGGGATGTGCTTGAACATGGCGTTAACAGTTAACGGTTAACAGTTAACAGAGGCTTCCGGTGGGCGGGCCTGTTAACTGTTAACTGCTAACTGTTAACTGATAACGAGCAGGATCATGGCGACAACAAGATACACGTTCGACGTCATAAACAGTCTTCGTGCAGACCGATTCGTTCGATCGCGGAGGAAGGCGACGGAAGCGGCGACGAGCAAGGCGGCGGCGGCGACGGCGACGTATTGCGCGTGGCCGAACACGCCGGGCAACGCGCTGAGGATCAGAAGCGCGGCGCTGTAGAAGAGCGCTTGGCGCGCCGTGGCGGAACCGTCCGCGTCGCGCACCGAGAGCATGGCAAAACCGGCGCGGCCGTAGTCTTCGCGGTAGATCCAGCTGATGGCCATGAAGTGCGGGAGCTGCCACAGGAAGACGATGCCGAAGGCCATCCATCCGCCGAAGCCGAGCGCGCCGGTGGCGGCAGTCCAGCCCATGAGCGGCGGCACCGCGCCGGGAATGGCGCCGATCAGCGTGCAGGCGCTGGAGACGCGCTTCAGTGGCGTGTAAATGAAGATGTAGGTGATCAGCGTGAATGCGCCGAGCAGCGCCGTCAGCCCGTTCACGGCGAGGGCCAGGTACACTGTACCAACGATTGATATAGCAGACGAAAACAGCAGCGCCGCGCGCGGAGAGATCCGGCCGCCGGGCAACGGGCGCAAACGCGTCCGGTGCATCTTGGCGTCCAGCTCGCGCTCGACGTATTGGTTGAGCGCGTTCGTTCCCGCCGCCACCAGCGCCGTCCCCACGAGAGTCTTGAGCAACAGGATGATGTCGATGTGCGAGGCGCCGAAGAAATAACCGCCCGCTGTAGTAATCAGTACCATCGCCACGATGCGGGCCTTGGAAAGCTGGAGGTAATCGCGAACGGTGGTGTGGACGCGGCCGCCCTCGGCCGCTTCGGGGCGGGCGGGGGTGCCCGCCGCTACACGCCACCCCACCGCCCGGGCGCTGAGCGCCAGGATCAGCGAAAGGGCCAGCGTCAGCGCGCCGGTCACCACGTGCAGGCTGGTGATCACCGGCTGCTTGCCGCTCCACACGGTGTAACCGCCGAGAAGGATTTGTGCCGGGACGACCAGCAGCAGCAGCGCCGCCGCGTGGCGAAGGGGGTGGTTCGATTCAAACCGGCGCAGCCGGATGACGACGGCCAAGACCGCACCGATCACCGCGAGGCCGCCGAGGCGATGGGCAAAATTCACGATCACGCCAAGCGAGTGCATCGGCGGGATGACGCGCCCGAAGGCCAGCGGGAAATCGGGAATGGCCAGTCCGGCGCCGAGGTGTCGCATCTGCGCGCCGATGAGAATCTGCACGAAGACCAGCAGCACGAGCGCAGTCGTGCCGCCGATCGGCGCGTCCCCTTTTTCGGTCGTCTGAAGCGCGCCGAACCACTCCGAAGCGACCAGCGCGATGGATACGTTGAGGCAGAGAAAGATCTCCGCTAGCCCGGCGTGCGCAATGGAGATCGCCGGCGGCAGAAGAAAGAGCACCGTCAGCCCGCCTAACACTCCCTGTGCGATGACCGCCCCCACCGCCGCCCACCCGAGAATGCGCAGCGAGCGTTTTCGCGCGCGACGCTGCAGCCAGATCGCCTGCACCACGGTGAGGAATCCGACCGCCGCGGCGATCATCCGATGGCCGTGCTCGTAGAAGATTCCGCCGACCATCGGCGGCATCAGCATGCCGTACGAAAGCGGCCAGTCGGGAACGGCGAGCCCCGACCCGGTGGAGGTCACCATGGCGCCGGCGAAAATCAGAAACAGCGTCGACGCAGCGACGAGCTTCGTGAAGCGGCGCAGCCACGGCGGGGTCGCTTCCATGTCGCGGAGGTATCGAAGAGGTGGACGGACAGTCATCACTCTACTCTACTGCGTTACCTTCGGCTGGGAGGCCAGCCACTTCTGAAGCTCCTCTTTCGTGTCGACGAACAGTTGGCCGCGCATGCGGTAGTGGCCGAGGCCGCAGAGCTGCGCGCAGGCGATCTCCCAGGTTTCGCCGTTGTTCGTGCGCACGGGGACGAAATGGATCGGAACGTCCTGCCCCGGGATGGCATCCTGCTCGACGCGCATGACCGGCAGCTTGAAACTGTGGATCACGTCCTTCGAGCTGACGTGAATCAGGGCCGGGCGATTGACTTCCAGATGCAGCTGATTCAGCGCCACGACATCGTCCTGCGCGGCGGGATCGCTCATGTCCAGTCCGATCGGATTGGTCGAGGTCACCAGATTGATCGACTGGCGACCGAACTTGCCGTCCGGCCCGGGGTAATGCACGTTCCAGGCGAACTGTTCGGCGATGACGCGCACTTCGAACGGATTCGTGTCGGGTGCCGGTTTGGTTGCCCATCGCGACCACGCGGGAATGGAAAAGCCGACCAGCAGGACGACTTCCACCACCGCGACGCCGGCCTCGCTCCAGCTCGACCAGTGCGACTGCATGCCGTGATAGGCGGCCTTCGGATGGCGCGAGGCGCTGAATCGCCACATCGCAAAGAGGAAATAGGCCAGCCAGAAGACAAACAGGATGGCCATCAGCCAGTGCACGGCGACGATCAGGTTGTCGACCTGCGGGCCGTGCGCCGAGTAATCGGGCGGCATGTATTGCGCGAGAAACTCCCTCATCGCACACCTCCATCGATCAGTTGAAGCTCTTCACGCCGGCGGCGGAGCGCCCGCCCGCGCCGCCAGAACGTGACGAAGAGCGCCACGAATCCGATCTGCACGAATCCCACGATGGTCAGCAGAAAGGCGATGGCGTTGTTCATGCCGTTCGAGGCCGGCGTGTTCGGCGCGCCGAAACAGACCGGGCAGGCGTGAGCGACCTGGGGCAACAGAACAATCGCTGCGGTCGCCCAGGTCCTGAGCGAAGCGAAGGACCCGCTTCGCAAAAGCGCAGGGGGTCCTTCGGCGCTTACGCGCCTCAGCACTAATCTCATAGATCCCTCAGCTTTCGAAACGTGTGGTTCGCGTAAAACATCAGGACGATCCCAGCGAGCAGAAAGACGATTGCCAGCGCCAGCGCGCCAGCGCTGCGCGAGACGAGGAATTCGCGCACGCCCCACCCGGTGACGAACACCGACAGCGCAATCGAGACGGTGATGAAGACGACGTGAAAGATGCGTAGCGACATGCATCAGCGTCCGATCATGTCCGCCCAGTGGTTCCAGGGGGCCCACATCAGGACAGCGAAGAAAAACACCGTCAGGATGAGAATCGAATAAATCAGCTTCTTCTCCGACAACAGATGCATGAAGAAGCCGGCGACCAGAAACCCTTTGGTGCAGGCGATGACCAGGGCGATGGCGATGGCGATGTGCACCGGCGTCTTCAATCCGTAGCAGGCGTACACCGTCAGCGCGGTCAGCGCCGCCAGTCCGGCGAACACCCAAAGATAGACGCGGATCTCGCGCCGGATCTCCTCCGGGCTGTGATGGAGATCGGAATCGTGGACTCCGCCGTGCCCATGCTGGTCTTCGGCGTGGCTCTCCGTTGGGGCAGTCGGTGCGACGATTTGTTCGGTCACGCGGAGTCCTCCTACATCAGATAGAGCGACGGAAAGAGAAAGATCCACACCAGGTCGACGAAGTGCCAGTACAGCCCCGCCACTTCGATGCGATTGGTGTACCGCGCGCGATTGGTCTCCCACATCTTGGCGCCGGGAAAGAGCATGTAGAGGAACACCACCACGCCGCCGAGCACATGCAGGCCGTGCAATCCGGTCAGCGTGAAGTAGAGGGCCATGAAGTTGCTGGTGCTCGGCAGGCGGTGCTCGACGAATTCGTGGTGGTATTCGAATCCCTTGTTGACCAGGAACAGCAGCGCGCAGGCGACCGTCAGGCCGATGAAAATCCGTCCCCACTTGAGATTGCCGAGGCGGAGGTTGGCCCAGGCGAGAACGACGGTCACCGACGAGGCGATGAGGATGAAGGTGTTCGCCGTCGCCAGCGGCACGTTCAGGAACTCCCACCCGCGCGGCCACGTCGGCGCGCTGGTGCGCAGCAGGATGTACGACGAGAAGAGCGCGCCGAAGAGCATCACCTCCGACGCCAGAAAAAGCCAGATCCCCAGCTTCGCGTTGTACAGGCCGGTGTCCGGCCGCGGATGCGCGGTGTACGGGATTTCGAAATCGTGGTGTGCTTCAACGTGCGCGTCCATCATTTCTCCTAACGTAGGAAAGCCGCGTAGAGGCCGCTGTCACCCCGACCGTAACCGAATTTCAGATTGTCCATCACATTTCCCTCTGAGCCACCGCGGTTTCCGGCAGCATCCCGCCGCCCGGCGGCGGCGCGGCCGCCAGCTCGACATGCTGCGGCAGATAGTCATCGATCGTGCACTCCGGCGCGTTGTATTCGTACGGCCCGCGGTGCACGACCGGCATCACGGCGAAGTTGCCGTGGGCCAGAGGAGGCGACGTCGTCGCCGCCCACTCGATGGTCGTGGCCTGCCACGGGTTGTCATTCACGTTCTTCTTTCCGAGCAGCGCGGCGATGACATTGCTGAAGAAATTGAAGATGAACGGGATCTGGAACGCGAGCAGTCCAATCGCGGAGATCGACATGAATGGATTGGTCTGCTCGGCGATCGCTTTCGCGTGCGCGTACTGGATGCCGCCGTCATAAAGACGGCGCGACACGCCCGCCAGCCCCTGCAGGAACATCGGAAAGAAGACACCGTTGATGCAGATGAACGATCCCCAGAAGTGCACGCGGCCCCAGAAATCGTTCAGCTTCCGTCCGGTGATCTTCGGGAACCAGTAATAGATGCCGGCGAACATGGCGAAGATCGTTCCCGGCGCCACGACGTAGTGGAAATGGCCGATGACGTAGTAGGTGTCGTGCAGATGGATATCCGCTGTCGCCAGCCCGAGCGGCAGCCCGGTCAGTCCGCCGATGCCGAACATCGGCAGGAACGCCAGGGCGAAGAGCATCGGAGTGGTAAATCGGATCGACGCCCCCCACAACGAGATGAACAGCGCGCTCAGGATGATCACCGAGGGGATGGAGATGATCATGGTCGTGGTCTGGAAGAAGGCGCTGATCATCGTCCCCATGCCGGTGAGGAACATGTGGTGCGCCCACACGATGAAGGACATGAATCCGAGGAAGATGACCGAGCCGACCATCGAGCGATAGCCCCACAGCGGTTTCCGCGTGTTGTTGGCGATCACCTCTGCCACGATGCCTATCGCCGGCAGGATCAGCACGTACACCTCGGGATGCGCCAGGAACCAGAAGAGGTGCTGCCACAGAACGGGATTGCCACCGCCCGCGCGGTGCAGCACCTGGCCGCTGACCACCAACCCGCTCGGCAGAAAGAAGCTCGTTCCGGCGACGCGGTCCATCAACTGCAGGACGCCGGCCGCTTCCAGCGGCGGAAAAGCGAGCAGCAGGAGGAACGAGGTCACGAACTGCGCCCAGACGAAGAACGGCAGGCGCATGAAGCTCATCCCCTTGGCCCGAAGCTGCACGATGGTCACGATGAAGTTGACCGACCCGAGCAGCGATGAGGTGATCAGGAAGATCATGCCGATCAGCCAGAATGTCTGGCCGTTCGTGGCGATGACTGACAACGGCGGATAGG
>JBGPFD010000221.1:0-5732 GCA_041483175.1 Thermoanaerobaculia bacterium | reverse complement strand
TGGCGCTGCTCACCGATCTGTCGCTGTTCGTGGCCCTGGCGCTCGCCCTCTCCCCTCTCCTCCCGGCGTCGATGAACTGGCGCGCCGTCGCCGCGCTGGCCGGGTTCATCGTCATCCTGTCGTACTACTACTTCGCCGGAACGTGGTGGCTGTGGGGCAAGACGATCGGCGGCGCGATCTTCGATGTGAAGATCATGAGCAGCGGGTCCGGCTCCATGGCTCTGCGAAGCGCATCGCTGCGCTGGGTCGGACTCTGCCTGTCGCTGCTGACCGGCGGGATCGGATTTCTTCTCGCCGCGCTGCCGTCGCGCCGTTCACTCGCCGATCGACTGTCCGGAACCTGCTCCGTATCCGCGTTGTGACGTAGGCGCGCGTCCTCGCGCACCCGGCGGGCGGGGACGCCCGCCGCTACACGAGTTTTACGGCAAAGCCGCCGCACTCCGAAGGCCGTGGCCCACCGGATAGAACCCCGGCAGCGCGATCGGCAACTTGCCCTGGAACGGGATTTCGCCGGTGATGGCACGCACCATCGCCAGCTCGGCCATCGGAGTGGTGTCGTAGGTGACGACGTAGCTCGGCAGATCGGGAATGTGCGTCAGAACGTACGGGCTGCCGAACACGGTGAAGACGAACGGCTTGTTCATCGCCGCGAGATCGCGCAGCAGGGCCATTTCGCCTGGAGTCAGAGCGATCGAACCCTTGTACGCCGCCATGCGCACGTACCCGTTGACCACGATGGCGTCGGCGACCTGTGCCAATTTGCGCGCCATGTCGAACTCGTTCGGCGTGCTCTGATCATCGATCTGGGCGGTTACCGCGCGCGGAAATCGCTTGACCAGTTCCGCGGCGGCCACCCGCCCGACCGCCCCTTCGCGCCAGCCGTTGCGGCTGTCGAGCACGTTGATCTGCACGACGCGCTGGTCGGCCGAGGCCTTCAGCGGCAGAACGTGGCGATCGTCCCGCACGAGGGTGATCGCGCGGTCGGCGATCTGCTGCGCGAAATCGCGATGCGCCTGGGTGCCGAGGACCGCCATGAGACGGCTGACATCGGTGAAGCGATTCGCGGGTTTCGTCAGATCGAGCCCCGCTTTCGCGCCAAGAATCCGCCGGACGGAGTCGTCGATGCGGCTCTCGGAAATCTGCCCGCTCTGCACTGCCGACTTGATCGCATTGAACGATGCGCTGATGTCGACCGGAAGAAGGATCATGTCCACGCCGGCTTCGACGGCGCGCAGCGTTGCGTCGCCGGGCGTGAAGTTTGCGCTCACGCCGCGCATGACCATGGAGTCGGTGAAGACCAGCCCGCGGAAATGCAGCTCCTCGCGCAGCAGGCCGGTAATCACGTTTTTCGACAGTGTCGACGGCAGGCCTTTTTCCGGCTCGATCTTCGGCAACCAGATGTGCGCGGTCATCACCGCGCCGACACCCTGATCGACGGCCGCCTTGAATGGCGGAAGTTCCACCGACTCCAGGCGCGGCCGGTCGATCTCCAGCACCGGCATTTCCAGATGGGAATCGGTGGCCACATCGCCGTGACCCGGAAAATGTTTCGCCGTGGCGATCTGCCCGTTCTCCTGCGCGCCGCGGATGTATGCGCGGACGAACTCCGCCACGCGCGCGGGATCCTCGCCGAACGAACGAATGTTGATGATCGGATTCTCGGGATTGTTCTGCACGTCAGCGACCGGATAGAAGTTGATGTCCACGCCGATCGCGCGACCTTCTTCGGCGGTGACTTTCCCCGCCTCGTAGGCCATCTGCGGATCGCCGGTGGCACCGATGGACATGGCCAGCGGAAGCCGCGTCGCGCCGAACATCACGTATCCGGGACCGCCTTCGAGATCGGCCGTGATCATCAGCGGCACTTTCGACAGCCGCTGCATCTCGTTGAGCAGCAGCGCCACGCTCGACGGATCGCCGCCGAAAGTGTGATAGCCGCCGACGTGGAACTGTTCGATGTTGCGCCGCACGGTCTGGACATCGACGCTGTCGTCGCTGCGAAAGCCGGCGTTCGGAACGCCGGGCACGAGCATCTGCCCGATCTTCTCGTCGAGGGTCATCGAGCGGAGGGTCTTCTCGACCCAGCGTTCGGACCTGTCTGCGGCAGTGATGGGGGTGGTAAAGAGAAAAAGGAGGATTGCGATGCGTCTCACAAGAACCGAGGATACCTCCGCGGATTCGATTCGTGCATCAGATCGTAAACGGCCTCGAAGATCGTCTCGCGGTTCGGCTTCGACCAGTAGTCGCCATCCGATCCGTATGCCGGGCGGTGCTCCTTGCCCGGAATCGTGCGCGGCTCCGAATCGAGCCACTCGTATCCATGGTCGCGCTCGATCACCTGCCGCAGCATGTACGCCGTCGCGCCGCCGGGGACGTCTTCATCGATGAAGGCGATGCGGTTCGTCTTCTTCAGAGAATCGACAACCATCCCTCGAACATCGAACGGCAGCAGCGTCTGCACGTCCATCACTTCGGCATCGACGCCGACCGCCGCCAGCAGATCGGCGGCCTCCATCACGATGCGCACCGTCGCGCCATAGGTCACCAGCGTGACATCGCTCCCCTGCCGCAGAATTTCCGGGATGCCGGGCGGCACCGTGAATTCGGCGATGTTCGACGGCAGCTTCTCCTTGACTCGGTAGCCGTTGAGCACCTCGACGATCAACGCCGGGTCGTCGGAGCGGAGCATGGCGTTGTACATGCCCGCTGCCTGCGTCATGTTGCGGGGAACGCAGACGCGCATCCCGCGCACCAGGTTAATGATGCCGGCCATCGGCGATCCGGAGTGCCAGATGCCTTCGAGCCGATGCCCGCGCGTGCGGAGGATCACCGGGCATTTCTGTCCCCCGCGCGTCCGCCAGCGGGTCGTGGCCAGATCGTCGGACATGATCTGGATGGCGTAGAGCAGATAGTCGAGGTACTGAATTTCGGCGATCGGGCGAAGTCCGCGCAGCGCTGCGCCGATGGCCTGCCCGACGATGGTGCTCTCGCGGATGCCGGTGTCGGACACGCGGAGCTCGCCGTATTTTTCCTGCAGGCCGGCGCAACCCTGATTCACGTCCCCGAGCTTTCCGACGTCCTCACCGAAGATGATGACGGCCGGATCGCGCCGCAGCGCGTGATCGAAGCAGTGATTGATGATCTCGAATCCGTTGAGGACCGGCGCGTCATCGCTGTACTCGGCGCGCACCTCGGCGACCTCCGAGGCCCCGACAAGCTCCTCGTCGTAGCGCTCGTTATTGATCCGCTCGTGCTCACGGCGCCATGCGACGATGTCCGGCGGAATCTCCCGATCGTGCGCCGCGACGAGCGCGCTCGCCAGCGCACGCATGGCGTCGCGGCGGAACGGCGCCTGATTTCGCTCCAGCTCCTTCTTGACCGGCTCCGCGCCGAGCCGATCGAGAAACCCGAGAACCGTCTTGACCTCGGTGTCTATCGGCGCGCGATAGGCCTCCCAGCCGCGCCGTTGCGCATCGCGGGCGATCTGCAGATCTTCGCGCTCGAGCCGGTCGAGCTCCTCCGCGCTCGCGATGCCCTGCGCGATCATCCATTCGCGCATCTTGCGGATGCAGTCGAATTCCGTCTCCCACTCCAGCCGCTCTTTCGATTTGTAGCGTTCCTGGCTGCCCGACGTCGAATGCCCCTGCGGCTGCGTCAACTCGATGACGTGGATGATCGCCGGGACGTGCTCCATCCGCACGATCGCCGCGGCGTGGAGGTACGTCTCGCAGAGCGCCGGATAGTCCCATCCTTTGACCGTGTAGATGTCGAAGCCCTGCGTCTTTTTCGGATCGCGCTGGAATCCCTTCAGCAACTCGGAGAGATTTCCCTTGGTGATCTGGACATCATTCGACACCGAAATGCCGTAGTTGTCGTCCCAGATCGACAGCAGCATCGGCACGCGCAGCACGCCCGCGGCATTGATCGCCTCCCAGAACATCCCCTCGGCGCAGCTCGCGTTTCCGATGGTGCCCCAGGCCACCTCGTCGCCGTCGCGGGAGAATTCGCTGCGCGGTTTGAGAGCGTCGATCTCGCGGTAGAGCTTCGAGGCCCACGCCAGCCCGACCAGGCGCGGCATCTGCGATCCGGTCGGCGAAACATCAGCCGAGCTGTTGTAGGAATCGGTCTGATTTTTCCACGACCCATCGGGGTTCAGCAGCCGCGACGAGAAGTGCGCGTTCATCGAACGGCCGCCGGACCACGGATCGCGCGTCACGTCGGGATCGGCGTAGAGCTGCGCGAAGAACTGGTCGAGAGTTCCCATGCCCACCGCGAGCATGAACGTTTGATCGCGGTAGTACCCCGAACGCCAGTCGCCCTTGCGGAAGGCCCGGGCCATCGCCAGTTGCGGGACTTCCTTGCCGTCGCCGAAGATGCCGAACTTCGCCTTTCCGGTGAGGACCTCTTTGCGGCCCATCAGGCTTGCCTGACGGCTGCGAAAAGCCACGCGATAGTCCTCCACGATGCTCTCGCGGGTAAACTGCGTGCGCGTCTGCTCGGATTGCTCAGGCATGTTTCGGGAGAGTCGGCGCCCGGGAGGGAGTGGGTCGCCGCTACGGCCAAATCGTAACACGCGCTCGAGACCCCTCACCCCTCACACACCCCTCACACACCCCTCATCCGCCGCTTCGCGGCACCTTCTCCCCGCTACGCGAGGCGAAGGACATCGACCATGCGATCCCTCGCCCCGCGAAAGCGGGAGAGGGTGGCCAAAGGCCGGGTGAGGGGCGGCGCTACGCCCGATCCAGCTCCTCCACCGCCCGCCCGAGCATCTCCCGCACGCGCGCGGCGTCAGGGCTCTCGCAGTAGATGCGGATCATCGGCTCGGTGCCTGACCTGCGGAAGAGGATCCAGGTGCCGTCGGCGAAGTTCATCTTCACGCCGTCCTTCTCTTCACGGCCGCTGAAACCGGGGCCGAAGGCGCGGTCGAGACGGCCGGAGCGGACACGCTCGATCAGACGGGCGCATTGATCGAGCGGGCGATGGATGTCGCGGCGATCGTAGTGCAGCGCGCCGAATTCGTTCTCCATCTGCGCCACGATGGTCGATAGCGGGAGCCGATGATGGGCGGCGCACTCGGCCACCAGCAATCCCGACAGGATGCCGTCGCGTTCCGGGATGAAATGCCCGAATCCGATTCCGCCGCTCTCTTCGCCGCCGATCAGAATATTTCGGGTCAGCATCAGGTCGGCCACGTACTTGAAGCCGATCGGCGTCTCGTGGAATCCGGCGCCGAGGGACTTTGCTACCCGCTCGATCAGCCGGGTGGTCGAGAACGTTTTCACGAGGTCGCCGTTCATCTTCTTTTCGCGCACCAGATAGAGCGCCAGCAGCGAGATCACCTTCTGCGGTGAGACGAATTCGCCACGCTCGTCGAGAATGCCGAGCCGGTCGGCATCGCCATCATTGCAGATGGCCAGATCGTACTCGCCGGTAAGCATCACGTTTTTTGCGGCGAGGAGATTCTCCGGAATCGGCTCCGGATTGACGCCGCCGAACGAGGGATTGACTTCGCCGCGAACCGTGTCCACCACCGACTGCACCAGAGTCTCCAGACTGCGGCGCAGGATGCGCGCATTGCCGACGTAGTCGAGACCGAGGACCCTGGACGGGATCTGCGCCGCGACGCCGTGAATCGGATCGTGAAGGATCGCCAGCCGGGCTCCGAGGATCTTCTGTATGTCCACGCGCTCGCGAAGCGCGGCGATGTATTCGTCGAGCAGATCACTCTC
>JBGPFD010000220.1:0-5753 GCA_041483175.1 Thermoanaerobaculia bacterium | reverse complement strand
GCGAAGAGCCTGCAGGAGCAGTCCCTCCCGCTGAAGATTCAGACCGCGCTCGATAAGTGGCACATCGATCCTCGTTTCGTCAAAGTGGAGATCACCGAGTCGAGCATCATGGCCGATCCGGCGCACGCGCTGGCCATCACTTCGATGCTGCAGTCGATGGGTGTTCGCCTCTCGCTCGACGATTTCGGGACCGGCTACTCGTCGCTGACCACGCTGCGGCAATTGCCGATCGACGAGATCAAGGTCGACAAATCGTTCGTCATGGGGATGCTCAGCAGCGAAGCGGACACGGCGATCGTGCGTACCATGATCGACCTCGCGCACAACCTCGGCAAACAGGTCTGCGCCGAGGGGGTGGAGAACGTCGAGACGTGGCGCGCGCTCGGCGAGATGGGCTGCGATCTGGCGCAGGGATATTGGATCAGCAAGCCGAAGCCGGCCGGCGAATTCCTCAAGTGGCTGGTGGACACGTTCTGGGGTTTGCGGCAGGTCAAGATTGCAGCGTCAGGAGCTGACCGCTGATCGACGCGGCCGCGTCGCGCAACAGAAACGCGGCGGTCTCGGCGACCTGTTCCAGCGGAACCAGCGGCTCGTTTCCCATCGATGCGCGCGTCGATGGCGTGGCCAGGGCCGACGGCAACAGCGCATTCGCCGTGATCCTGCGCGGCCGAAGTTCCTTCGCCAGCACGTCGATATAGGCGTTGAGCGCCGACTTCGCCGCGGCGTACGCCGCAAGCCCAGCCGGGCGGGTCAGCGAAGCGATCGAGCTGATGGCGATGATCCGGCCGCCGTCGTCGATGCGATCGCGCAACGCCTCGATCGTCCGGACGGCGCTCATCAGATTCATCTCCAGCATCTTCGTGAAGTCTTCGGGATGCGAGCCGGCAATGAATCCCCCTGCCAGGTGCACGATCCCGTAGAGCGGGCCGTCGAACCGGGCCGGATCGGCGATGCCCTCGACGTCGCGACGCTCGCGGGTGAACCGCTGCCACGATTCTTCAGAGTGGTAGAGGACGACGCAGCGATAGTCGCGCGTGAGGCGTGCAAGCATCGCCTGCCCGAGCTCGCCCGTGCCGCCGGTGATGAGGAGCGACTTCACGATGCCGATTCTAACGGTTGCGGGGTCAGGTCTTTGCTTTCCCCTTTATGGTCCGATGGAGCGCTTCCGTGGTCGTCTTCGGAGGCGCGTTGGAGTTGTTCTTGGGCACCGTATGGCTGACGTCGTCCTCGATGTTCTGCCCTTGCTGTGCGGCGGAGTCGAGCGCTTGTTTTGCGGCCTGGAGATCGGGAACCGCCTGGCCGAGGAGCGCACTGCGCAGTCGGGGTGACATGGGCACCTGAAATAGAAATGGGTCGATCCAGGATCCCGCTGCCACCAGATGGTTGGTCGCCGCATCGAGTTGGAGCCGGATGGCTGCCAGCTTCGCGCCGGCGCCGCTTCCCGGCGGACTCTGTTGCACGAGCGGATAAAGGAGCGGTGCGTCCCGCAACGTCGCGAACTGGATGACCGGCCGGCGCTCGAGAGTGGCAGACCCACACGGTTCCGTCAGACGGCTGCGGGCATCGTCGATCTGTTTCTGCAGATCATCCATCCGCTTCTGTACGTCATCCATCTCGTTTTGCGCGCGGGTGGCTTGCTCGTCGTGGTCGAGCCATTCCTGAATGAGATCAGCCAGACTCGACGTCTTTTCGGCGTAATCAGCGATGCCGGTGCCGATGCTGATGCCCTTGGTCACCGCTTTGCCGGCCGCGGCAAGCGCGTCGGAGCGGCCGGTGGCTGCGGCGTACAGCCGCAACGCTCCTGCATCGTCGCCCGTTTGGGCCAGGTACGCATCTGCCTGGTTGGTCGCCGCCTTGACCGCCGCCGCCGCGGCGGCGTTGTTCAGCAGATCGGACGGGCCGTATCCGAGTGCTTTGGCCGCCTCGACTACATCCGTGGTGTTTCCCGTGCCGCTCATCCCCATGAGCGTCTTTGCCAGGCCCACGAGTTTTTGAACTCCTGCAGACGCTCCTTGCGCCGCCAATGCCGCGAGCGAAGTGAAGTACGTGCGAAGCGCGCCGTCGAAACCCCAGACCTCGTCGCGTACGACGTCGCGTTTGTGGGAGGCATCCTTGAAATCGTGCTCGAATTGTTTGTACGTGCCGGCGAGTTCTTTCATCGCCTTGATGAGGCTCTGCAACTCGTCGCACGGATTCTTGTTCGCTGGCGGTCCCGTCTTCGGCCCCGAACCGTCGGGAATGGGGGGTGGCGCGGAGCACTGCACATGTTCGGGACAGATCGCCCAACTGAAGGCGACGTGTTCGAAGGCGCCGGGTGCAGGCGCCGTCGCGGAGCCGATCATCTTTCCGTCGTCAAGAAACCGGAGATCGGGATCTTCCCACCATTGCGAGTGCAGCACCGGATTGCGGCCCGCCTCAGGAGTGCCGAAAAGGTCGTCCGATCGAGTGGAGGTTCCCTGCGGAGTGTTGCAGACCGTGACCTGCTTCGCATCGTGCGCTGCGCCGAGGATCACGAAATAGAGAGCCTTCCCCCTCGGAACCTCGAACCCGAAGCCACGATTCGTCGCGTCGCGGTCGTTTCTATAGATCGCATGCCCTCGTCCTGTGCTGGCCGCTGGCCCCGACCCCTCTCCCTTACAGGAAAAGTACGGATTGACTTGCGTCATCCGGTTTTTGATGAAGCTGCCGGACGGATCGAAGATCGAGACGCTTCCGATCCTCTTCCCATCGAGCCCGAAACTGCCACAGATGGTCTCCTGCAGGCGCACCTGGGCATCGATAAACAAATCCGATCGGGTCTGGTCCACGTTTCCCCACGCGTGCGCGGTGATTTTTCCCGTCCAGAGCGCGCCAGGCTTGCAGTTCGGCCGTGCGGTCGGGGCTGGTTGCGGAACAGGCGCTGGCGGCGTCTTTGCCGGCGGTTGCACCGGCGGGTGCGGAGGTTGTGGCACTTGGGGCGGCGGGTTCTTGTTTTCGACCGCCGGCTGCGCGGGGGGCGATGGAGCTGCTGTTTGTGCGTCGGCGACGAAGATCCAGGTCACGTCTTTCCGCGCGAAGTCGCCGTGCGTGGTGCGGACGGTCGACGCATCGATGTGGGTCACGCGCGCGGTGACCGGCGATTTTCCCGCCAGGAGCACCGTGTCTTCGGTCGGAGGTGGCTGCGGCGGCGTGCTGCCGGACTGGGCCAGGCCGATCCAGCGCGTCGCATCGCGCGGCACGACATCCGAGTCGAGCGTACACGATGCAGCATTGCAGAGCGTCAACGTTCCGACACGCGACTGCCCGTCACGCGTCACGAGCACGTCGCGTTTCGGTTGCTCGATGTCCGCCAGGATGATCGCGGCGATCTCGCCGCGGTCGACATCATTGCCGTCCACAGTGACAGAGCCGAGATTCAGAAAATCGAAGTGGCCGCGGCGGACGCTACCGTCGGTGAGAACGATCGATCCTGCCGCGGCAGTCGCTGGCAGCGTCGTCTGACCAAGCAGAATCGCGGCAATCTGCCCGAGGGGAAAGTGCTTCGAGCCGATGGCGCACTGCTCGTCGTCGCACATCTTGACCTCACCCGAAACGTGCGACCCGTCTCTCAGGACGATCGTATCGCCCAGGGTTACGGCGACCACGCTGGCGGCCAGCAGTCCGATGATTGTTGTTCGCGTGCCTGCAAAGTTACTACGGTTGCGCCACTGTGACTACTGTCCCGGCCGTCGAACTGAGCAGCGTTGCGACAAGAGGGAGATCGCGTTTCATGGCCACCCCATCGGAAGCGGCATCCCGGGATTGCGCGTTCGCGATCAGCCGTTGCATATACTGGAAGTCCTGAGTGCCGAGCCGCCTCCTCCTCAGGACTCAGCACTCAGGACTCAGGACTTTGTACAGCGCATGAAACCACCTTCAACGATTTCGCTGACTCCAGGCAAGCGCGTTCTCTTTCTGACAAAAGATCCCGAGCTGATCCGCAAGCAGCTTCGCGGTGAGCTCGATCTGCGAATGGCGGACGTGCGCGTCGACGATCTCCTCGACGACATCAACACCGACGCCATGACGCCCGCCTGGGTCTGTTTCGATTACAAGCCGGAGGACCTCGCGCGCAACGCGTACGCCGGGCTGATCGTCAATGGCGAGCGGCTGTTTCCCGCGGACGCGCTGCGCAACGGAAACTTCGAAGTGATTGTCAGCGGCTACCGCAAGGGCGTCGGCAGTTCGCGCGAGACGGCAACGCAATGCGAGGTCTTCAGCGGCATCCGCATCGCCGTGGCCGTCTCCTTCGCACCGATTCACGCCGGCAACAACATCAATCAGGGGCTGCTGATGGCCGATCATGCGATGCTGAGCCGGCTGCAGGCCGGCGAAGGCATCCCCATCGAGGAATTCACTCGCGGCTACGACGCGATCACGAAGCTGATCATCAAACAGGGCGGGCTCTTCCCGTTTGCCAAGGCGCTCGATCGCGGTGAGATTCTGCTCCCGCTCCCGAATACGACGCCGCGGCCGATGACCATGGGCGAGAAGATCCTTGCGCGGCATGCGCGCGGCGGTGTGCAGGCGGTGAAGCCGGGCGACGCGGTGGTCGTGGAAGTCGACGGCGGCTACACGCACGAGTTCACTACCGCCCAGGTGCACCATTTCCTGGAGCAGGAGTACGGGCCGGACTATCCGATCAAGAATCCGCAGAAGTTTGCCGTCTTCGAGGATCACCTCATCTACGCCGACGACGTGGCGCGGATGCGGCCCTTCATGGACAAGATCGCCACCCTACGCCGCCTGCAACGCGAGTTTCAGCAACACACAGGATGTCGCGATTTCTCGGCGACTGACAACGTTTCGCCGGGCATCTGTCACGAGGTGGCGCGCGAGTACATCGTCGATCCGGGCGACTTGATCCAGGCCACCGACAGCCATACCTGCATGGGCGGCGTGAACAACGCCCTCGCCTGGGGCGTCGGGTCCACCGAATACGCGAACCTTGTGCATTCCGGATTCACCCAGGTCGAAGTGTCAGAGTCGATCCGTTTCGAGCTGATCGGCCGCCTGCAGGAGAACGTCACCGCCAAGGACGTGATGCTGCACATCCTGCTGCGGTACGCGAAGCCGCAGCAGACGCTCGACCGCATCATCGAGTTCACCGGCCCCGGACTTCGTTCGCTGTCGATGGACGAGCGGGCCACGCTGGCCAACATGGCCACGGAGTGCTCGGCACGGACGGCGATCGTCGAAGCAGACGAAAAGACGTTCGAATGGATCGCGGCGATGCGCCCGGGCGCCGACATCGAACAGTTGCGCGCACGCGCCGTATCGCCCGATCCCGGCGCCGAGTACTCCGGCGGTGTCCACGTGATCGACCTCAGCGCGATCCGCCCGATGGTTGCCCATCCGGGCGATCCCGATCACGGCGTTCCGTCCGATCCGACGAACGGCGCGTACGTCGACGAGATCGGCGAAGTCAAAATCGACATCGCCTACGCCGGGTCGTGCACCGCGGGAAAGATCGACGACCTCCTCTTCTACCATCAGGTGGCGAAGGAGGCGGTGAATGCCGGCCTCACCGTCGCCGCGGGGGTGAAGTTCCTCATCCAGTTCGGATCGCAGGCGGTGGAGCGCTTCGCCCGCGAGAACGGTCTGCTCGACACGTTCGAGCGCGCCGGCGCCATCGTGCTCAATCCGGGATGCGGCGCGTGCATCGGCTGCGGGCCGGGAGTCTCGGAGAGCGGCGGACAGGTCACGGTGAGCGCCATCAACCGCAACTACAAGGG
>JBGPFD010000219.1:0-5776 GCA_041483175.1 Thermoanaerobaculia bacterium | reverse complement strand
CCGCTGATGTCGAGGAAGACGACGCCCTCGCCCGCATCCTCGACGCGCGGCGAGAACGTCTCGGCGACTTCGAGCAGCGCTTCCTGCGCCGTGTGTTCGCATGCGGCATCGCGGCCGCGCGCGATCAGCTTCGGCAGGATCGAGCGCGCCTGCGGCAGCGAGAGTCCGGCGCCGATTCCTTTTTTTCGCGCGCGGCGCGTTGCGGCGACCACGTGCGCGTTGTTGCCGTTGCCGTCGACGATGACCACCGCTTCCTGCAGGAGTTCCGGCTCGCTGCGTAGCCGCGCCGCGAGGGGAAACATCGGCACCAGGAAGCAGGCGATCCGCGTCATGGGCACTCCGGAACGCGGAAGTCGACGCGCGCGTGTTCGCCGGGCCGCTTGCGGCGATGTTTTTCCAATCGCAGCGATGTTTCCACTCCGACCAGCAGCCCGCCCTGCCACCGCCCTTGCGAAGTCTCGGCGCGCAGCATTGCTTCGGAGGTCGTGCCGGTGAGCGGATAGGGAGTGGAGACGAGGAGCGCCGTTCCGTGCGCCTCCGCCGCGCGCGCCAGGCGAACCCACGCGGCGTCGGGGACGCGGCCGACGTAGCGCCGGCTCTCAGCCGGTGCGGACCGCCTGAGAGGCGCTCCTACGTCGATGACCACGAGTTGAAATCCGGTGGCCACCAGCATCTCCGCCGCGGCGACCGCCTGCTTCAATTTCTTCGGGCGGACCCACAGCATCCGCTGCAGATCGATGCCCGCTGCCGCGGCGAGCTGCGGATCGAATGCATCGCCGAGGTCGATGAGGGCGGCCGCCTCGCCGATGGAGGTTGCGGAAGCGAGCGCGGCGACGACCACGGAGAGGCGTGCACCGCGGCCGGCGAGTTCCGTCATTTTGCCGCGCGCCAGGCCGCCGTCGAGGAGGGCGTCGACGGCCTCGATGGTGGTGGGGACGACCGCCTCACGCCTGCGGCGGGCGAGGGCGCGGATCAGCTCCGTGCCGCTGATCAGATTCGCGGCGATCCGCGCTTCCAACCCGCTTCGGAGCTTCTTAACGGCCTCGGAAGCGGCCGATTCTACAGATGGTAGAGGCGAAACCAGCACCGGAACCGCAGCCGGAAGGAGGCGAAACTGCGATTCGAGACGCCGTGCGGTGGCAACCATGGGGAGTCGTCGCCCAACAACATAAGGCGGTAATGAGGCGTAAGCAAGTGGTATATTTGTTCCATGAATTCGATTTTGTTTGGCGTCCTCGCGGGCCTGATCTTCGGCGCGGTCGATGTCGCGCTGATGATCCCGATGACCTTCCCCGACAAACGGACGGCGATGCTCGCGGCGTTCTGCAGCCGCTTCGCGATCGGGTTTCTGATCGGTGTGACGCGGATGCCGGTTCCCGGCTGGGCACGCGGCGTGATCGTGGGACTGCTGGTCAGCATTCCCGACGCGATGGTCACCAAATCGTACGCGCCAATTCTCATCAGCGGAGCGATTGGCGGAGCAATCATCGGCGCGCTGGCGCAGAAGTTCGCTGTATAATCGTCGCGTCTCAGTAATTTTTGCCGATGGACGCGAATGACTCGACTACGGTCGAGATTTTTGGACAGACATACAACGTTCGAGGGGAAGGAGACCCGGAGTACTTAACGGAGCTCGCGCGGTTTGTAGACTCCAGGATGCGCGAGGTTGCGGCCGAGGTCGCGACCGTTGACGCGGTCAAAATCGCCATCTTGGCGGCTTTAAACATCGCCGATGAGTTTTCCCGATACCGGAAGCAGCGCGAACACGCGGTCGGTGCCTGGGTCGAGAAAACAGAGGAGTTGTCAGAGCGGCTCAACAAAGCGATTCGTTGAGCCTATTCAATTTGCAATCAGTTTTCGGAGATGCCCTGCGGAGTGCGTGATGAGTCAATCTAACGCTTGAACCGATATTTCTTACTCGGGTGCTCGCGTCTTCGGGCCGCGTGCAAGCCTTCACCCCCCGGGGTCAGAAGGACGCCTAAACGGCACGAGCAGAGCGCCCACCTGTTTTTTGCAGGTTCAAGTAAGAATTCTCACACGGCTCAGGCGGGGTTCTCCGAAATTTACTCCTCTTAACTACGCGAGCCTCTCGAACGGGGGAGGTTCACTGTGACAGTCACTGCAATCGTGATCGCGGTCGCCGGCGCGCTGGCCGGCGCGGTCATTCTGGTCGCGTTGTGGAACGTCGTCTACCGCAAGCGTGCCGAGGCGCAGGTCGCCGACGCACGGCGGAACGCCGATCGGATCCTCGACGACGCGCGCAAAGCAGCCGAAGCAAAACTGAAGGAAGCGGATCTCGAGGCGAAGGAAAAGCTTCTGCAGATGCGCGGCGACTTCGACCGTCAGGCGCAGCAGCGCCGCGACGAGATGAAGAACGCCGAGCGGCGCCTGCAGCAGAAGGAAGAGAGCCTCGACCACAAGACGCAGCAGGTCGACAGCCGCATCGCCGAAGTCGAGCGGCGCGATCGCGCCGTCGCCGAGCGCGAAAAGGGCGTCGAGCTTCGTGAGAACGAGCTCACCGCGCTTATCGAAGAGCAGCGCCGCAAGCTCGAGCAGATCTCCGGCCTCACCGTGGAGCAGGCGAAGCAGGAGCTGATCAGAGGCATCGAAAACGAGGCGAAACTCGAAGCGGCCAACATCATCAAGCGTATCGAGACCGAGGCGAACGAGCTCGGGCAGCAGAAGGCGCGCAAGATCCTGGGCATGGCCATCCAGCGGATGGCGTCCGATTACGTCGCCGAGAACACGGTTTCGGTCGTCGATCTGCCGTCCGAGGACATGAAGGGACGCATCATCGGCCGCGAGGGGCGCAACATCCGCGCGCTCGAGCTGGCCACCGGTGTGGATCTGATCGTCGACGACACGCCGGAAGCGGTGATCCTGTCGGGGTTCGATCCGATTCGGCGTGAGATTGCCCGCATCTCGCTCGAGCGCTTGATGCAGGACGGTCGCATTCATCCGGCGCGCATCGAGGAGCTGGTGGAGAAGGTGCGGCAGGAGCTCGATCAGAAGCTGTTCGAGGAAGGGGAGGCCGCGGCGTTCTCACTCGGCATCACCGACGTGCATCCCGAGATCCTCAAGCTGCTCGGACGGCTGCGGTATCGCACCTCGTACGGGCAGAACGTTCTGGTGCACTCGCTGGAGGTGGCCCAGCTCTCCGCGTTGATGGCGGTGGAGCTGGGTGTGAACGACACCATCGCCAAGCGCGGCGGCCTGCTGCACGACATCGGCAAGGCCATTGATCGGGAGATGGAGGGAACGCACCTCGAGTTAGGCCGCCAGGTGCTCGACAAGTACGGCGAGAAGCGCGAGATCATCCACGCCATGGAGTGCCATCATGGCGATTACGATCCGCAGACAGTCGAGGCCGTGCTGGTCAACGCGGCCGACGCGCTTTCGGCCGCGCGTCCCGGTGCGCGCCGCGAGATCCTCGAAAATTACGTGCACCGGCTGGAGCGGCTGGAGTCCATCGCCAACGCCATGGACGGCGTGTCGAAGAGCTTCGCCATTCAGGCCGGGCGCGAGCTTCGGATCATCGTCAACGCCGAAAAGATCGGCGACGAGCAGGCCATCTGGCTGTCCAAGGACGTGGCGCGGAAGATCGAGTCGGAGTTGCAGTATCCGGGGCAGATCAAGGTGACTGTGATCCGAGAAATGCGCGCAGTGGATTATGCAAAGTAGCTCGCAGCTCTCAGCTCGCAGCTCTACGGGGCGGGACTGAGAGCTTAGAGCTGAGAGCTTAGAGCTGAACGTTGATCAGAGTCCTCTACATCGGCGACGTCGTCGGCCAGCCTGGCCGGCGGGCGTTGCATCAGAAGCTCGAGCACGTGGTCGACCGCGAGAAGGTGGACTTCACCATCGTGAACGTGGAGAACGCGGCGGGCGGTTTCGGCGTCACCGAAGCGATCATCGAGGAGCTCTCCCATCTGCCGATTCAGGCGTACACCTCCGGCAATCACATCTGGGACAAGAAGGAATTCGTCGACAGCTACGATCACTACGAAACCGTGATCCGGCCGGCAAACTATCCGGCGGGAAATCCAGGCAAAGGGAAAGTCGTGCGGCAGACTGCGGCCGGCATCGACGTTGCGGTGCTGCAGCTGATGGGCAACGTGTTCATGCCGCCGTGTGACAATCCCTTTCACTGCGCCGACCGCGAGCTGAAGGAAATCAGCGCGAAGGTGATCATCGTCGACATCCACGGCGAGGCCACCTCGGAAAAGCAGGCCATGGGACGGTATCTGGACGGCCGCGTTTCCGCCGTTCTCGGGACGCACACGCACGTGCCGACCGCCGACGAACGCATTCTGCCGAACGGCACGGCGTTTCAGACGGATATCGGCATGACCGGCGCCTACGACTCGGTGATCGGCTTTCGTCCCGACGAGGCGCTGCACCGCTTCCTGATGAACACCCCACGAAAGCTCGAAGTGGCCAAGCGCGACATCCGGATGGCGGGGGCGATGGTGGAGATCGATGAGCGCACCGGACGTGCCGCGAGTATCGTGCGAATTCACGAGAAACTCGAGGAGTAGTACGAACCACGAACCATGCATCTCTCGATCGTGGCCCTTGGCCACATCCACGCCGACGCCATCGAGCCGCTCACGGCGCATCTTTCGCGGCTGGAACAGGTGGTCACCGATCTTCCGCCGCGGATCTTGCTGGTCGAGAAACGCGCGGAGCTGAATCGCGCGATCGACGCGGCGGTAAATGACTGGATTTTGATCCTGCGCGAGCGTGAATTCGTCGACCAAGCGCTGGCGGACGAGATCGCAGAGGCGATGCGCACCGCCGATGCGTGGGGATTCCGGCTGCGCGTGCGTGTGATGTACGCAGGCAAGCCGTTGCGGCTCGGCGAAAATGCAGGAGAGCTGCGCCTGTTTCAGCGACGCCATCTGCTGCGTCGCGGCGAGCTCGGGGTGCAGGGGACTGTCATCCGCCTGCGCAACCCTCTGCAGGCCCGGACGTTCGATTCGGCGGACGAGCACCGGGCGTTTCTGCAGGAGCGCGGTGTGCCGCATTCGACGCTCCGGCGGACGCTGCTCTTCCTGCGAAACGCACGGACGTTCGACAGCAATACGCTGCGGTATCTCTGGATCGAGGCGGGATTCGATCAGAGTTAGGCGACTTGCGGCCGGCGCAGGGCACTCATCCGGCCGCTGACGCGAAACTGCCGCGGGGACATGCCGAATCGATCGCGAAACTGTTGCCGAAAGTAATTCTCGGAGTCGAATCCGCAGCGCCTCGCGATTTGCGACACGCGCAAGTTTCCCGCCTTGAGCAGGCGCGCAGCTTTCTCCAGACGTTTCTCTTTAAGAAAATGGCTGAGGAGTCGGCCGGTGATGCGATGGAAGCGTCCGGAGACGTACTGCCGCGTGTATCCGAGCTCCTTGGTGACTGCTTCGACCGTCACTTCTTCATCGGAGCGAAGTCGCCGTCGAACAGTCTTGATGAGCGCCCGGAGCAAACCATCCATACAGCCCTCACAGCCCTTCGATCGCGAGTAGGCGCATGATAGCGCAAATGGTCGCGCACGGCATGTTCAAGCCTTCCAGCGCGTCGCGTCGCGCTCGTACAGCTTCTTCAGCAGCGTTTTCCACTCCGTATCGAGATCGATCTGCAGTGAGTTGGCCAGACAGAGGGCCACAAAGATGAGGTCGCAAAGTTCGTCGCCGACGTCCGAGGCAGCCTCGCCGGGCTTCGGTTTTTTCTCCCCGAACCGGTAGCTGACGGCACGCGCCAGTTCTCCCAACTCCTCCGTCAGGCGGGCAAT
>JBGPFD010000218.1:0-5869 GCA_041483175.1 Thermoanaerobaculia bacterium | reverse complement strand
CAGATCGATAAGAATGTTCACGATCATGCGCACGATGTGAACCCACGGCACGCGATGGCGCAGCGCGCCGATCACGATCCATGTGGAGAGCAGCGCGCCGACCGCATCCCCGATTCCGGGGACGAAGCCGAGCCCGGCGTCCAGTCCGATGCGTCGATTCGTTCCCGGAATCGGCATCCATTCGTCCATGAGACGTGCGAATTGACGCAGCGCGACCAGATCGTGCGGCAGCTTCTCGTCGGGTTCGACGACTTCCGGGACGATCGCTTTCTGGCGAGCCATTCTCAGCAGATTATGCAAGGGAGCGCCCAACGTAGCGCCGGCTCTGAGCCGGCGCGAGCCGCCTGAGAGGCGGCTCTACATGGTGAGCGCGCCGACCGCATCCGAGAGCCATCCTCAGCAGATTATGCAGGGAGCGCCTGATGTAGCGCCGGCTCTGAGCCGGCGCGAGCCGCCTGAGAGGCGGCTCTACATGGTGGGCGCGCCTGTTGCGTTTATAGTGGATCTGAATGGTCGAACAGGCCCCGGAGAGTACGCCCCCCTCGCGCAGGGATCGTTTTCTCGCCGCGCGCCACTTTGTCTGGTCGTGGCTGACGGATCCGGCCGTGCTTCTGTATCGACGCGAAGCACATGGACGGCGTCGCGCGCGCGTGGTGATGGTGGAATTCTTCCTGTTCGTCCGGGAGCTGGTGCGCGAGTTCTACGACATCGAGGGAATGTCGCGCGCGGCCTCGCTAGCGTACACCACACTGCTTTCGCTCATCCCCCTGCTCGTGGCGTTCACCAACGTGTTGCAGCAGTACTTCCAATCGCTCTTCCCGAATTTTCAGAGCGAGATCGACAACATCCTCAACGTCATCATTCCGTATCAGTCACCAGTGCTGTCCTATCACCTGGCGCGATTCGCCGAGAACGCGCAGGCGGCTTCGACCTTCGGCGTGATCATCTTCATCGTGGTGGCCTTCCGGCTGTTTCTCGCTGTCGAAGCGACCGTCAATCAGATCTGGAGGGTGCGCAGCGTCCGCGGCTACCGCCAGAACATCATGGCCTTCACCATGCTCTTTTTCTGGGGGCCGGTGCTGATGGGACTCTCGTTCACCACCACGAACATGCTGGAGAAGAACCGCGTGCTCCGCTTCTTTTTTCAGCACGACCTGACGTTCAAGATCGTTCCGATCGTTGTGCTGTTCATCGCCTTCACCATGCTGTTCTGGCTCGTGCCGTCGGCGCACGTGAAACTGAGCGCGGCGGCAGTCGGAGGGGTGGTGACCGCGGCGCTCTTCTCGCTCGTGCGATTTGGCTTCGGTGTGTACGCCACTCGGCTGATTCACGGCAAGTTCAATCTGATTTACGGCACCCTCGGCCTGGCCATCATCTTTCTGATCGCCATCGAGGTGATGTGGGTGATCATCCTCTTGGGCGTGGAGATCAGCTACGTCTTTCAGAACATCTACGGCGTGTTGCGCGCGACGGTGCAACGGATCGAAGACCAGCCGCAATACGACTTCTATTTCGCCCTGCGCGCACTGGTGGAGATCGCCCGCCGGTTCGATCGCCGCGAGGAGGCGCCGTCATCCTACCGATTGGCGGAACAGTTCGCCACGACCGATTCGCAAATGATCCGCGTCCTGCGAAAGCTGGGGGATGCGCAGCTGGTCAAGGAGATCGGCGGCGAGTGGGCGGGCTTCGTTCCGGGATGCGATCCCGATCAGATCACCGTGGAGGAAATCGAATCGCAGATCGAGGGAACGCGCCACGCCGTTCCGGGGATCGGTCCCGACGATCGCGAGCGCGAAGCCATCGAGCAGATTTTCCAGAGCCTCGCGGAGGCGACGAAGAGCGCGCTCGATCGGATGAGCATCGGGCAGCTCGTGCGGCAGCTGTATGCGCCACGCGGCCCGTCGCGAATCGAGGACCGCTTCACGTCGCGGTAGCGCGAAGGAGCCGGATCCGGCGCAGCGTCTCGTAGGCCACGGTTGTCACGCCGACCCACATCGCTCCCGCGGCAACACCGGCCAGAACGTCCGACATCCAATGCACGCCGAGGTAGACGCGCGAGGTGGCGATGGCGGCGATGAGAGTCCAGGCGAACGCAAGGGCCGTGGCCTTCCAGCGCCATCGGCGCACGGTTCGGAAAGCGAGATAGCTGAGCGCGCCGAACATGACGGTCGAGCCCATCGCGTGACCGCTGGGAAAGGAGTAGCCGTGCGCCTGCCGCAGCATTTCCGCCACGTCGGGCCGCGCGCGCGCGAAAAAGTGCTTGAGCTCCCAATCGAGCAGCGCGCCGCCGCCCATGGTTACGACGAGATAGAGCAGCCAGCGATAGCGCTTCGTTACCAGCAGGACGATGCCGACGCACACGCCGATGGCCGTGAGCGCGGGCGGGCCGCCGATGGTGGTCATCAGCGTGAAGAATGCGGTCGACGACGCGCTCCGCTGCGCGATGGCCCAGGCGTGAACGAGTGTGTCGAAATTCTGCACCGCAGGGTTGTTGGCGTGCACCATCTCGGCGAGATCGAGGAAGCCGTCGCCAGCCCATGCGGTGAGAAATGCGCCGGCGATGACCATGAAAGCGATGGGCGTGTAGACGCGGAAGCGGTTGGCCAGGTGCCCGACGCGCACCCATCGCACCGAGGCGCGGGCGCTCAGATGCGCTGCGAGGGCGCCGGCGCGCCGGAGAAGGGGCAGGGTGGGAGCGATGATCGCCCACAAAACGAGGAACAGCGCGCCAAACGCGGCGAACAGCACGTTCGAGTCAGAAGCCGCCGCTCATGTACTTCCACTGCACGATCTTGTCGTTGATCTCGCGCAGGCGGCGGCTAATCATGCGGCAGAGCAGATTGAGAAATTGCAGCGAGGCATGCGGGTCCATCGACAGGATCTCGTTCAGTGTGGCGCGATCGATGGAAAGCACGGTGGCGTCGCCTTCGTGCGCCTTAGCGTCAGCGGATCGCGCCTTGTCATCGATCAGCGCCATCTCGCCGAAGAAATCGCCGCGGTCGAGCACCGCCAGCGCTTCTTCACCCACTCCGGGGATGAATTTGGAGATGCGCACGCGGCCGTCGAGAACGATGTAGAGCTTGTCGCCTTTTTCGCCCTCGCGGAAAATCATCGATCCCTCGCGGAACTTTTCCTCGTTGGAGAATGTCGCCAGCAGCTTCATCTCCGCCGCGGAGAGGCCGCGTTCCTTGAACAGATCGACTTTCTCCTCCGACTTTACGGTGACCTGCTGCACCTCGCGCTTCCCCTCAACGCGTTTGCGGCCCGCGCCCTTCTTCGCGTCTTCCTGGAAGAAGAGCTTCAACTGCTCGTTCGCGTCGCGCACCTTCTCGCTCAGCGAGCGCCAGAACGCCCAGTGCAGGCCGACGGCCAGCTCCTTCTCCTCGTCCATGAGCTGATCGAGTGCGCTGAAGGAGAAGACATAACAAGCAGCGGGCTCGGTGGCCACGGCATCGCTCGATCGATGCGTGCGGTCGATGAAATTCATCTCGCCGAAAATCGTGTCCGGCGGGAGCGACCCGAGGATCTGCGGGCCGAACGGCGTGTCCTTGCGGATGTCGATGTGTCCCTGCTTGACGACGTAGAAATCCATCGAGCGGTCTTCCTCGCGGAAGACGTACCCGCCCTGAGCGATCGAATCGGCGCGAGCGAACTTCGCCAGCCGCACGACCTGATCGTCTTTCATGTGCTGAAAGACCGAGAGCTTCCGCAGTTCCGTGGTGATCGTCGCCGCGCTGCCGCGCTTCTCGGCATCGCGGGTGATCTTCTGGATGATGTCCTGCAGATCTTTGCGCGTCTCAAACTTGAAGAGATTCTCTTTGCGGAGCTCCAGCCGTTCTGTGTGAAGCTGCAGGTTCTCGACGCGGCTCTTGATGCGCGCGTTGAGATCCTTGGTGTCGATGTTCCGCATGCGCTTGAGCATGTTGATCATCCGGCGAATCGGTTCAGTGCTCTCGCCCTTCTGATCGGTCGCCAGCAGGAAGGCGTCGATGAATTCGTCGAGGGCCTGGTCGAAGTTCTTCAGCTCGAACTCCAGCCGTCCGGAGATCTCCGCCAGGCCGCGCTCGAACGGATTCAGCTTGCGGGCGGCCTGGATCTCCTCGCGCGCCAGGTCCCACTCGCCCTGCGAAAAGTAGAGCCGCCCCAGCACTTCGAACGGACGATAGTTGTTCGGAGTTTTCAGCTTGGCGATTTCCAGAAGCTCGATGGCCTTGGAGGTCTGATCCTTGGCCATGTAGTACTGCGCCAGACCGGCGTACTGCGAGGAGTCGATCTCGTCGCGCGCACGCTCGGCGTTGACTTCCTGGCGGATCGCCGCATACCGCGCCTCTTCCGTCTGGCGCTTCAGGTCGCGCACGCGCGCCAGGTTGATCCGCAGGGAGACCGAGCCCGGCTTGAGCTTCTCGGCCATCTCGTAGAGGTGGATCGACTCGTCGTACATCCCCTGCTCCGCGTATCGGCGTGCCAGAACCAGCAGGTCGTCCGCCTCGATGGCGATACCCGACTCCGCTGCCAGCGTCCGAAAACGCGCGCGTGAAGAGACGGGTTGCTCGGCCATGGAATGATTATTATCCCAAAGCCGACAATGACGAAGTTTCTGGCGCTCGCCATTTCTGCCGTTTGCCTTCTGCCTTCCGCTTTGGCGCAGTTCCGCCCCGCCCTTCCCGGCTACGATTTTCAGTTTCCACGCGATCACGGTTCTCACGACGAGTACCGCACCGAGTGGTGGTACTACACGGGCCACCTGCGTACGGAGAGCGGTCATCGATACGGGTTTGAAGTCACCTTCTTCCGCGTCGGCGTCGTTCCGCCCGACGCTGCGCCGGAAACCCGTTGGGACCTTCACAACCTCGCGCTGGCGCACTTCGCCATCACGGACATCGATCGGCAAAAGTTCCGGTATGCCGAGAAACTCAACCGCGAATCGCCGTTCACCGGATCCGCCGCGGCTGGATTCCTCGACGTGTTCAACGAAGGGTGGAGCGTGCGCACGCTGCCGGATGGCTCCTGGCATCTGGTGGCGTCGCACGGCGGCGACTCGCTCGACCTCCGCATGCGCTCGCGAAAATCGCCGGCGGTCCACGGCGAAAACGGCGTGAGCGTGAAAGCGGAAGGCATCGGCTACGCATCGCACTACTATTCGATGACCCGACTGGAGGTCAGCGGCGTCATCAACGGCCAGCAGTGCCGCGGGATCGCCTGGATGGATCACGAGTTCGGAAGTTCGAATCTGCGCGAGAACCAGCAGGGGTGGGACTGGTTCTGCATGCAGCTCGACAACGATTCCGAGCTGATGCTCTACCAAATCCGGCGCAGCGACGGCACGCCCGATCCGGCGTCGTCGGGCTCGCTGATCACCAGCGACGGTTCCGTGATTCACATTCGCCACGACCAGATGCGCGTGGAGGCGCTCGATCGGTGGCGGTCGCCCCACAGCGGTGCGGTGTATCCGATGGGCTGGCGGATCTCCGTGCCGGCGTTTCGGATCGTTGTGCTGATCAAGCCCGAAATGCGCGATCAGGAGCTGGTGACTCGCGGCTCGACGAACGTGACGTACTGGGAAGGATCGGTCACCATCAGCGGCACGTTGGACAACGTCGCCGTCAGCGGTGCGGGATACGTGGAGATGACTGGATACGAGCGGAAGTTTCGCGCGCCGTAGGCGAAATCACTCCGGAATTCGCGGCACCCAGCTCGCGTCGGCGGTCTGGCCGGCCGCCAGGTTTTCCGCGTCGATCGTGAATCCGAGGAAAGCGATGCACATCTCATCGGTCGTGGCTTCGCCCCACGAGACCGGCTTCGGAGGATCGTTCGGATTCCGCCAGTTCGCCGAGGAATTGTCGTAGAACGCCTCGAGCGAAAGGCGCGT
>JBGPFD010000217.1:0-5894 GCA_041483175.1 Thermoanaerobaculia bacterium | reverse complement strand
TCAGCCGGCGCAAGCCGCCTGAGAGGCGGCTCTACATGGTCACGAATACGCCCACACATCTCGCCGTGACATCGGTCGTGTAGCGGCGGGCGTCCCCGCCCGCCCGGCCCGGGAATCGTGGCAAGCATTTGCCCGAGTAGCAGACGTAGCGCCGGCTCTTAGCCGGCGCAAGCCGCCTGAGAGGCGGCTCTACATGGTCACGAATACGCGCCCACGAATCTCGCCGTGACATCGGTCTTGTAGCGGCGGGCGTCCCCGCCCGCCCGGCCGGCGAGGACCGATCTGCCCGGAAATCGCGGCAAACATTTGCCCGAGTAGCAGACGTAGCCTGAAAGGCGGCTCTACGTGGTCACGAATACGCGCCCACGAATCTCGCCGTGACATCGGCCGCGAGCATCAGCGCGCGCGGGACGTGCACCAGCGGATGGATGGCGTTGTAGGTGTGGCTCGCGCCGCCGATAACCAGACGCGAGACCTCGGGCGCCGCGGCTGCGATCTCCTGGGACTCGCCGACGGGCACGCTCTCGTCACGCTCGCCGTGAATCACCAGCAGCGGGACCTCGAGCCGCGACACCGCGGCGAGGATGTCCAGGCGTTGCCGGTTCGATTCGAAGTCGTCCAGAATCCGCGTCGACGTGCGCATGATCTGTTTCGTGCGTGAGTTGAGCACGTCCATGTACCCGTCCTTGCGCCACTGCCGCACGGTCGCCTCGTCCCATCGCTCAACGCGTGCAATGGAGCTCCAGGTGATCACGCCGCGGAGGTTGTGCACGCCGGCGGCGCCGAGGATGGCCACGCCGCCGCCGCGCGAATGGCCGGCGAGAAATGTCGGAAGAGCGACGCGTTTCTGGCAGTAGTCGACAACGCGGTGCAGATCGTCGAGTTGTCCGCTGTAGGAGTCATCGGCGAACAGATCGAGCCGGTCGAACGTCTCGGGATTCCCGCCGATGCCGCTGCGAGCCATGTTGAAGCGACAGACGGCGAATCCGGAATCGCACAAGACTTCGGCCAGCCACGGAAAGAATCCCCAATCCTTGAAGCCCTTGAACCCGTGGATAAGGATCACCAGGGCGCGCGCGCCGCGCGGCACTTCGAGATTGCCGCGGATCGGCAACTTTTCGGACGATTTGATCGTGAACCGCATCGACGCAAGACTCAAACATTGAATCGAAACAAGATCACATCCCCATCCTGTACGACATAGTCTTTCCCTTCGCTGCGCATTTTGCCAGCGGCGCGCGCGGCCTGCTCGCCTCCGCAGGCGAGGTAATCGTCGTAGGTGATGGTCTCGGCGCGTATGAAGCCGCGCCAGAAGTCGCTGTGGATCTTCCCCGCGGCCTGCGGCGCCGTCGCGCCGCGATGGATCGTCCACGCGCGGGCCTCCTTCGGACCGGCGGTGAAGAACGTCTCCAGGTCGAGCAGCCTGTACGCGGCATGCACCAGCGCGTCGAGGCCCGACTCCTTCACGCCCATCTGGTCGAGGAATTCGTGGCGCTCCTCCGGAGCGAGCTGCGCGATCTGTGCCTCCAGCTCGCCGCAGATGACGATCACCTCGCCTCCTTTTTCAGCAGCGATGGCGCGGACCTTGGTCACCCGCTCGGTTTCTTTGCCTAGATCTTTTTCCGCGACGTTGGCCACGTACAGCACCGGCTTCGATGTCAGCAGGCTGAAATCGGAGGAAAAGCCGATCGCACGCAGGGGCGTCCCTTTCTCCACCGCCGCGATCGCCTTGGCAAACTCTTCCATCTGCTGTTGCGCTTCCTTGTTGCCGACGCGCGCCATCTTGCCGATCCGCTCGACGCGCTTATTGAGCGTGTCGAGATCCGCGAGCAGCAGCTCGGTCTCGATGATCTCGATGTCCCGCGCCGGATCGACCGTCTGCTCGACGTGCACGACGTTGGGATCATCGAAGCAGCGCACCACGTGCAGGATGGCCTCCCCCTCGCGGATACTGGCCAGGAACTGATTGCCCAGTCCCTCCCCTTTCGACGCGCCGCGAACGAGCCCGGCGATGTCGACGACTTTCAGATCCGTATAGACGATCTGCTTGCTTTCGGCGAGGTGCGCAAGCGTCTGCAATCGCGGATCGACGACCGGCACGATGCCCACGTTCGGCTCGATGGTGCAAAACGGATAATTCGCGCTCTGCGCCCCGGCGGCGGTCAACGCGTTGAAGATGGTCGATTTTCCGACGTTCGGCAGGCCGACGATCCCGACACTCAGTTCCATGGCGCGGGCTTCAACGGGACGGCGGTCGGGCGGATTCCAAACAAACGTAGAGCCGCCTCTCAGGCGGCTCAAGCCGGCTAAGAGCCGGTCTACGTCACGCCCGCCGCGACGCGCCGGGCCATCTCCGCGGCGCCACGCAGCCCGACTTTTTCGTCGATGATCAGATCGATCGGCATCTCCTCGAGCATCTCGCGAAAGCGCCCCTTGCGCAGAAATGCATCGACGAACCTGCCGTCGGTGAAGAATTTCGTGTTCTTCGCCGCCACGCCGCCGGCGAGGTAGACGCCGCCGCGCGCCAGCGCGCGCAGGGCCATGTTTCCCGCCTCGGCGCCGTAGATGTCGACGAAGATCTCGAAGGTTTTCAACCCCAGCGGATCGCCGCTCTCCGCCAGGCCGGCCACATGCGCCGGATCGTTCGATGTCCCGCCCAAAAAGGTAAAGATATTGACCAATCCCATCCCGGAGAGCAGGCGCTCCCAACTGACGTGCCCATATTTCGCGCGCAGAGCGAGGAAGAGGCGCGTCTGCTCCTCGTCCTGCGGCGCGAAGTCGGCGTGCCCTCCCTCGGACGAAACCACGTTCCACTGATCGCCGCTCCAGATCACCACCGCTTCGCCGAGCCCCGTCCCCGCGCCGAGGATGGCGATCGGCTCGCGCGGACGTCGGTTTCCTTCGTGAAGCGGGAGGCGGTCGGCGGGACCGAGGAGCGGAACGCCGAGGGCGATGGCGTAGAAGTCGTTGATCAGAGAAACCTGCGCGATCCCGAACGCCTTCGCCAGCGCGGCGGCATCGATGGCCCATCGCAGATTGGTCACTTCGGCGCGACGCTCGAACACCGGGCCGGCAACGGCGAAGCAGGCGGCGTGGACGGGCGGCCCGCAGCGTTTGAAAAATTCGGTCAGCAGCGCGTCGAACGTGGGGAACGCGGCGCTCTCGAATCGCTGCTCGAAGGCAACCTCCCCGTTGTCGACGCAGCGCAGCAGCGTTTTCGTGCCGCCAATGTCACCGGCGATGATGCGCATGGTCAATCATCACCGTTCGAATGCGTTCTCGTCCGCGCTCGTGCCGTACATCGCCGGCACCGGCACGTCGAGCAGGCGCAGGTAAACCGTCAACTGCCCGCGATGGTGAATGGAGTGATTCATCATCACCGTGCGGACGAACCCCAGCTTCGGGATGGAGACCACGGGCTCGCCTTTGTTCACGAACGAGAAGCGCTCTTTGAGGAGCCCTTCATCCGGCGTGGCCGCCAGCGCCCTCTTCAGCTCGTCGAGATTGCGACGGAACGTAGCGACGAAGTCGGTTCCCTCGCGGGGCCCGGGACGCGAGCCTGACACGTCGCGCTTTCCTTCGCGCAATCCGACGACCACGATCGCGGGCAGCGAGGCGATGTGCCAGGCGAGTACGCCAAGGGTCATCGACTTCGCATGCGGCCGCCACTCCAGCTTGTCCGCCGGCACACGATCGAGGATGCGCTCGGTGGACTTTCCTTCGCGTTCCAGTTCGGCGATGAGCGATTCCGATAAGGGCATGAAAAACCTCGCAAGACCATGAAATGTTAACTGGACAGTCTGCCTTCCTGCGCAGAGAATACGCCCCTGTCCCAACCCCGGGGACGAATACACAATGGAGGTTCTTATGAGAGGAGTTCGAACACTCGTCTGGTTCGTCCTGCTCCTCGTTCTCATCACACCGCTTTGCGCACAGGATCTCGCATCGATCGAGAAGCGGGTCACCGTGCGCAAGCTCGACAACGGTTTGACCGTGGTGGTCATGGAACGGCCGGAGGCGCCGGTGTTCTCCTTCGCCACGGTGGTCAACGCCGGCTCGGCGCAGGAAGTGCCGGGGATCACCGGCCTGGCGCACATGTTCGAGCACATGGCGTTCAAGGGAACGACGAAGATCGGCACGACAAACTACGAAGCAGAAAGAACGGCACTGGCGAAGGTGGAGAAGACCTACGCCGCGTACGACCGCGAGCGGCGCAAGAGCGTCGGCCGCGACGATGCCAAAGTCGCCCAGCTCGAGAAGGAGTGGCAGGCGGCCATCGACGCAGCCGGGAAGTACGTCGTGCCGAACGAGTTCTCCAAGATCATCGATCGCGACGGAGCCGTCGGCGTCAACGCCTTCACCGCCTCCGACAAGACCGCGTACTTCTATTCGTTCCCGTCGAATCGCGTCGAGCTCTGGGCCTACCTCGAATCCGAACGCTTTCTGCACCCGGTCTTCCGCGAGTTCTACAAGGAACGGAACGTGGTCACGGAAGAGCGCCGCATGCGGACGGAGAGCAACCCGATCGGCCGGCTGGTCGAACAGTTCCTGGAGACCGCGTTCAGCGCACATCCGTACCGGCAACCGACCGTCGGATGGCCCTCGGATCTGCAGACGTTCTCCGCCACCGACGCCGCCGCGTTTTACAAGAAATACTACGTGCCGGCGAACATGGTCGTCGCCGTCGTCGGCGACGTGAAGGCATCCGCAGTGATGCCGATCGTGGAGAAGTACTTCGGCCGCCTGCCGAAAGAGCCGGCGCCCGAGCCGAATCGGACCGTCGAGCCGCCGCAGATTTCCGAGCGGACGGTAACGCTGCGCGAGATTTCGCAGCCGTTTTACATCGAGGGGTATCACCGCCCGTCGGCGACCGATCCCGACAACCCGATCTATGACGTGCTGGAGATCCTGATGTCGAACGGGCGCACGTCGCGCCTGTACCGCTCGCTGGTGCGCGACAAGAAGATCGCCGCGGCGGCAGCGGGATTCAATGGCTTCCCCGGCGAGAAGTATCCCAACCTCTTCGTCGCCTTCGCCGTTCCGACTCCGGGACACACGGCCGCAGAAATGGCGGAGCCGATTCACGCGGAGATCGTCCGGCTGCAGAACGAAGACGTGCCGGCCGAGGAACTGCAATCGGTGAAAACGCGGGCGAAGGCGGAACTGATCCGCCAGCTCGACAGTAACTCGGGACTGGCGCTGCAGCTCGCAGGCTACCAGACGCTCTACGGCGACTGGCGCGAGCTGTTCCGTGAAGTCGATGAGATCGACAAGGTCACGGCCGTGGACGTCCGCCGCGTGGCCAAGGCACTGTTCGTGCCCTCCAACCGTACCGTCGGTGTGATCGAGTCATCGAAACCGGCGGCCGCAGCGCCGGCGAAGGGAGCCGCCCAATGAACGCGCTACGCAACCTCGCAGTCACCGCCGCGGCCACGCTTTTCTCGCTGACCACGGCGGTCGCACAGATTCCGAAGAGCTACAAGGAAATCAAGACCCCGCCGCTGCATCAGGTCAAAGTCGAGAAACCGAAACGCGTCGACCTGCCCAATGGCATGACCATCTTCCTCATGGAAGATCACGAGCTGCCGCTGATCCGCGGCACGGCGCGCATCCGCGGTGGATCGCGCGATGTGCCTGCCGGCAAGGCCGGCCTGGTCGGCATCTATGGCCAGGCGTGGCGCACCGGCGGAACGGAAAGCAAGACCGGCGATCAGCTCGATGATTTCCTCGAATCACGCGCGGCCAGCGTCGAGACCAACGGCGGCGACGATTCGACGTTCGTCCGGCTCGACGTGCTGAAGGGCGACTTCGACACGGTCTTCCCCGTCTTCGTCGACCTCCTGCAGCATCCGGCCTTCCGCCAGGAGAAGATCGATCTGGCCAGGACGCAGGCT
>JBGPFD010000216.1:0-5966 GCA_041483175.1 Thermoanaerobaculia bacterium | reverse complement strand
GCCATGGCTTGTTCCCATGTCAGGATCTCGCCGCGCCTGACGAATTCATGCTTCCAGTAACGCTTGTTTCCGTATCCCCCGCCGTTGACGAATTCCTTGTATTGCCTGTTCGTCACTTCGTATTGGTCGATGAAGAAATCGCCCAGCTTCCCCCCAGCGGTTTCCGCCCCTGTCACTCGCACCATGCCGGGAGAAACGCTCCCTTTCTTGTCCAGAACCCTCACCAGATCGTAAGGCACGAATATCTCGTGTGCGGCTATGCCTACATCCCAGTTTGAAGATGCGGCCAGGACGGTCTCGTACCCGTCCTTTTCCATCTTCCATCTGAAGATCCCAATGGGCAGTCTGACCTTCTCGATCGGCGAAACGCCGCGATACTCCCATTCGCTCTGCGGCGACTTGTAATCCTTGACGTAGATTTTCGCGCCGGCAGGCTCCGTCCTGACGGTCATCTTCAAGGAACATTTCGAGAAGAGCTCGGCCAGCTTGGGATCGTGGGGAATAATCTTTTCCGCTTTTTCCGCCAGCCCGTACGCCTCGCCCAGTTCGCGCTGCCAGTTCTGCCCGACAAGCCGCTCGATCTCCGGGAGCGCCACCTCCCTGGCCCAGCGGACCCTGGCCTGCTGCCTGGAGAAGTGCACCCCGAGAAAAACGAGAGCAAAGAGGATGGCCACCGTCGGAAGGGCGACACGTGGCCTCCGGATGCGGCGCCAGAGAGTTCTAAGGTTCACCACACCGGCTCCAGCGAGTTGAAGGCTGGATTGATAGGCGCGCAGATCCTTCGCCATCTCGTCCGCCGAGCCATAGCGGGCCGCGACGTTCTTCTTGAGGGCGCGGGCCACGACGCGCTGCAGTTCCTCCGGAACGGGCTGTTCTTGAAGCTTCAGCGGCCGCGGCTCCTCATGAATGATCGAGTGGATCACTGAGAGGTCCGTGTCCCCTTTGAACGGGAGCGAACCTACTAGAATCTCATAGAGGACGACACCCAGAGACCAGATGTCCGTCCTCGGGTCGAGTGGTTCTCCCTGCGCCTGCTCGGGAGACATGTAGAACACCGTGCCCAGCGTCGTCTGGCTCTTGGTCAGAGGCGTCGTGCCCTGAAGCTTGGCCAGCCCGAAGTCCATGATCTTGGCCTGGCCCTCTTCGGTCACCATGATGTTCGCGCTCTTGATGTCTCGGTGGATGACGCCCTTCCTGTGCGCCTCGCTCAGGCCGGAGGCGACCTGGATCGCGACATCAAGAGCCTCTTCCGCCTTCAGGGGGCCTCTCTTGATCTTGTCCCGGAGAGTCTCTCCCTGAACGTATTCCATCGCGATAAAGGACTGGCCGCTCGCCTCCTCGACTTCGTGGATCACGCAGATGTTCGGGTGCGAGAGGGCAGCGGCAGCCTGCGCTTCGATGAGGAATCTCTCCTTGAACTCGGCAGAGTGGACCAGGTGGGGCGGGAGGAATTTCAGCGCGACCATGCGCTTGAGCCTGATGTCCTCCGCCTTGTAGACGATCCCCATCCCACCCTGGCCGATCCTTCCCTCGACCCTGTATTTCCCCCCGATGACATTTCCCTTTGCCACGAGGTTTACGGGCGCCTCGAGCGTTTTGCTCAAGGAATCGGGAGGCTGCCCTTCCTGCGCGAGCAGCGCCGCGCAGTTCCCGCAGTACTTGGATGTGTCTGGATTCTCGGAATGACACTTGGGGCATTTCATGGCCCGATCATCCCTTCAGATTTTTGGCAACAAATAGCACCGACGGGGTACCCCGTCAACCGAGGCTATGCCTGAGGCCGATCTTTGCCGTTGTTCCCGACTCGGCGCGGTGCAGCGTGTCCGCGATGGGCCACACTTCTGCCTGCTTCATCCGCCGGGCGGGCGGGCGGCCTAACTTCGCCGCGCATCCTGACGGAAACTTGACGTCCCCACGCGCTTGCGGCGGTCGCTCATATTGCGTCACTGCAGCAGAACCGGCCACGTTCTTTGCGCGGCGATCGCGAAGCCGACGCGGGCGACGTGGTACCATGGCCATGCCATCGTCGTCACCGTCAGCGACTTCTGCTCAGGGAGTTAAAGCGACCGGCCGTGGACAGGAGGTAGCCTTGGGCAACGCACGTCCGTCGGTAACCAAGAAACAGCGAGAGCAGAAAAGGCGAGAGCGCCAGCAAGCCAAGGCCGAGAAGCGGGCGCAGCGCAAGATCGCGGCCCAAACGGGAGCGCCCGCTGATCATGAGTCCGTGCCCCCTGATCAGGAGTCATAGAAGCGCCTAGGTTTGCGGCGGTTCTTCTCGCCCAGCCTAACCTCGCAGGCGCCCCTGCGGATCCTTTGCGACGCGTTCTGCGTTTTCGGACCGCTGACGCCTGCGGCGCACGTCCGCTGTCATGCGTTGTTCTACATCGGAATCGCCCTCACCGGTCGTGGCCCCGCCTTCATCTTCCAGGGAATCGCGTGCATGAAAGAGAAGAATCCGCGAGAACAATTGGCCGCGTTCATGAGTAAGCATTCGCCCAAGATCATGCGGCTGGCGAATGCGGTGATCCGGAAAATGCACGCGCTCGTTCCCGGCGCCACGGAGCTGGTCTACGACAACTACAACGCTCTGGTCATCGCCTTCGGGCCGGGCGAGCGTGCATCGGAGGCAGTTTTTTCCATCGCCCTCTATCCGCGTTGGGTGAATCTCTTCTTCGCGCACGGAAGAAACGTTCCGGACCCGCACGGCCTGTTGCAGGGAAGCGGCAAGAGTGTGCGCCACATCGTGCTGCACGATGCGTGCGATCTCGACGATCCGCGGGTGCGCCGGCTGATGGCCACCGCATTGCGGCAGGCCTCCGTGCCGATCGATCCCTCCGCGCGACGCCGTCTGGTGATTCGCTCAATTTCCGCAGCGCAGCGCCCGCGACGAGCGCGCGTGTAGAGTACGGCTCCGGCGGCGACCACGTGCTGGCGCCGACCTGTCGGAAGCCGTGCACGCCGTGCATCACCTATTCGATACGACCGTCGGTCGTTCGAGAAAGTCTACGAAGAGATCAGGCGTTTAAAGGGCTCACACCATTGCGGGCGCGGCGCTGTAACGCGAGTCTCCCCAGGCGAGGATCGGATAGAAGATCGGCGCCAGGACGATCAGCCCAAGCGCGAAGCCGGCGCCCTTGCCGAACCGCTTGGCCAGATCGAAGGCCAGGATGAAGGCCACAACGAGGTTCACGAACGGGATCAGAAGGAGCACGATCCACCACAGCGGCCGGCCGACGATCTTCAGCAGCACGATGAAGTTGTAGATCGGAACGATCGCCGCCCAACCGGGCTCGCCGGCTTTGGCGAAGATCTTCCACAACGCGGCGATCATCAGCACGATCACCGCGAGCCAGATCACGGCGGCAATACCCATTCCGGCCACCGCGGCGGGATTGACGGAATTGTCTGACTGAAGCAGGAACGCAAGTACACCATTCATCGATGCATCTCCTCCTTTGCGGACGGGCGCGTTTGGGAATCCAATGTGAGCGTACCTTCATGATAGCTTGACGCCCATGAAAAAGCTCGTTTTCATGCTCCTGCTGCTGCCGACAATCGTATTCGGACAGCAGCAGCTTCTCGTCGTCAAGGCTGCCCGCCTTTTTGACGGAACGTCCGACACCGTCACGCGCAACGCGGTGGTGGTCATCGACGGAAAACGGATCGTCACCGTCGGTTCGAACGCCGCCATTCCGCCCAATGCGCAGGTCATCGACCTCGGCGACGCTACGCTGTTGCCCGGCTTCATCGATGCCCACGTGCACCTCACCGAAGAGTCAAGCGACAACTGGTACCTCGATTTCTTTCGTCACGTGATGCGGCAGCCGGCCGAGCAGGCGCTCTTGGCGACCACGTACGCGCGGAAGACGATCGACGCCGGCTTCACCACTGTGCGCAACGTCGGCGCGAGCAATTACGTCGATGTCAGCCTGCGCAACGCGATCAACAGCGGATGGGTCGTCGGGCCGCGAATGCTGGTGTCGGTCTATGCCATCGGGTCTACCGGTGGGCACGGCGACGGCGATCCGATCCCGCCAGCGCGCGGAGTGCCCCAGCGCGGGCCGCTGGAAGGCGTCTGCAACGGCGTCGCCGAATGCCGCGCCGCGGTGCGCTATCAGATCAAGTACGGCGCCGACGTGATCAAATTCATGCCCTCAGGCGGCGTGCTGTCGCTGGCCGATCCCGTCGACGCGCCGGAGCTGTCGCAGGACGAGATGAACGCCATCGTCGAGGAGGCACATCACTGGGGCCGCAAGGTCGCCGCGCACTGCCACGGAGATACCGCCGCGCGCATGGCCGTCCAGGCCGGCGTCGACTCCATCGAGCACGGTTCGTTCATCAAGCCGGAAACACTGGCCATGATGCGGGAGAAAGGCGTCTATCTGGTGCCGACCGTGCTCGCCGGTGACTGGGTGATGCAGAAGATCGACAAGTTTCCGCCGGCGATTGCCGCGAAGGGACGCGCCGCGGTCGCCGCGCGAAGCGACATGTTCCGCAACGCGCTCAAGGCCGGCGTGAAGATCGCCTTCGGCACCGACTCCGCCGTCTCGCCGCACGGCCTCAACGCCCGCGAGTTCGCGCTGATGACCGGCCTCGGCATGTTGCCCGCTGCTGCTCTTCGATCGGCGACCTCTGTCGCCGCCACGCTTCTAGGCGTCGACGACCGCCTGGGCACGCTCGCCGCCGGAAAGCTGGCGGACATCGTCGCCCTTCCCGGCAATCCGCTCGACGATATCCGCCAGACCGAGCACGTCTTCTTCGTGATGAAAGAAGGACAGGTGGTCAAGAGTGTGACGGCGGACGCCCTCGCCAGCCGCTGAACGGCCGAGGGCGGCTGCTCCCGCACCAGTCCCGTTAGGGTAGAGTCGGGAGAGCGTGCGCAAACGCGTCTATATCGCCTACACCGGCGGGACGATCGGCATGAAACGGACTGCCGCGGGCTACTGCCCGGCGCCGGGGTCTCTGCAGCAGCAGATGCGCGCGATGCCGGAGTTGCGCGATGGCTCCATGCCCGCGTTCACCATTCATGAATACGCGCCTTTGCTCGACTCTTCGAACATGACACCGCGCCAGTGGGTGACGATCGCGCGCGACATCGCCGCGAATTACGCCCGCCATGACGGCTTCGTCGTCCTGCACGGCACCGACACGATGGCCTACACCGCCTCCGCCCTTCCGTTCATGCTGCGCGGGCTGCGCAAACCGGTGATCATCACCGGATCGCAGATTCCGCTCTGCGAGGTGCGTAACGACGCGCGCGAGAATCTCATTACGTCGCTGCTGCTCGCCGCGAACTACGACATCCCGGAGGTCTGCCTCTATTTTGGCGGCCGCCTGATCCGTGGGTGCCGCGCGGTGAAGGTCAGTGCCGACGGCTTCGCCGCCTTCGCCTCGCCCAATGTCCCGGCCCTCGGCGCGGCCGGAATCGACATCGAGATCAACTGGGATCTGGTGCGACGTCCGCGCGGACGACAGAAACTGCGGGTGGACGAATTCGAGCCGGGCGTCGTGGTCAGCGCGCTGCGACTCTTTCCCGGAATTTCGCCCGATCTGGTGCGGAACGTCCTCCGCCCCCCGCTGCAGGGACTGGTGCTCGAGGCGTACGGCGTCGGCAACGGCCCCGATCACGATGCAGGATTCCTCAATGCCCTCACCGAGGCGACGCGGCGCGGGGTGGTGATCGTCGACTGCACGCAATGCCTCGAAGGAACGGTCAACATGGAGGAGTACACGGCTGGCGCGGCGCTGGCGCGTGCGGGCGTGATCAGCGGGTACGATATGACCGCCGAGGCCGCGCTGACGAAGCTGTATTACCTCTTCAGCCGCGGATATTCGCCGGCGAAGGTGAAACGGGAGATGCAGCGCGATTTGCGGGGAGAAATGAGTTCGTAGTTGATTGGAAACGTTGGGGTCAGGTCTCCAAATTCCGGTGAAAGGAAAGTGGATACCTGACCCCAACGTCACGT
>JBGPFD010000215.1:0-6004 GCA_041483175.1 Thermoanaerobaculia bacterium | reverse complement strand
TTTCATCGATGGTCACGCGCACGAATGCGACCTGCGATCCGTCCGGCGAGATCTCCGGATCGGCCACCCACTGGAAGCGGAAAAGATCCTTCTCGGTGATCAATCGGGCGTCGGCGGCAGTTGCAAGGAGGATGACAGCGATGAAGAAGAATCGTCTCATGCGCCGAATTGTATGGCGTAGACGAGCAGACCGGAGGTCACCAGCCCGCCGACGGTGGCGATGATCAGCGCCGCGCGCGGCTGCGCGTGGACTTGCGGGAGCAGATCGGACGCGCCGAGGTAGAGGAGGAAGCCGGCGAAAAAAGAGAGCTGATAGGCCACGATGCGCGGGTCGATCCGGAAGATGCCCGCGCAGAGCGCTCCGGCGACCGGCGCCACGGCGTCGATCGCCAGCAGCAGACCGGTGCGCGCGGCACTGTTCCGCGTCGCCAGCATGAAAGTGACCGTGTTGAGTCCATCGGCGAAATCGTGCGCCACGACCGCCAGCAGCACGATGAATCCGATGCGCGGGCCCGCCGCGAATGCGACGCCGATGGCCAACCCGTCGAGGAAGCTGTGAAACGACAGCCCGATCGCGCCGACCAGGCCGACATGGTGCTGGTGCCCCGGCGCGTCGTGCTGCTTTTCGCTGTGGATGATGGTCAATTTCTCGAGCAGGAAGATGCCCACGAATCCGGTGACCACCATGACCATGAGACCGCGGATGGGGATCCCCTCGCGCAATGCGGCGTCGCTCACCTCCGGGATCAGGTCGAGAAAGGCCACACCGATCAGCAGCCCCGACGAAAAGGCCATGATGTAGAGCAGATAGCGTTGGTAGCGGAAGGCGAACGCGCCGCCGGCGAGCGTCATCAGGAACGCGGCGAGGGCATAGACCGCAGGCATGTCGTGCTAGTTTACCGGCGCGGCGCAAAAGCTCTTAGCTCTTAGCTGTTAGCTCTTAGCTCTTAGGAAAGCAACCGCTTCGTGTAGCGGCGGGCGTCCTCGCCCGCCGGGCCGGCGGGGACGCCGGCCCCTACACCCGGAGGGGCACTTGTGCAAAGGTTCCTTAAGAGCTAAGAGCTAACAGCTAAGAGCTAACAGCTAACAGCTAAGACCCCATGACCTTCTACGTCGAAAAACGCCTTCCCCTCGGCGCGATCAGTTTCGGCGTGACGCCGGATCTCAGCGGCACGTCGAGCGATGACGACCGTGCGCTGAGCACGGGCGCGTCGGGTGAATTCATCCGCCGGCGCGGCGAGGGATTTTTCTTCGGCGGCCCCGATCGATTCGCCGGCCCCACGCTTCCCAAGGCCCCGAGCCTGGCCTCCACGCCGTTCTGGTCGTCGTTCAAATCCGATCGGCCGTCACGCACCTACGGCTTCCTCGCGCTGATGTTCTTCGGATTCCTTCTCGTGCTCGTTGGATTCGCGGTGATCGGACGCAAAGGGCCGCAAGGATGGGCCGAAGTGATCCTCGGAGTAGGCATGATCGCCACGCCGATCGTTCTGACGGCGCAGAAGCGGAGAAAACTTCGGGAACAGGAAGCGCGCGAGCGCGAGGAGCGCGAAGTGACGGAAAAAAGAAATCGCGATCTGCTCGCCGCGTACACCACGGCGCTGGACGGCGCACGCACGGAGCGAGGCGACGAGGCGTTCGCAACGCTGGAACGGGAGCGCGAAGCGCTAATACTTCCCTATGACATCTGGGCAGCGGCCGCCCGCCGGGCGGTTCTGCTGATCGGATTCGACGAACTGGCGAAGCGCGGGCCCGGCGCATCGAAAGAGATCGCGCAAACGATGGATCGCGCCGCGCGCGCCGCCGGGCTGACGCCGGAGGATCAAACGGCCGCGAAGCGCGATCTCGTGCGCACTGTCGCCTGGCATCTGCTGGCCGACAACCGGCTCGGCGCAGCATCGACACAGGAACTCGCCGTTCTGCGCAACGGCCTCGGCGTTGCCGACGACGACGCGCGGACGGTCGAGCAGTTTCGCCGTTTTCAAGGTCTGACCCCGCAAAGGCTCCCGCGCGCGAAATGCAGCACAAAGCTCGGCTTTCAGGAGTACTGCATCTACGAAACGCCCACCGATCGGGGAACGCTGCACGTCACAAACCGGCGCGTCATCGTGGAGGCGAAGAAGCGGCTGGAAATGCCGATCGCGCACGCGTTCGCCGTGGTCGCCGATGCGGACGACAACGTGGTGACCATCAAGACCGGGAATCCGAAAAAGCCGCTGCGCCTGCGCGTCGACGAACCGATCTACACCGCGGCGATCCTCCACGTGGCGTCGACGATCGACGAGCGCCCGCGCGGCTTCTCCTAGGACCTGGTGTCATCCCGAGCGGAGCGAGGGAGCTGGGTGGGCGGGGAGCGATCAATGCCGATTTGCGCGACCGCCGCCCCTCCAGGCCCCTCGCTGATGCTCGGGGTGACAGCTCAATTGCCGACGAACGCCGCCGCGGGCGCGCGCGTCGCCCCGGGATACGGCGCGTCGCCCTTCATCGCCCTCCACAAGACGAGATTCAACGTCGCATCATCGGCGGCATCGGGGCGCGAAAAGTCGAGTCTCGACGATTGGTCAGCCTCCGGCCCCGGAGGATTCTTCTCGTTCAGATCGACGGACGACTTGAGCGCGCTGTACGGCGTCAGGTCGGGTGCGGTGGCGAAGATGCCGCGCAGCGGCCGTCCGAAATGATCGAATTGCGAAAGCGAGTCCAGACCGAGGATCTCTTCGATGGTGGCGATGACGTCCGTCGTGTTCGTGAAGCGATGGACAACTCCGCTCCGGTTCCAGGCCGAGATCACCAGCAGAACCGATCGATGCGAGTCGACGTGATCTGGCCCGCTCTGCGCATCGTCTTCGAGCACGAGCACGACGGTGTCACGCCAGTAGGGTGAATGCGAGAGCGCCTCGACGATGCGGCCGAGGGCCAGATCGTTGTCCGCCATGTAGGCGCGCGGCGTCGGCTTCTTCGCCGACAGCCCCGCCGTGTGGTCGTTCGGCAGCGACATGATTTCCAGCGCCGGCAGATTCCCATCGGCGACATAGCGATTGAACTCCGCGAGCCAGGCGTCGGCGCGCTGCTGATCGGAAACGTCGAGGTCCCATCCGACGTAATTCGGTGACGTCGTGGCGAGCAGCGCGCGCTTCGTCCCGATCGAGAGCTCCTTCTGTCCGATGTCGGCTCCCTGGACCACAAACTCGCCGTAATTGCGCAGCGAGATCTTCTTGCGCACCGCGAGGTCCCACAGATATCCGCTCGAAGGCGAAGCAACATCGTCGTCATCGCTGACGACAACGCCGCGATTGGTTCCCTGGTAATCGAACGTGCGCCCTCGCTTGGAGTACTGCGACTGGACCGTCTTCTGGATGTAATCGGTCGCGTACGCAGCGGTCGACCAGGGGTGCCCATCGGCACTGGTCTCGGCATTCACAAAGAAACGATCGAACAGCCCGAAGCGAGCGGCCAGCGCGTGATGATTGGGAGCCACGCTGGCATCGAAAAAGAGGAGCGACTTGTCGCCATCCCCCTCCGGCATGTCACTGAAGACCTGATCGTATGTGCGGTTCTCCTTGATGATGTAGATGACGTGCTTGAACATGTGGAACGGGCTCTTAGCCCGTTCGGCGGGGCTGAGAGCGAGGCCCATATTCCAGCCATTCGCCTTTGCCACCCGCCGCGAAAGAGTTGCGAGATCCCTCACGACCTCCGGAAACGAGAGGATGCTTCCGTCGAGCTGCCCGAGGGTGTAATCGCGCGAGGTGCGCGGCATGTTCTGATCGGGTTGCGGGCGGTGCGGATTCGGCGCGCTCCCGGCACCCTTCGCGCTGGCGACAACGATCTCGCGTCCGAGACGGACCACGGCTGTCGGGTACCACTCGGTCGGAACACGGCCGAGCAGCGTCCCCGCCGCCACATCAAACACCGCGACCGCATTGTTGTCCGCCTCGGCGACATAGAGGCGCTTCCCGTCGGCGGAGATCGCCAGCGCGTTCGGCGTGCTTCCTTCCTGCGGGCCGGAGGCCGGTGGATCAGTCAACATCTTGACTATTTTCCCCGATGCGGTGTCGATCACCGCGACGCGATCGGTCGTCGCCGAGGTGGCGAAGAGTTGCGCGCCGTAAAGCAGGAGAGCCGACGGATGGCGGCCCGCATCGATGCGCTTGCGGCGCGACAACCGGCCGTTTCCCGCCGAAAACGCGTTCACGGTCGAATCGCCCCAGCAGGAAACATAGACGCGCTTGCCCGCGGCGGCGACGGCGTAGGGATAGCGATCGGTGTGCACGCGTTGGACGACTGCGCGGCGCTCCAGATCAATGACCGCCAGCGAGTCGCCCAGGTTTTCGGCGGCGTAGAGGAAACGTCCGTCGGGCGAGCACGCCAGGCCGGCCGGATACGATTGACCGTTCGCCTTGGCGTCCTTCTTCATGCGAATGGTGATCTTGCCGTCGGCCTCCGCCCGCCCATCCACCCATCGATAGACGTAGATCGCGTCGTCGTTGCCGCCGGAGGCGTAGAGCGTGCGGCCGTCGGGCGAAAACGTCAGGCCGATGAACGCGGCCGGTTGCTCGATCGTCTGCAGCACGGCGCCGCTTTTCCGATCGACGACCTGAATCCCCTGCTGGCGCCAGCCGCAAAGGAGAAGGACGAGGCGGCTGCCGTCGGGCGAGGCGACCATGGCGAGAGGAAAATTGCCGACCGCATGTGGCGGCGCGACCGGATCGAGCGTCACGCCGGTGGGGAGCCGGCGCTCCTGAGCGATGAGCGGCGTGATGAGCAGCAACAGGACGAGCAGCGAACGAGCGACGCGCATCGGCGGATGATACATGCAGGCAATTTCCGGCACAGCCCGCCCGTTCTTGACACGGCCGCGGGCGGCCCGTACATTGCGCCGTTTGCGGACGATCGCGCCCGTTGTGGACGGGGGCGCCCGTTTGTGGCGGGGGCTTGCGCCGTTTGCGGACGGGGGCGCCCGTTTGGGGCGGGGGCGTAGGGCACGGCTGCGCCGTGCCGAACCCCGTTGAAGATTTGGGCCCGTAGCTCAGTGGTAGAGCAGCTGGCTTTTAACCAGTTGGTCGTAGGTTCGATCCCTACCGGGCTCACCATGAAAAGTCAGAAGGCAGAGGGCAGAAGGCAGACGTGGCAAGGCACAGACCTCTGCCTTCGACCTTCTGACTTCTGCCTTTGAGAGTCCCCATCGTCTAGAGGCCCAGGACACCGCCCTTTCACGGCGGCAACGCGGGTTCGAATCCCGCTGGGGACGCCAAATTTGCTACGCTGACCTCGATGGCAAATTACGAGTTAACCGTGGTCATCGAGCGCGACGAAGAGGGGCGCTATCTCGCGATCTGCCCGACTCTCCAGGGCTGCTACACCGAAGGAGAAACCGGAGAGGAGGCGCGAGAGCAAATCGTCGACGCGATACGGCTGCACATCGAGAGCCGGCTCGAGCGCGGCGAGCCAATCCCCTCCGAGGTGTCCGCAGAGAAGCTCAGGATATCTGTGTGAGCGAGAGGCCTTCCGCAACTCACGGCCCGGGACCTGATTGCCATCTACCGACGGCAGGATTTGAAATCGATCAGCGGACGTTCGTGCGCCGGCCGCCCAGCACCTTCTCGATTGCACGCCGATCTACATGAAGTTCGGCGTGTGCAGCGAGGCGCAGAAAGCCGACCGATGCATCAGCAAGCTCGATAGCGATGCATGCCTGTTCTCTTGCCGTTAATCCCGGGAGAGTGTCAGCTCCGCGATCTTTCAGGGGTCGAGGCTGAACCGTCCCTGCCGTTTGCCGTCGTCGCGGCTCGGTGACAGAATCGTCGGGTGCGGTGACTTTCGCAATGGCCCGCCGATTGCGAGAGACTAACCCGTTGCTCATCGTCGGAGGAGGCGAGATGCAAAAGGATAAGAACGTATCGCTTCAAATCGCGGGAGCGGTTGCCCTCGCGATGTTGTTCGGAACGTCCGCTTTTGCGGAATCTCGTCACCAGCAGGTGACGCGAGGAGGGTCGGGCCATTCGTCTGG
>JBGPFD010000214.1:0-6026 GCA_041483175.1 Thermoanaerobaculia bacterium | reverse complement strand
TACCGGTTGCTCAAAGTAGTGAACCGGGACCTCGCTGCGCTGATGGTGATCCTAGGCGGTCTGGTGGTAACCCCTATCTACTTCCTCAACACGGTGAACGACGCTGCCGCGCTGCTGTTCGCACGCGGCGCCAACTTCTTATCCGTTTTCGACAAACCTCAGCGGGAAGCCATGGCCATGCTATTCCTCCGCCTACATGACCATGGCGTGATTGCCAACGAGATCTTTTGGGGGTTATGGCTTTTGCCCTTCGGCCTCTTGGTGATCAAGTCGCGTTTCCTTCCCCGTATCTTGGGCGTCTGGCTGATAATCAACTGCTTCGCGTATCTGACCATCAGCTTTACGGCGTTACTGGCACCGCAGTATGCGCCGATGGTCTTTCGCGACGCCTTTCCCGCTCTCCTCGGAGAGGTGGCGATCATGCTGTGGCTCCTGATCATGGGCGCAAAGGAGCAACCCTTAGCCGCCCCCACCTCTTGAACGCCCCGGGGGTCCTCGCTCAAAGCCCAAATATGGGCCGCGGTCGCGGCGACCGTCCGTGAATTAGGCAGCGGCCATCAGTACGCGTTCTCGTGCCGCAGGCCGTGCACGACGGTCATGCAGACGATCTTCACGTCGAGCAGCAGCGACCAGTTCTCGATGTAGTAGAGGTCGTGCTCGATGCGAATGCGCATGGAGGTGTTGCCGCGCCAGCCGTGCACCTGAGCCCATCCGGTCATGCCGGCGCGCACTTTGTGGCGCAGCATGTAGTGCGGGAACTCGGCGCGGAACTGCTCGACGAACTGCGGGCGCTCCGGCCGCGGCCCGACGACGCTCATGTCGCCGGCGAGCACATTGAAGAGCTGCGGCAGTTCGTCCAACGACCAGGCGCGGATCAGGCGCCCGATCCGCGTCCGCCGCGGGTCGTCGCGCTCCGCCCACTTCGCGCCGGTCCCGTTCTCCGCCCCCACCTTCATCGAGCGGAACTTGAAAATCTCGAACCGCTTGCCGTCGAGTCCCATGCGCACCTGCCGGTAAAAGATCGGCCCGCGATCCTCGAGCCGGATCGCCAGCGCGATCAGCAGCATCAGCGGCGAAAAAACGATCAGCGCCGCCGCGGCAACCAGCAGATCGAATCCGCGTTTGACGAAGCGGCTCCATCCCTCCAGCGGCGTCTCCGACAGATTGATCGTCGGCAGCCCGTCGATGTCTTCCACGCGCGAGCGCAGCACCATGAACTGCAGCAGGTCGGGCACGACGTGAATCGACACGCAGCTCCGCACCAGCCGGTCGAGCAGCGCGGTCATCGCCTGCGACGAGGCGTGCGGCAGCGCGACGAAAACGTGATCGATCGCATGCCGCTCGATCACCGGCTCCGCCTCGTCGATGGAGCCGAGGCAGGGGACCGACTGGTCACGTATAGCCGGCTCTCCAGCCGGCTCGGACCCGCTGAGAGCCGGTCTCACGTCGTTGCGCAGATAGCCGATGATGCGGAATCCGAGCTCGCCCTGCGCCTGCATGCGCTCGACGACTTCGCGCGCCAGTTCGCCGCTCCCGGCAATCAGCACGCGGTCAAGATCCTTCCCCTGGCGATGGCGGTGCTTCACCGCCGCGCGCACCAGCATCCGCCCTGCGATCACAAAAATGATCGCGCAAAGCATGAAGATGCCGAGTGTGGCCCGCGAGTAAAGGACGTCGGGCCGTTTTGGCGGGCGGATCCACAGGAGGACGCCCGATAGCACCACCGTCGCCACGACCGAGCCGATGGCCACCGACATCCACTCTTCGGTCTTCGACCGCGTCGGGCGGATCCGGTAGAGACCCTGAATAGCAAAGGCGAGCGGAAAGACGACGGTGATGATCGGAAGGACGCTCACGTACTGCTCGATGTCCTGCATCCCCTTGGTGACCGGGATGAGGTTGGTGTGGAAGCGGAGGAACCAGGCGGCGAGCATCGCCAGGTTCGATGCCACGGCATCATTGAAGAGATAGATGGACGCCAGCGCCCGGTGTTTCTTTTCGATCAAACGGCCACCTGCCGAAGGGTCTCCTGAAACTGCCGTGCGAAGCGAGCCCGCGAGAACGCCGCCGCATGGTCGCGGATCGCCTGCCGGTTCCACGCGCGCGCGCCGGCTGCCTCCAGCGCGCCACGAAGCGAATCTACCACGGGCTGGCCGAAGAAAATCCCTGTGACTCCGTCGACGACAGAGTCCAGTGCGCCGCCGGCCCGGAAGGCCACCACCGGGGTCCCGAGGGCCATGGCCTCGAGCGGAACGATGCCGAAGTCCTCCACGCCGGGGAGGATCAGCGCGCGCGCCCGCGAAAGGTAATCGACGATCACCTCTCTCGATACGGCTCCGAGAAAGCTAACGTTGGGGCCGGCACGCGACTGCAGGCGCTCCCGGATCGGGCCGTCGCCGATGATCACCAGCCGCCTGCCGCTTTCGATCGCCAGATCCAGGCGCTTGTAGGGGACGAGGGCGGAGACGATGACCTCGAAGTCGTCGCGATCGTCACGCAGCGGCGCAGACAGAAATTCATCCGCAACGAAGGGATGGATCACCTGCGCGTCGCGGCCGTAGTACTGCTGGATCCGGCCGCGCACAAAATTCGAGTTCGCCACGAATCGTGTCACGGTCGAGGCTGTAGCCACGTCCCATCGCCGGAGCCGCGGAGCCAGAAGAGACATCGTCCAGCGCAGGAGCGGGCGCGAACGCGGGAAGTAATCATCGAAGCGATCCCAGATGTAGCGCATCGGCGTGTGGCAGTAACTGAGGTGCGGTCTGCCGCGCGGATCGACTCCCTTCGCCACGCAATGACTGGAGGAGATGATCAGATCGAATCCGTTCAGATCCCACTGCCGGACTGCGCGCGGAAAGAGGGGCAGGAGCGTGCGGTAGTCACGCACGCGGCGCGCCATCCGCTGGAGCGACGAGGTGTGGATCGGGCGCGATTCAATCTTCGCCGACACCGCGCCCGGAAAATGGAACAGCGTGAACAGCTCGGCCTGCGGGACGATCTCCAGGATCTCTTCCAGGACCTGCTCCCCTCCGCGCATGCCGGTTAGCCAGTCGTGGATGACCGCGACGCGACCGAGGGATGAGGGCGAAGGGCTGAGGGATGAATCGGCCGTCATTCCTCAGCCCTCATCCCTCAGCCCTGCGTTCTCGGTGGTTTGCAGCGGATACTCCGCCTCCTTCTCCGTGCACTTGTTGCAGAGGAAATCGTTGTTGAAGTACTCCTCGGCCGGCACCTCGGCCAGGCACTTCACGCAGTAGTGCTTTTCGGTCCGTTGGGTGAGCTTGCGAGGCGGGGCTGCCGGTTCCATGCGGTTGTTTTAACATGCGCCGGATGATTCGCATTCGCAAAGCAGAAGAGCGTGGGCATTTCGATCACGGCTGGCTCGATACGTACCACACCTTTTCCTTCGCCGATTACTACGATCCGCAGTTCATGGGCTTCCGCGGGCTTCGGGTGATCAACGAGGATCGCGTGCAGCCGGGCCGCGGTTTCGGCACGCACAGCCATCGCGACATGGAGATCGTCACCTACGTGCTCGAAGGGGCCCTGGAGCATCGCGACAGCATGGGCACCGGGTCGGTGATTCATCCCGGCGAGGTGCAGCGGATGAGCGCCGGCACGGGCGTGCTGCACAGCGAGATCAATCCGTCGCGGAGCGAGCCGGTGCATCTTCTGCAGATCTGGATCCTCCCCGAGCGCCGCGGCATCCAGCCGGAATACGAACAGAAGACGTTTCCGATCGAAGAACGGAACAATCGGCTGCGGATCGTCGCCTCCCGCGACGGCCGCGACGGATCGCTCACCATCCATCAGGATGTGACGCTGTACGCATCGACGCTGAACGACGGCGTCGCGATCGTCCATCCGCTGGAGCCGGAGCGCTACGGGTGGATCCAGGTGACACGCGGCGAGCTGGAAGTCAATGGCGAGCGGCTTCGCGCCGGCGAAGGTGCGGCGATCGAAGACGAGCGAACGCTCACGCTGAAGGGCCGCGGCACGGCCGAGTTCCTCCTGTTCGATCTCAACTGACGCATGCTGCTGTTCTTCCGCGTCGTACGGGTTCTCCTCGCGTGCCTTTTCGGCCGGCGAATCGGGCTGCTGGAAGGCTCCGCGCTGCACTTTCGCGTCTGGCCAACCGACATCGATCTCAACTTTCACCTCAACGATGGCCGCTACGTCAGCCTCGCGGGCCTCGGCAGAATCAATCTGATGGCGCGTACGGGACTCTTACGCGCAGCGATCAGGCGCCGCTGGTATCCGGTCGTCGGTGGCGCGGTGATCCGCTATCGCCGCGAGATCGGCGCATTCCAGAAATTCGTCCTGCACACGCGCGTCGTCGGCTGGGACGAGAAGTGGCTCTACTTCGAGCATCGCTTCGAGTCCGCCGAGACGCTCGCGGCGATCGCGTACGTGCGCGGTGTCCTGCGCACGCGTAAGGGGCCGGTGCCATCGGCCGATGTCGTCGCGCTCTTCGGCGCCAATCAAACCTCTCCTCCGCTGCCTGAGCCGATCGTGCGCTGGCGCGAGGCGAACATCCCATGAAACGCGCCGAGAAGGCGAAGAAGATCGGCGAGATCCTCGACCGCCTCTATCCCCTCCCCGACATTCCACTCCGCCATCGCGATCCGTTCACGCTGCTGGTCGCGGTGGTGCTCTCGGCGCAGACGACCGACGCGCAGGTCAACCGCGTCACGCCGGCGCTCTTCCGGCGTGCGCCCGACGCGAAGGCCCTGGCGAAGATGCCGGAGCGTGAAATTTTGAAATTGATCCGGAGCTGCGGACTCGCGCCAAGCAAGGCGCGCAACCTCAAACGGCTGGCGCAGAAGATCGTCGAGGAGCACGGCGGGCGGGTTCCGCGCGACATCGCCGCGCTCGAAGAGCTGTCCGGTGTCGGACATAAGAGCGCCAGCGTGGTGATGGTGCAGGCGTTCGGTGAGCCGGCCTTCCCAGTCGACACGCACATTCACCGCCTCGCCGCGCGATGGAGCCTATCGAGCGGAAAAAATGTCGCCCAAACCGAAGCCGATCTGAAAAAACTCTTCCCGCACGACGAGTGGGGAAAGCGGCACTTGCAACTGATCTATTTCGGTCGCGAATACTGTCCCGCGCGCAGCCATGACCCAGCCGCCTGCCCGATCTGCACCTGGGCGGCCTGAAATGATCCTGTGTTCTTGATGGTTGGTCCGCATCACGGCACCACCGACACTAAGGAGATTCACCACGCATGCGCAACATCGGTAAAGTCAAGTGGTTCAACGAAGCAAAGGGCTATGGATTCATCACCATGGAGGGCGGCAAGGACGTCTTCGTCCACTTCTCCGCGATCCAGGCGGAGGGGGTTCGCTCGCTGCCTGAAGGCACCAGCGTGGAGTTCGACCTCGTGCAGGGCCCCAAAGGCCTTCAGGCAGCGAACGTCGTTCCTGTCAACGCGTAATTGACCATGGAGCAGAAAGGGCGTCGGCACGTTCACCGTCCAGCGCGACGGCGGCCGGACCTTCCACGTGAAGCTCGCGCGGCCGCGCCGCCGCGCGGCGCGGTGACGCTGCGCTCGCGGACCTGCTCTTCGGTCAAGCCGTATAGCGGCGGGGTCGAAACGCCCAGCATCGCCAGGTAGACGTAGATCTGGCCGCGATGATGAATTTCGTGCTCGATCATCAGCCGCAGCCACTTGCCGACGCGCAGCTCGGCGCCGGCGGGAGTGGCACACGTCTTTTCCAAGTCGTCGTCGCTGAGCGATCGGAAGATGGCCATCGACTCGCCGTGCATACGGCGGATGTAGGCCGAGACGGCATCCAATCCGTCGGCGAGATCACGGCCGTGGCCCGGATAGCAGCTAGGCCGCAACTGCGCGTTTTCCGCAAACATCCACCGCTCGATCGCGCCGAGGTGCCGGACGATGTCGCCGACCGTGTACTTGCCCGGCTGGTACGTCCACTCGATCTGCTCGGAGGGGATGCAGGCGATCACGCGCATCGTCCGGTCGCGGACGCGACCAAAGTAGTCGACGATGTCAGTCATCGCGTCCC
>JBGPFD010000213.1:0-6040 GCA_041483175.1 Thermoanaerobaculia bacterium | reverse complement strand
GGCGAACTCCTGACCAAGGCGAGTCTGATCACGCAGGATCAGCTCAAAGACGCCCTCAAGGCCCAGAAGGACACCGGGGGGAAGCTCGGCGAGACGCTGATTAAACTCGGTTTTGTTTCGGAAGAGGACATCACCGAGTGCCTCTCCCAGCAGTTCGGGGTTCCCTCGATCAACCTGTCGCATTTCGAGATCGACGGAAGCGTCATCAAGCTGATTCCGCCCGAGGTGGCGCGCAAGTACAACATCCTGCCGGTGAACAAGACTGGCGCCACGATCACCATCGCCATGGCCGATCCGACGAACGTCTTCGCCATGGACGACATCAAGTTCATGACCGGCTACAACGTCGAGCCGGTGGTGGCCTCCGAGCTGGGGATCAAGGCGGCGATCGACAACTATTACGGATCGACTTCCTCGCTGGAGCTGAAGAAGGTCATGGAAGACCTGCAGCAGGCGGAGAGCTCCGATCTCGAGGTCCTCGAAGACGAAGAAGAACTCGACATGGCGGCGCTTGCCGAATCGGCGGAAGAAGCGCCGGTGGTCAAGCTGGTGAACCTGATTCTGACCGACGCCATCAAACGCGGTGCGTCCGACATTCACGTCGAGCCGTACGAAAAGGAATATCGGGTGCGGTTCCGCATCGACGGGATCCTGTACGAGATCATGAACCCGCCGCTGAAGCTGAAGGATGCCATCACCTCGCGCCTGAAGATTCTCTCGAAGCTGGACATCTCCGAGAAGCGCCTTCCGCAGGACGGCCGCATCAAGCTGAAGATGAAACTGAACGAGAAGAACAAGGAGCTCGACTTCCGTGTCTCCGTTCTTCCGACGCTGTTCGGCGAAAAAATCGTCATGCGGCTGCTGGACAAGGACAACCTGCGGCTGGACATGACCAAGCTCGGTTTCGAGCCGGAGTCGCTGGTCAAGTTCGAGGAGGCCATTTTCAAGCCGTGGGGAATGGTTCTTGTGACCGGGCCCACTGGCTCGGGCAAGACGAATACGCTTTACTCGGCGTTGGCGAAAGTAAATTCCCCGGAAGTGAACATCATGACCGCCGAGGATCCGGTCGAATTCAATCTGCCGGGGATTAATCAGGTGCAGATGAAGGAGTCGATCGGGTTGAACTTCGCGGCGACGCTGCGGTCGTTCTTGCGGCAGGATCCGAACATCATCCTGGTCGGCGAGATCCGCGACTTCGAGACGGCGGAGATCGCCATCAAGGCGGCGCTCACCGGTCATCTGGTGCTGTCCACGCTGCACACCAACGACGCTCCCTCGACTATCAACCGCCTGATGAACATGGGCATCGAGCCCTTCCTGGTCGCCACTTCAGTGCTACTCATCGCCGCGCAGCGTCTGGCGCGCCGCATCTGCCAGAACTGCAAGGAGGTCGTGGAGATCGCGCCGCAGGCGCTGATCAACCTCGGATACAAGAAAGAGGAGATCGGGACCTTCCAGGTCTACAAGGGGCGCGGATGCGAGAAGTGCAACAATACCGGCTACAAGGGGCGCGTGGGCCTGGTCGAGGTGATGCAGATCGATGACACGATCCGCGAGATGATCCTCTCCGGAGGGACGGCCATCGACATCAAGAGGCGGGCCGCGGAGAGCGGAATGATCAGCCTCCGCCGCTCGGGGTTGATTAAAATCAAGGATGGAATCACCACGATCGAAGAGGTGGTTCGAGAGACAGTACTGTGAGGCGTTAGGTGTCAGGCCTTAGGCGTTGGTGGAAAAACGACGACCTAACGCCTGGCGCCTGACACCTAACACCTGGAGAGAAGATGGCCGTTACCCTGCATCAACTGCTGAAGACGATGGTCGAACGCGGAGGTTCGGACCTGCACGTCACCACCAACTCTCCTCCGCAGATCCGCGTCGACGGCAAGCTGACGCCGCTGGACATACCGCCGCTGACCGCTCCCGAAACGAAGCAGCTTGCCTATTCGGTGCTCACCGACGCGCAGAAGCATCGCTTCGAGGAAGATCTGGAGCTGGACATTTCGTTTGGCATCAAGGGGCTGGCCCGATTCCGCGCCAACATCTTCAATCAGCGCGGCGCGACGGCGGCCGTCTACCGGCAGATTCCGTACGAGATCCTCGGATTCAAGGAGCTCGGCCTGCCGTCGATCGTCGAAGAGATCTGTAATCGCCCGCGCGGTCTGGTCCTGGTCACCGGGCCGACCGGCTCGGGGAAGTCGACCACGCTGGCAGCGATGATCGACAAGATCAACAGCGAGCGGCACGAGCACATCATCACCATCGAAGATCCGGTGGAGTTTCTGCACCAGCACAAGAGCTGCATCGTCAACCAGCGCGAGCTGCACGCCGACACGCACTCGTTCGCCAACTCCCTCCGCTCGGCGCTGCGCCAGGATCCCGACGTGGTGCTCATCGGCGAGATGCGCGATCTGGAAACCATCGAGTCGGCTCTGCGCATCGCCGAGACGGGCCACCTGACCTTCGGCACGCTGCACACCAACTCCGCGGCGCAGACCATCAACCGTATCGTCGATGTCTTCCCGGCCCACCAGCAGCCGCAGATCCGGGCGCAGCTTTCGTTCGTCCTCGAAGGGATCATGTGCCAGTCGCTCCTGCCGAAGGCCAACGGCAAGGGCCGCGTCATGGCCATGGAGATCCTCGTTCCGAACGCGGCCATTCGCAATCTCATCCGTGAGGACAAGGTGCACCAGATCTACTCCATGATGCAGACCGGCCAGGCGAAATACGGAATGCAGACCTTCAACCAATCGTTGGCCACTTTGTACTTCAAAAAACACATTACGTTGCAGACGGCGCTTTCACGCTCGTCGAATCCCGACGAGCTGCAGGAAATGATCTCGCGTGGCGCCGGGACGATTTCTCCGCAGGGAACGCCGTCGACGGCTGTCGGCCCGCGGCCGCGAACTACATAAGGAGCTGAGGAGGAGACCATGCCGCAGTTTGAGTGGAAGGGGACGCGAGCGGGACAGATGCAAACCGGCGTGTTGACGGCGGATTCGAAAGATAGCGCCATGGCCATGCTGCGCCGGCAGCGCATCGAGGCTCCGTCGTTGAAAGAAAAAGGGAAGGAGATCGCCGTCCCGAAGTTCGGCGGCAGGGTGCCGCCGCAACTGGTGGCCATCTTCACCCGGCAGTTCTCGGTCATGATCGACGCCGGCCTGCCGCTGGTGCAGTGCCTGGAGATTCTCAGCGGCCAGCAGGAGAACAAGACTTTCAAGCGCGGTCTGATTCAGATCCGGCAGGACGTCGAATCGGGCTCCAACCTGGCCGACGCGATGCGCAAGCATCCGAAGATCTTCAACGACCTCTACACCAACATGGTCGCCGCAGGAGAAGCGGGCGGTATTCTCGACACGATCCTTCAGCGCCTCGCGCTGTACATCGAAAAGGCGGTCAAGCTGAACAGCCAGGTCAAGTCGGCGATGATCTATCCGGTGGCCGTCATCTCCATCGCCTGCATCGTCGTGGCGGTCATTCTGTGGAAGGTCATCCCGGTGTTCGCCGCGCTGTTCAAAGGCCTCGGCGCCACGCTGCCGCTGCCGACCGTCGTGGTCATCGCTCTGTCGAACTTCATCGCCGGATGGTGGTGGCTGATCGGCATGGTTATCGGCGCTGTCATCTTCTCCATTCGCAAGTACCACGCCACCTACAAGGGCAAACGGGTCCTCGATGGATTGATGCTGAAGATGCCGATTCTCGGCCTCCTGCTGCGCAAGATCGCCGTGGCCCGCTTCTGCCGCACGCTGGCCACGCTGACCTCGTCCGGCGTTCCCATTCTCGACGGCTTGCAGATCACCGCGCGCACCGCCGGCAACTCCATCGTCGAAGACGCCATCATGGCCACGCGGAAATCGGTCGAAGAAGGCAAGACCATCAGCGAGCCGCTCGGCGACACCGACGTCTTTCCTACGATGGTGGTGCAGATGATCGCGGTCGGCGAACAGACCGGCGCGCTCGACATCATGCTTTCGAAGATCGCCGAGTTCTACGAAGAGGAAGTTGACACCGCGGTCGCCGGCCTGATGAAGCTCCTCGAGCCGGTGCTGATCGCATTCCTCGGCGTGGCCATCGGCGGCATCGTCATCGCCATGTACATGCCGATGTTCACCCTCATCGGACAGATCGGGTAAGAAAAAGGCGTTAGGTGTCAGGCCTTAGGCGTTAGGGGTGACCGGTCGTCCTATGCCTAACGCCTAACGCCTAGCGCCTGACACCTAACGCCTGACACCATGCCTTCCGATGCCCGAATGCTCATCGCCGTCCGCGTCGTGGTGGTCACCACGCTGCTGCTCGGCGCGTTGATCATTCAGTACACCGTCAAAGAAGTCCTCCCCATCAACTATCTGTACTCCACGGCAGGCGTGACCTACGGCCTGACGCTGCTGTACATCGGCGCCGGCCAGATCATCCGCTCGCGGAAGATCAATCTGGCCATTCAGCTCGCCGGCGATCTGCTCGTGGAAACGCTGCTGGTTTATTTCACCGGCGCGCTCGATTCTCCCTTCTCCTTTCTCTATCTCGTGTCCATCATCACCGCATCGATGATGCTGTACCGGCGCGGCGGGCTGTTTGCCGCCAGTGGTGCAGTGATCCTCTACGGCGCGGTGGGCGATCTGATCCTTTACGGTCTGATTCCGCTGCCGGAACAATCGTTCATCGTCCCGACGGCATGGACCACCTCGCGGCTCTACCTGAACGTGGCCACGAACTTCGCCGGCTTTTACGCCACGGCGCTGCTGACCTCGTACATCGCGGAGAAGCTGCAGAAGACTTCCGAGGAGCTCGACGCGAATCGCCAGAACCTCGCCGCGCTGCGCGCGCTCAATCAGAACGTCGTCGAGTCGATTCCGTCGGGTCTGATCGCGCTTTCGCCGGAAGGCACGGTCTCCTTCGTCAATCCGGCCGGATCCTCGATCCTGCGCCGCGAGCCGCGCGAGGTCATCGGCCGGCACATCTCGGAGATTGGATTCTTTCGCCCGGAGGAGTGGGAAGAGGCGCGGCGGACGATCGCTGCGGAGGGGGTGGTGCGGGTGGAGAAGAACAACTTCCGGGGCGATGGCGACGATAACAGCATCGGCTACGCGTTGACGCCGCTCAACACGCTGGAGGGAACCGCGTCGGGATATACGCTGATCTTTCAGGACCTCACCGACATGAAAAAGCTGGAGGCCGAGCTGCGGCTGAAGGACCGCATGGCCGCGGTCGGCGAGCTGTCGGCCGGCATCGCGCACGAGATCCGCAATCCGCTCGCTGCGATCGCCGGATCGGTGCAGGTGCTGCGGAAGTCCACCGCGCTCTCACAGCAGGAACAGCGGCTGATGTCGATCATCCTCAAGGAATCGGAGCGGTTGAACAAATCGATCGCCGATTTTCTGCGCTTCGTACGGCCTCAGGAGAAACGGACCGCGGAGTTCGACATCGCCGCGAGCCTCTCCGAGACCCTCGACCTGCTGGCGAATTCGCCCGAGCTGCGGCCCGACCACCGCATCGAGCGGCAGATCGCGCCGCAATCGTTCACCCTCGCCGGCGACACCGATCAGATCCGCCAGGTGTTCTGGAACCTGGCGCGCAATGCCGTGCAGGCCATGCCGCTCGGCGGCGTGCTTCGCGTGAGCACCGAGGTCGCGCCCGACACGTACCGCATCTGCTTCACCGACAGCGGGCGTGGAATGTCGGAGATCGATCAGCGCCGGCTGTTCCAGCCCTTCCGCACGAATTTTCCGTCGGGCACCGGGCTGGGGATGGCCATCTCCTATCGCATCGTGCAGGAGCACGGCGGACGGATCGACGTCGCCTCGCGGCCGGGCACGGGCACGATGATCACCGTGTCGTTGCCTCGTCGAGTTCAAGCCGAGCGCAGCGAGGCATCACCGGTGGGACAGCGACCGGCGTCATCTGTCGGTCGTTAGTCGCTGTTCCACCGGAGATACCGCCCCCGAAACCCCGCCAGGGAAAAAAAAAAATCAAATTACCAAAAAATTAAATCCCAACCGAGGGGGGGGTAAGCAGTGGGGGGGCGGCCCCGGGGATCTGTGGG
>JBGPFD010000212.1:0-6107 GCA_041483175.1 Thermoanaerobaculia bacterium | reverse complement strand
TCCGCCGCGCTCTCGCCGGAACGGACCCGATGAACGCGATGAAAATGCTGCTCGAGCGCCTGCAGAAGTTCCCCACCAACGAGGCCTTCCTCAAGAGCTTTTGATCACTTACATCTGTGATTGTTCGCCTGTCCCCCTGCTCGGAGCGGCTGATAGCCTGCCGCACCGAATTGGTCTCGGAACTCCAGAATCGGATAATCCCATTCGGAGGGTTAGCAAATGCGATTTCGCACGCGCTTCATGATCGCGCCCTGCCCGATGCCGGCTCTGGCGCCGTGGGGCAGTCGGTCAACGTCACCACCGGGAGCGGTCAAAGGACTTTTGTTTCTGGACTCGCGCGTGCCGATCAATCAATAATCCGGTCCACACCACCGGATGATGCGCTCAGTCCACGTCAGCTCGAAACTTCAGGAGGACTTCATGCAGGATTCTCGTCGTACATCCTTGCGAGTGATCTTCGCCCTCGCTCTATGCCTCGCTGTCGCAGTGGGCGTCGTTCAGGCCCAGGTCACCACCGGTAATCTCGCCGGCAACGTGACTGCCAAGACGGACGGCGCCGCACTGCCCGGCGTAACGATCGAAGCCGTTCACACTCCCACAGGAACGCAGTACACGACAGTCGCCGGCTCGAGCGGCCGCTATGAGATCCCCAACGTACGCGTCGGGGGGCCGTATCGGGTGGCGGCTACTCTCTCGGGATTCAAAAGCGTTTCGGCCGAACACATCCAGGTGCGATTGGGTGAAACCGCCGAGGTCCCGTTGAGCATGGAGCTCGCAAAGCTGTCGGAGGCAATCACCGTCACCGCCACACCCGACCCGATCATCAACCCGGGCCACACCGGATCGACCTCGGCGGTTTCCCAGACGCAGATCCAGACGCTGCCGACGGTCAACCGCAGCTTGCAGGACTTCGCGCGGACGAACCCCTATTTCTCCGCCGACGTGAGCAACCCGGATGGAACGACGCTCAGCGTTGCCGGCCGGAACAATCGCTACAACAACATCCAGATCGACGGCTCCGTGAATAACGACCTTTTTGGTCTAAGTAGCAGCGGCACGCCCGGTGGTCTGACGGGTACGCAACCGATTTCGCTCGACGCCATTCAGCAGTTGCAGCTCGTGATCTCCCCCTACGATGTCCGTCAGAGCGGCTTCACCGGTGGCGGCATCAACGCCGTCACGCGCTCGGGAACGAATCATTTTGAGGGCTCGGTCTTCGGAACGAAACGCAACAAGTCCTACATCGGCAAGGGGCCGTTCGACCGCGCGGTCTCCGAGTTCGACCAGACCCAGTGGGGCGGTCGCTTCGGCGGCCCGATTCTGAGCGACCGGCTCTTCTTCTTCGTCAGCGGTGAGGAAAACCGCCGCAAGCAGCCCGACGGCACCTCCGCCGACGGATCGACCGGCACAGTGTACGGCGGCACCGGGACCGGTGGCACGCCGAGCGCCAGCGTGCTGGCCGATTTTCTCAACAGCAAATACAACTACGATCCGGGCTCGCTCGGCGACCTCATCGGCAAGCAGAACGGCAACATGCTGTTCGGCCGTCTGGACTTCAACGTCGCCAACCAACATCAGCTCACGCTGCGCCACAACTACGTTGACGGAGTCCGCGACGCCACGCCCTCCAGTTACAGCCGTACCACCTCCCGCTTTTACTTTCCGACCTCGATCTACACCATTGCCGACAAGACCAATTCGACGGTGGCGCAGATCAACAGCGTCTTCAGCGCGAATGGCTACAACGAGGGACGCGTCGGATATCAGACCATCCGCGACGTACGCACCGTCCCAGTGGTCTTCCCCACCGTGGAGATCGGCGGCAGCGGCGAGCGCAACGGCGCAATCCAGGTCGGGACGGAGCGATTTTCGGGAGCGAATACGCTCAATCAGAACATCCTCGAAATCACCGACGACTACACCTGGGTTAAGGGTGGACACACCCTGATCCTCGGCACGCACAACGAGTCGTTCGACTTCAAGAACCTCTTCATTCCCGATTTCTACGGCTACTACTACTTCCCCACGCTCGACGCATTCGAGGCGGGCAAACCTACGATCTACAAGATCGGCTTCGCCAATGGTGCGGACGCCCGGCGGCCGGCGGCGTTCAAAGCCGCCCAGTACAGCCTCTATGCCAATGACCAGTGGCACATGGGCAAAGGGCTCACCCTGACGTTCGGACTGCGCGCCGACAAACCGCATTTCCCCGACACGCCGTCGTTCAATCCGGCGGTGGAGACAGCCATCGGCTACTCGACCGCGGCCACGCCGAGCGAGTCGCTCATTTGGGAGCCGCGCTTCGGCTTCAACTGGGATCCCTTTGCGGACGGCAAGCAGCAGCTCCGCGGTGGAATCGGCATTTTCCAGGGGCGCGCGCCGTATGTCTGGATCTCGAATGCCTACGGCGGCACCGGCATCGAGACGACCGCGCTGGCCTGCATCGCGCCGAGCTGCACACCGCCGGCGTTCAACCCCGATCCGAGCGCGCAGCCGCGCAACCTCGGTTCGGGCGCCGTCCCCTCGGTCGCGCTCAGCGATCCGAGCTTCCGCTTCCCCCGCGTCCTCCGCACCACGCTCGGCTACGACCGCGACCTCTTCTGGGGGATCCGCGGAACGGCCGAAGTGCTCTGGTCAAAAACGCAGGAGGACATCTTCTACAAAAACGTCAACAAGGTACAGAACGGTACCAGTCCCCTCGACGGCCGGCCGGTCTATAAGCCTGCCAGTACCACGATCGGCGACGCGATGCTGCTGACGAACACTAGTCTGGGCCGCGAGCTCACCGAGACACTGCAGCTCAACAAGAGTTTCCGCAACATGACGCTGGCCGCGGCCTATGCACACCAGAACGCGCGCTCGGCATTCGACGGCACGTCGAGCATTGCCTACTCGAACTGGCAGTTCATGCCGAACCGCGGAGATATCTTCCGGCCGGAGCTTGCCACGTCGAACTTCCAGGTCAAGAACCGCTTCAACATCGCCGCAACATACAACTTCGCGACCGGCCTTTTCAGCCACGCATTGGGTCTGTACTACGACGCTGAGGCCGGCCAGCCGTACTCGCTGCGAATGGGGGGCGACCCGAACAAGGACGGCACGGCAAATGACGACCTTCTGTTTGTGCCGGGGAGCGGCGGGCTGATCCTCTGTCCGTCGAATGCCACCACGCCGACAGCGACGACCCCATGTGGGGCGGGAAAAACGCCGCTCGACTCGTCGGTGTTCACGAACTTCATCAGCTCCGTCGGACTCGATCCGACCGGCCGCCAGATCCTGCAGCGCAACGTTGTCAACCAGCCGTGGGTGCGCAGGCTCGACTTTCACTACGAGCTCGGCCTGCCGCAGTACCACACCGCGCGTGTCCTGATCACGGCCGACGTTCTCAACCTCCTCAACATGTTCGACAAGAATTCCGGCGTGGTACGCACTGTGAGTAACGGGTCCTACAGCGTGGTCAACTACCAGGGGCAGGACGCGGCGAGCGGACAGCCGATCTACAGAGAAGCCTTCAGCGGCGCGCTGAACCCGGGAAGGCAGTTCTCGACCTCTGACACCAGCTCGCGCTGGCAGGGACGGCTGGGACTCCGCGTGAACTTCTGATCTTCTGATTTCGCTGCTCGAGACGGGCCACTCCATTGCGGGTGGCCCGTTTCATCAGAGACTTGAATGCAGAACGCAGAACGCAGAATTCAGAAAGCAACAAGACCTCGGGTTGGCCGCTTCTCAATTCTGCGTTCTGCGTTCTGCGTTCTGCATTCAACGCTTCTCGTTCTCCTCGCCGCCACCGCCCTCGCCGCCGATCGCCCTGACCTCGTTGTCGTCGTCTCCATCGATCAATTCCGCTACGACTACCTGACGCGCTTCGAGCCGTACTTCGCCCCCGACGGCTTCCGCCGCTTCATCGATCACGGCGCCGATTTCACGCGCGCGCTCTATCCCTACTCCACCACCTTCACCGGGCCGGGGCACGCGGCCATCGGCAGCGGCTACACACCGTCGCAGAGTGGCATCGTGGCCAACACCTGGTTCGACCGCCTCAAAGGAGCGCCTGAGAACTGCGTCGAGGATGACCGGGTGGTGGGCGGATTCTCACCGGTGAACCTGCAGTCGGACGCCCTCGGCGATCGCGATCAGGAAACCTATCCGGGCGCCAAGGTGTACGCCGCGGCGCTCAAGGATCGCGCCGCGATCCTGATGGCGGGGCGCAAAGCGACCGCGGCCTACTGGTTCGATCCATCGAAACAGCAATTCACATCGAGCTCGTATTACGTGGCCGACGCGACGCTGCTCTCTGCCTACAACGCGACGCTTCCGGCAACCGTGAAGGAGCATCCGGTGTGGGAGCAGTCGTCGTTCATTCCGGCAGCCGATCTGCCGAAGCTGACGCACGATCCGGAGTCGCTGCGCAAGTACAAGACCGAGCGTTCGGGACTGGGCGTCTCCTTTCCACACCCGATTCAGTCGCTCGACGCGCTCGCCTACACGCCGTTCGGCAACGGCATGCTCCTCCGATTCGCCCAGCAGCTCATCGAAGCGGAGCGGCTCGGCGCGCCCGATGACACTCCCGATCTGCTATTCGTCGGCCTTTCGTCGCAGGACTACCTCGGGCACTACTACGGTCCCGACTCGCTGGAAGTCGCCGACAGCGTGGTGCGCACCGACCGCGATCTCGCCGGCTTCCTGGCCTTTCTCGACGCGCACTTCGCCGATCGCTACACGATCGTGCTGACCGCCGATCACGGCGTGCAGTCGATTCCCGAGGTGGCACGCGACCTCGGGCGGGCGGCGGGCCGAGTCAGCATGCGCAATCCCGGCGCGAAGATCCGCACGTTCGGAGAGCTGGCCAAGATCGCTCCGGCGCGCGTCGAGCTGGAGAAAAAAGTCGCCGCGGCGTTCGGCCGGAAGATCACCGACAACTCCGATGTCAGCGACGGTGTCATCCTCTTTTTCGAAGAGCCGGCAATCTATCTCAACTGGGCTCGGATTCACGCACTGAAACTCGATGGCGAGAAAGTGAAACGCGCCGTGCGCGATGCGGCCAAACGGTTGACCGGAGTCTCCGACGCCTTCACCAACAGCGAACTGCTGGAAACGACGCCAAACGCGCCGGAAATCGAGAAGGAGGTCCGACGCTCGTTCCGAGCCGACCGCGACGGCGACGTTCTGATCACGCTCAAAGCGGGCTACATCTGGGATTACGACGGGACGGGAACGACGCACGGGCAGCCGGTCGAAGACGATCAACATGTCCCGGTGATGTTCTGGGGCCGCGGGATCAAAGCGGGACACTACGACGGGCCGGCGGCGCCGACCGACATCGCCCGCACCATCGGCGAGCTGCTCGGGTTTCGGGCCGGCGGCGACGACTCGCGCGTGTTGCCCTGTATTTCATATACCCGCACCAGCGGAATGACGCCGGACGCGGTCGGAATCGCCGCCCGCGAGCGCAGCACTTCGCGATAGCCATCGAAGGAACCGCCAAATGCGAGACGCGCGGCGATCGTGCGCGCGTAGACGCGCGGGTCGCGATACGGTGCCGGATCGAGTCCGGCGACGCGCGCCCGCGGCGCGATGGAATCGATCTCCGGCGTGACGATCAGGTAGCGAACGCCGTGCGACCGCAGGAATCGCTGCGCCACCGCGTTCTCCGTCAGAAAGAAAAAGCCAAGGCCTTCCGCGAATTCGGACTGACCGACCGAGAGCATCGGCCCGATCACAACCGGCTTCTTCGCGATCCAGACGATCCAGTGCCCGAACGACCACGGCGCGAGCACCGCGCCGGGAGGCTGCGCGCGAAGCCACTCGCAGATGCGGTCCATTTCGTAATCGCGCAGGGCGTTGGGGCGCAAGTAAAAGTTGAACGCCTCCAGCGATCGCAGCGGGACATAAGCCGGGATCATCGGCAGCAGCGCGAGCGTGGCGATCATCGCGCGCCGCCCGATGCGGTCGAAGGCGATTCCGGCAAATGCGGCGAGAGCAACGCCCGCGTCAAAGCTGAACCGCGAGTGGAAGAGCGCGAGGACGAACGTGATCGCCAGCCACGGCGTCACGAACAGAAGATCGCGCGCACGCTCGCGTTTCAAGAACCACGGCAGGAGCACGAG
>JBGPFD010000211.1:0-6183 GCA_041483175.1 Thermoanaerobaculia bacterium | reverse complement strand
TGTCGGCCACAAGGCTCCGATCCGGCGCGTGCTCACCGACAACGGTGGTGGCTACATCTCGCGTGACTTCGCACGCGCCTGCGGCCAACTGGGGACGCGTCATGCCTTCACCAAGCCGTATCGACCCAGGACCAACGGGAAAGCCGAACGATTCATCCAGACGTTACTTCGCGAGTGTATCTACCGCTTCGCCTACCACAGCTCCGACCAACGTCGCGAAGCTCTCAATCGGTACCTTCACTTCTACAATCATCACCGAGGACATTCATCGCTCAACGACAATCCGCCGATCAGCCGCCTCATTGGGAACAACGTCCTGAGACGCGACAACTAGAGGCTGACGAGTTTCGCCACTTCGGAAGCGATGTGCTGGAGTTGCCGCACCTGTCGCGGACCATCCATTTTGAGGCGCCGCCGGATCCTCGCCTCGAACGCCGGGTCGCGGTACTCCTCAAGGTCGCCGTCCTCGACGGAGAGGATGACGTGAAGGCGGGAGAGATCAGAAGCGAACTGCGAGAGATAGGACACGGAGGCCCTCCTCTCCAAGGAGTGACGGAAAGGAGGAAATCCCTACCCTGTTGGTGTGGCGGCGGGCGCCCTGGCCCGCCGAGGGCGCCCGGGGACGCGCGCCCCTACACGTTCAGGTTCATTTCCCGATTTTCGCGTTCTCCGGCCGCCCGGCCCATTCGCCATACGACAGGCATCGGACGCAGGTGAACACGTAATGGCCGATCCCGGTGACCGGATCCTCGCGGGTGTTCACTTCCAGCGGCGACTGGCAGCGATAGCAGAGGATCGCATCGCCGCGCTGGATGTTTTCGACGAATCCTTCGACCTGCTGTTCCTGAAAGACGATCTGGCGCGGACGCTGCGGAAGGGAAATGGTCTCCTTGCCGCGCGGGCAGGTGAGAAAGATGTGATCGGCGAAAGTGGTCTGTTCGAAGGTGCCGGTCATCTTGACACCGGGATGCTTGGGGCACGGGATGTCCTGACCGGCCCAGTAGGCGCGGGCAAAATCGCGCAGTTGTTCAACCTCGGTCGGCATGGGTCGGCGATTGTAGCAACCTGTGTCACCCCGAGCGGAGCGAGGGGCCTGGGAGGGCGGTGCGCGAGAAACGATCGATCACGCGCCGGCCGCGCCCCCAGGTCCCTCGCTCACGCTCGGGATGACAGCCGCGCGCTCGATCCTTTCGAAGACGCGCATGAAGTTGCCGCCGAGAATTTTCTCCACCTCGGCTTCGGCGATGCCGCGTTCAAGGAGCCGCTCGGTCACGCGCGGGAGCGCCGCGGCGGTAGACAATCCATCGGGCAGCGCCGGCACGCCGTCGAAATCGCTGCCGATCCCGACATGATCGATGCCGGCGACCCCCGCTGCGTGGACGATGTGGTCGACGATGTCGTCGATTTTCGCCGTGGGGCAGCCGAGAGCCTTGTACCAGGCGAGGAATTCCTCCCAGTCGATGCGGTCGTCCGGCATCGCTTTGGTTCCGCCGTGATCGGCAGGCGGCCGGGCCCGCTTCTGCGCTTGCAGAACCACCTGAGCGACCCCGTCGTTCACGAATGCGGAGAAAAAATTGATCATGCAGACGCCGCCGTTTTTCGCCAGTGTTCGCAGCATGTCGTCGGTCATGTTGCGTGGATGCCGGCAAAGCGCCCGGCACGAAGAGTGGGTGGCTACGATCGGCTCCCGAGTCGTTTCCACCACCTGCTCAAATGCCTGGTCGGAGATATGCGAGACGTCGACGATCATGCCGAGATCGTTCATGGCGTGGACGACGTCGCGGCCGAACGCGGTCAGGCCGTCGTGCCGTCCTGCGTCCCCCGAGGAGTCGCACCAGTTGTTGGTGTTGACATGCGTGAGGGTCATGTAACGCGCGCCGAGGCGATAGAAATCGCGAAGCGTATCGAGGGAATCCTCGATGGCGTGACCGCCCTCGACGCCGATCATGATCGCCGTCTTCCCATTTCGCTTCGCCTCGCGGATCCCGCCGGTGTCGGTGCAGAAGCTGAGGTCGGGATACCGTGCCGCTTCCGACCGGATCAGATCGATGGCCTTGTAGGCGAAGTCGACCGCGCCGCGGCCGGCGTAGTAGGGCGGGACGTATGCGGCGAAAAACGTCGCGGTGATCCCGCTCTCGCGGAGCGTGCGCAGGTCCACCTGTGCTTGGGGATCGTGTTCGTCGAGATGCAGGTTGCGGCGCAGAAGGCGGTAGGGCGTGTCGCAATGGCCGTCGACGATCATGGCCCGGCGATGAATGTCAGTCGGCGAAGTAGGCATCGACTCCGAGGAGCCGCGTAGTGTAACCCACCCGCGCGCGGGGCGGCCTTTGGAGGCAACCCGGGATTGATTTTGCCCTCTGCCGCTGTTATGGTGTCGCGGTTTGAAGGAAAATCTTGCGGTAACTCTTTAAGGAGACAATGTTTTGCCTAGCACGAAGCAACAGAAGACGGACCTGATTACCGAGTATCGCACTCACGACGTTGATACCGGGTCGCCGGAAGTACAGATCGCTCTTTTGTCGAACCGAATCAGCTACCTGACAGAGCACTTCAAGGCGCACGCGAAGGATCACCACAGCCGCCGCGGGCTGCTCAAGCTCGTCGGCCGCCGTCGCCGTCTTCTCGATTACCTGAAGAAGACCAACCAGGAGCGGTATCGCTCCATCATCGACAAGCTCGGAATCCGTAAGTAATCCAATGTAGCGCCGGCTCTCAGCCGGCGTGCGCCGCCTAAGAGGCGGCGCTGCATCAGACCCCTCCGGCCGGATCCCATCGTCCGGCCACGCGGACAATTCAACGCGCGTCGAGGTGATGAGTGGCCTCGCGCATTCGTAAGGAAGTCATGGCCATCAAAAAAGAGATGCAGATCGGCGGGCGCACGCTTTCGCTGGAGACCGGTGCGGTTGCCCGGCAGGCGAACGGCGGGTGCGTGATTCGATACGGCGACACGGTCGTGCTCGCCACCGCCTGTTTCAAAGAAGGGACCGTGATCGGAGATTTCATGCCGCTGACGGTCGACTACAAGGAGTACACCTACGCCGGAGGACGCATCCCGGGCGGCTTTTTCAAACGCGAAGGGCGTCCGACGGAAAAAGAAATCCTCACCTGCCGCCTGATCGACCGGCCGCTGCGTCCATCATTCACCAAAGGCTACCGCCAGGAGACGCAGATCATCGCCCTCGTTCTTTCCGCGGACGGTGAGAACGATCCCGACATCTTCGCCATCAACGCCGCCTCCGCGGCGCTGGTCATGTCAGAGATCCCGTTCCCGAATCCGATCGGCGCAGTGCGCGTCGGATACCTGAACGAGCAGTTCGTCATCAATCCCACCAATTCGCAGCGCGATCTCTCCGATCTCGATCTTGTCGTCGCCGGCACGGAAGAGGCGCTCGTCATGGTCGAGGCGGGAGCGCGTGAAGTCGACGAGAACGTGGTGCTCGATGCGCTGGAAGCGGCGCACAACGAGATCAGACGCATCTGCGCGCTGCAGAACGAGCTTCGCCGCGAGGCCGGCAAGCCGAAGATCGAAGTCACATACACTCCGCGCTTCACCGATGAGCTGTTTCGTGAGCTGATGTCGTCGCACGGCGCGTCGCTGCGCGAGGCGCTGCTCGCGGAAGGAAAACAGGCGCGGCGCGATGCGAGCCGCGGCGTCAAGGAGCAGATCGTCGGTTCGATTCCCCCCGAAGACACCGAAAAGCTCGAGGCTGCCGTGGCGGCCTACCAGGAGATGGAGAAGCGCATCTTCCGCGACGTCATCATCAAGGAAGGGAAGCGCCTCGACGGCCGTTCGTTTACCAAAATTCGCCCGATCTCCATTGACCTCGGCGTGCTGCCGCGCACGCATGGCTCGGCGATCTTCACCCGCGGCGAGACGCAGGCTCTGGTCACCGTCACGCTCGGCACGCCGCAGGAAAGGCAGAAGATCGAGGATTTCGAAGGGGAAACCTTCCAGCGGTTCATGCTGCACTACAACTTCCCGCCGTTTTCCGTCGGGGAGGTGAAATTCCTGCGCGGACCGGCGCGCCGGGAGATCGGCCACGGCAATCTCGCCCGCCGCGCGCTCCAGCCGATGCTGCCGCCGGAGAGCGAGTTCGGCTACACCATCCGCTGCGTCAGCGACATCCTGGAATCAAACGGATCGTCGTCGATGGCTTCGGTCTGCGGCGGATCGCTGGCGCTGATGGAGGCGGGCGTTCCGATGAGTGCCGCCGTCGCCGGCGTGGCCATGGGGCTGGTGAAGGAAGAGTCGCGTACCGCCGTGCTCACCGACATCGCCGGACTCGAGGATCACGAAGGGGACATGGACTTCAAGGTCGCCGGCACGCGCAAGGGGATCACCGCGCTGCAGATGGACATCAAGGTCAGGGGGATCTCGCGCGAGATCATGGCCCAGGCTCTCCAGCAGGCGAAGGAAGGGCGGCTGTTCATCCTCGACAAGATGGACAGCGCGATCGCCAAGCCGCGCGCCGAGCTGTCGGAGTTCGCGCCGCGGCTGTACACCATCTTCGTTCCCAAAGATCGCATCCGCGACGTCATCGGCTCCGGCGGCAAGACCATCCGCTGGATCGTCGAAGAGACCGGCACCAAGATCGACGTCGAGGATGACGGCAAAGTGACCATCGCCTCGACCGACGGCGCATCGGCACAGCGGGCCATCGACATCATCAAGGGTCTGACTGCTTCACCCGAGGTGGGGAAGAACTACAAGGGAACAGTCAAGCGGATCGAGCCGTACGGCGCATTCGTGGAGATCCTTCCCGGCCAGGACGGGCTGCTGCACATCTCGGAAATGGCGCACACGCGCGTCGGGCAGGTCACCGATCTCTTGCAGCTCGGCGACGAGGTCGAAGTGCAGGTGGTAGGCATCGAGCCCGATAGCGGCAAGATCCGCCTTTCGCGCAAGCCACTCCTTCCGCCCCCGACGGAAGAAGAACTGGCCGCCGCGCGCGAGGCGCGCGCCAGCCGCCCGCCACGCGAAGATCGCGGCGGGCACGAAGGGCGCGGCGGCGGCGAGCACCGCCGGCGACGGCAGGGCTAGCAAAGTCGTGTGGGAGCGGCCGCCCTCGGCCGCTCCCACACGTGCACACTGAAACTCACTCCGCGGTCGTCGGATCGATCATCGTCCGAACTTGCGACACCTTGTTGGCCGGGAAGCCTCCGCGCTTCGCGTGTTCGCGCACGGCCTTCTCGTCCGGGGCGATGTAGACGCAGTAGATCTTGTCGTCCGTGACGTAGCTCTGCACCCATTGAATGGCCGGACCCATAGCTTGCAGAACGCCGCAGGATTTGCCGGCGATGCCGTGCAACTGCTCCGCGGTGAGTTTGCCCGCGCCCGGGATCTCGCGTTCGATCACGTATTTCGGCATGAGGCCTCCTCTATCATCCCAATATATCGGTCCGCGGAGCACTTCATCAAGCGCAGACCGCGCGCATTGCCGGCGGCAAGGTCACAGCATTTGTGAGGCGGCGGGCGCCTCGCCCGCCGGGCGCGCGGGGACGCGCGCCCTTACACCGGTCGGGCGTTCCTTGATGACGGAGCGCAAGCCACACCTGTTGTCAGGCGGGATCTTTCGCCAGTAAAGTGCCGGCGTGGCCGACATCACCTTCGGGACCGACGGTTGGCGTGCGGTCATCGCCGACGGATTCACTTTCGATCAGGTGCGGCGCGTGAGTGAGGCGATTTCCGTCGCCGCGCGGACGCTTCAGCCGCCGGCAGGAATCGACCGAAACGCACTGGTCGTCGGCTACGATCGCCGTTTTCTGTCGAGCGACTTCGCCGCCGCGGTAGCCGAGACGCTGCGGACCGGCGGCTGGCGTGTGATTCTCTCCACCGCGCCGACACCGTCGCAGACGATCTCTTTCACCGCCGCGCATCGGAAACTTCTCGGCGGCGTCGTGGTGACCGCGAGCCACAATCCAGCGAAGTACAACGGCATCAAGTTCAAGGCGTGGTACGGAGGCTCGGCGCTTCCCGAGATGTACCGCACCATCAGCGAGGCCCTCGGTCATCGCGCGTCGCGCGAGGGCGGCTCGATCGAGGAGAGTGATCTGCTCGACGAATACATCGCCGCGCTTCGCGAGCGCGTGGACATACAGAAGATCCTCGGAGCCCGGCTGGCGATCCTTCACGATCCGATTCACGGCGTCGCGGCGCAGATCCCGTCCAGGGTCCTCGGTCTC
>JBGPFD010000210.1:0-6189 GCA_041483175.1 Thermoanaerobaculia bacterium | reverse complement strand
GCTTCGGCAGCGGAGCGTTCGACCAGATCTCGAGCGAGTGGTCGGTCAGAACGTAGAACGTTCCCGGTTGCGTGGCGAGCAATCGCGCGGTCGACGGCGTAGCAAACGAAGACGCCGCAGTCCACTGGGGCAGCGTGAAGCGCTGCGGCGCGAACGTGCGGCCGGTGATCACGGCACAATCGTCGTCGATCCGCACGTGCTGATCGGCGAGTGTCACTGTCCCGTCGGTGGTATACGGCCCGAGGATGTCAGCGGTCTTCGCCAGTCCCGCCTCGGCGTAGGCGGCGAGTGTGTTGCCGAGAACGTAAACCGTGCCCCTTGCATAGGCGATCGAGAGAGGCGCCCCCTGCACCGCCGCGCTGCTGACGATCGACGGATGAAACGGATCCGACACATCGATCACACGCACCTCGGATGGCAGATCGGTGATGGCGTACGCTCGGTTGCCGTTCGCCACAACATCGACGATTCCTCCAGTCATCGATGTGGTCTGACTCAAGCCGCTCCTCGGATCGAACACCAGCGTCTTCTTCTCGCACGCTCCCGTCGTCGTGCATCCGCGAATGAGCGAGGTCCACACCGCGCCATTCACGGCCGCGATCGAGAGCGCCTGTGCGTCGGACCCTTCCAAAATCTGCGCCGAGGAGTGAAACGATCCGTCGGGCGACCAGGCGGTCACGGTCATGTTGCTGCTGAGGGTGAAGACGCCGGCATCGCTCGCGGCGAAATCGACGATTCCCGCCGCGCGAATCGATCCGGCGTAGTGCATGGCCGTGGTGAACATGTCGATGCCGCGATCATCGCCGAGGTAGATCCGCGCCGGGGAGACAGCGATCTTCTTGGAATACGCGTTTCCGTTGGGCGGAAGATTGCGGTTCGGCAGTTGCGAGAGCCGGTCGAGAGCGATGCCGACGACATCCGTCGCGGTGGCGACGACGGCCGTCGTCGATCCTTCGGCCAGATGGACGGCGATGCCCTGTGACGGCAGCGCCACCTCAGTAAAGGTTCGCGATTGCGTGTTCCAGACGCGCAGCGTCGCGTTCGTCAGCTCGAGAAGCGTCGTTCCGGAGAGCAGGAACTGCCGCGCAACGACGTCGTTCGATCGCGGCAGCAGCAACGTGCTGCCGTCGGCGAAGTCGAGGATCGAAATGCCGCGAAACGTCTGCACTGCCGCCGTCGTTCCGGAAAGCGTCACCGCGGTGGTCGGCAGGCCGGCGATTGTCATGGTCTGCGGAACGGCGGAGATCGAGGGATAGTAGGCGAGCTGTGTCGTGCCGTCGTCGCGAGCGTCGGCGAGGACGATCGCACTGCCCGATCGGGCGATTGATGAAGGGTGGAGCGGGACGGAGATCTGTTGTGGCACGGGGGCGGCCTGCGCGAAGTCGGTGGAGTAAAGCGAACGGTCGGCGAGGACAGCGTAGCCGGTCGTTCCGATCAGCACGGCGCCGTTCACGGCCGCCGGAACGTTCGCGGAGGCGACCGGCTGCGGAATGGAGGTCAGGGTCCAGAGTGTCATCGACGAGCCGGATGACGTGAGCAGGAGTCCGTTGGCGCCGTCCTGCACGACATCGGCGCGGCTGCCATCCCACGAGCGCGCCTGGACGAGCGAGGCATTGAACTCCGTCACGCCGGTCGATCCGCCCGCGTAGAACTTGTCGCCGGTCGAGAAGATCGAGGTCGCGCCGGAGAACTGCGTGCCGCGCAGCGGAAACTGCGTGAACGTGCTGATGTCATACGTCACCAGCCCGATGTCTCCCGCGGCGGCGTAGAGGCGCCCGGCCGCGGTTGCCAGCGCGCTGATGCGATTCACGGTGCCGCCGGTCGCAGGCAGATCGTCGCGAAAAACGTCGAGCGGATTTCCGGGCTTCGTCAGATCGATTCCGCGCAGCGTCCGGTCTCCGCCGGCGATGAAGACGGCATCGCTGGAGATCGGCGCCAGCGCGGCGGTGGTCACGGAGAGCGTTCCTGCGTTTGCCGTTCCGAGGAAGATGTTCGTCTGCAGCAGCGAGGAGACGAACAGCCTCCCGTTGCACGCGTGCAGCGCGGTCGCGTTCGCCGGGGCGGTGATCGATCCCGACGGTTGCAGCGTGATCAGGTCGAACGATTCGACGGTGGCGTCGCCATCGGCCGCGTAGAGCGTCGACCCGATGATCGCCAGCGAGCTGACCGCCGGCTGCGACGTACGAAATGTCACCGGCGTTTTCGTCGGATTCGTCGGATCGAGCAGATCGTACTGCGCGATTCCATTGCGCGTGGCGACAACCAGCGAGAGCGCCGTGACGGCGATGTCGTTGATGCGTGCCCCGGTGTCGACGGAGCGGAGCACGTCGAGTTTCCCGCCGTTCTTCCGCATGACCACGAGTGTGTTTCCGCTGCCGGCGTACGCGAAGCCGTTGCTCAGGCGCACCATCCGCGTCGTGCCGGGAAGCGCGAGCGATGTGACGAGTTGCGGCGGATCGACGCTCCGGTCGTATAGCGCGATGCCGTATGAAGTCGCCGCCCAGAGATCGTTCCCGTCGATGGCGAGGTCGAGCATCGAGAGGCGAAAGGGGTCGCTGAAAACGGGAGCCTGGTTGCACTGCGGCAGGACTGGAACGGCGAGGAGAAAACCGAGGACCGCCGCACACGCGCGCATTGCGATGATTCTAGCCGTTCACTGTGCGACCGCCCACACGTCGAGCCGCACCGGAACCTGATCGTCGACGGTGACCAGAATGTTTTTCGGAACGTTGATTCCGAAGTCGGTCATGTGCACGTTGAACATCGCTGTGGCGTGCACGCGTCCGTCGGGAATGAGCACTACGCGCACCGGGATGGTCATCCGCTTCGTCACGCCGTGCAGAATGAAATCGCCGGTCACGCTGATGTCTGCCGGCTGATTCGGCGCAACAGCGGCCGAAGCGGCGATGCTCACCGACTTGAATCGCGCCGTCGGATATTTCGAGGTCTCCAGATAGCGCTCGCGCATCTCACGATTCCGCAGCGAATTCGCCGTATCCAGCGAGGCCATGTCGACGATGATGTCGACCGTTGCCGCCGGCACGTTCGCCGGATCGGCCACGATCGTCCCGGTCACCTTGTTGGTGCGCCCGTCGAAGGCGTCGTAGGTGTCCTCGGCGTGAAACTCCGCAATATTCTTGCTGTCCGGCTTAATCTGAAAACTGCGCGAGTCGGCAAAGAGCGCAGTGGCTGTCAGGAGGCATCCTAAGACGACAGCAAGTCGCATGTTCGCAGAGTACAGCTAGTCAGATCTTGCTGATTCCAGCAAGCTGTAACGCTTTGCGAACGTACGACGGGTGGGGAAGTTCCGCCAGCCGCTCCGGCTCGATCCAGACGTAATCGTCTCCCGCCGGCCGTTTACCGCTCGTGATGAAGACGGAAAAGGTGATTCGCCGGTTCGTCACGGTATGACGGAACGAACCGATTGCCTTCCGGGGACCGGGAACCGGCAACCGGCAACCGCGAAGCAGCAGACCATTTCCATGCGGCAGATGAAAGATCCCGCCCATCAGGCGACCGGAATGGCGCCGCATCAGAATGCGTCCGCGGCGGTCGGCGACGATGTAGAGCGGGATGCGCAACGCTCGCGTTGGTTTCGTTTTCGTGCGCGCACTTCTGTTCACCCGCCCCGCGGCGAACGCGGCGCAGTCGCGTCGAAGCGGACACTTGCTGCACGCCGGGGCTGTCGTCCTGCAAATGAGTGCGCCGATCTCCATCAGCGCCTGATTGCAGGCGCGTGGCGAGGCGGCGGCGCGAACGAGATCGTCGGCGGCTTTCCAGGCCGCCTCAGCCGTAACGGCGCCGCAAAGGCGGCCGAGGAGGCGGGCCATGTTGCCGTCGACGATCGGAGCCGGCCGATCGAACGCGATCGAAGCGATCGCGCCGGCGGTGTAGCGTCCGATTCCGGGAATGGTGCGCAGCGATGCCACATCGTCGGGCAGCGCGCCGCCGAATCGCTCGCATACCGCGATGCCGCCGTCACGCAACATCCGGGCGCGGCGGTAGTAGCCGAGCCCCGACCATGCTGCGGCAACTTCGTCGTAGGAGGCGCGCGCCAGATCGGCGATCGTGGGGAATCGCTGCAGGAAGGGCTCGAAGTATCGCAGCACCACTTCCATCCGCGTCTGCTGCAGCATTACCTCCGATACCCAGACGTGGTACGGATCGTATCGGGAACGCCACGGAAGCGCGCGCTGATGCGTGCGAAACCAGCGCTCTGCCTGACGGCTGACGCAAGGAACCGGCACCGTTTGCTATTGTAGTATTGGCGCTTGGCAGAGCGGACCGCAGAGCGGACCATGGAAGACCAGATGCAGCCGCCGCACGCGGAAACGGGGCAGGGCAAGTACGTCTACTGCATCATCAAAACGGAGTCGCCGCGCGAATTCGGTCCTGTGGGCATCGGCGGCCGCGGCGATCGCGTCTACACCGTCCGCTACAAGGAACTTGCCGCTGTAGTCTCCAACTGCCCGTCGATCGTCTTCGATCCGACCCGCGAGAACGCTCTCGCGCACGAGCATGTCAACGAAGTGGTCATGCGGGATTCCACCGTCCTGCCGATGAGCTTCGGGACCGTCTTCCGCTCCGACAACGACATCAGGAAGTTTCTCAGGGAAATCTACGACGCGCTGAGCGACGTCCTGCAGAAGATGGACGGCAAGATCGAGTTCGGCCTGAAGGTGAATTGGGACAAGGATCAGGTCATCAGGGATATCGAGCAGGAGAACGAAGAGCTCCGGCTGCTGAAGGAAGAGATCCAGTCGTCCACCTCGACCTCGACCTATTTCTCGCGCATGCAGCTCGGCCGCGTGGTCGAGTCGGCGCTGCAGGCGAAGGCCGATGCGTACGTGAGCGAGATCTACGAGGCGCTGCGCGACGTCGCGATTGCCTCCCGGTCTAACAAGCCGATCGGCGACAAGATGATCCTGAACGCCGCCTTCCTCGTCGACCGCGAGAAGACCAAGGCCTTCGACGATCAGATCACCGACATCGCGAAAAAATACGAGAACAAGCTGTCGTTCCTCTACACCGGCCCGTGGCCGCCGTACAACTTCGTGAATATCCGGCTGAAGCTGGAGAGAGCGGAAAGATAGGTTGCTGAGTTGCTGTAATTAGCAACGTAGCAACCCAGCAACCCACAGCACCATGTTCCTTCTCGACGACATCCTCATGATCCCCATCAAACTCCCGATCGCGGGGTTCAACTGGATCATGAAACAGATCCAGACGATGGCGAACGACGAGCTGCTGAACGATCAGCCGTGGAAGGAGCGGCTCATCGAGCTGCAGATGATGCTGGAGGTCGGCGACATCAGCGAAGAGGAGTTCACGCTGGAGGAGGCGCAGGTCTTCCAGGCGCTTCGCGATATCCGCGCCCGCCGGGAAGAGATTGCGCGGCAGCAGCGCGGTGATGATGACGACGACAGCGGCGTCGGGATCTACACCGGATACGGGCAGTGACGCTGACCGCGGCGTTCGACCGGCTCGCCGGCCGCCGTGTGATCCTGATCGGCGGCAAAGGCGGCGTCGGAAAGACGACCATCTCGATCGCGGCGGCGCTGCATCTTTCGAAGTCCCGCTCCGTGATCCTTTTCACGACCGACCCCGCCTCGAATCTCGCCGACATTCTTCACGGCGAGTTGCGCACCGAGGCGCTCGACGCGAGCGCTCTCTACCGCCGCTTTCTCGACCGTAACCTCGAAAGCTTTCTGGAGCTCGGCGACCGAGGGACGTATCTCGACAAAGACGAGCTGCGGCGTTTCTTCGAGCTGTCTCTTCCCGGCATCGACGAGCTGATGGCCTGGATGCGCATCGGCGAGCTAGTCGAAGAGAATGCCGATGCCACGATCGTGGCCGACACTGCGCCGACCGGGCACACACTGCGGATGCTCTCGTCCGCCGATCATTTCCGCCAGTTTGCCGAGGCGCTCGATTCGATGCAGGCCAAACATCGGGGGATGGTGCGTCAATTCACCCGGCGCAATGTTCGCGATGCGATGGACGCCTTCATCGAGCAGTTCGAGGCCGATGCCCGGCGCCGTCGCGATCTCTTAACCGATCCGGCACGCGCGGCGTTTGTGGCGGTGACGCTGTCGGAGCCATGGGTGGTAGAGCAGACGGAACGGCTAGTGCGCGACGTGCGGGCGGACGGGATCGATGTGCCGTTCGTGGTGCTGAATCGAGCGGTGG
>JBGPFD010000209.1:0-6189 GCA_041483175.1 Thermoanaerobaculia bacterium | reverse complement strand
TCGAAATCGAGCCCGGCGTCGATGGCCTCGTGCACACTTCGCAGCTGCCGTACGGCATCAAACAGAGCGATCCCTCGATTGCCATCGGAACCACGGTCACCGGATGGGTGCGCGAAGTCGATCCGCCAAAGAAACGCCTCTCGCTCTCCATGCGCGAAGTGGCCATGACCGACCCGTGGGAGAACGTCAATCAGCGTTACCCGATCGGCAAGGTCGTCGAAGCCATCGTCGATCACGGCGGCGGGCCGGGCGTCTTCGTCCAGGTCGAGCCGGGTCTCACCGGGTTGATTCCCAATTCGGAGATCAGCGTTGCGCCGGGTGCCGATCCCTCGAAGGCCTTCCCGCCGGGGGAAAAGATCCTGGTGCGCGTGATGAGTGTCGACGCGCAACGCAAGCGGATGTCGCTGAGCCACGAGGGGGCCAAGGCCGCGATCGAGCGTGACGAGTACACGAAATTCGTCGACGAGCGCGGCGAGGCAGCGTCCGAGGGTGAGAGCGCCATGGCGCTGGCATTCCGCAAGGCGATGGAGAAGAAGAAGTAAGTTCCCGGTTACCGGCACCTGTCATGCGCATCTTTCTGACCGGAGCCACCGGCTACATCGGGAGCGCGCTGACGAACGCGCTGCGCGATCGCGGCCACGAAATCACGGCCCTCGTCCGGCCGGAATCTGATAGCCAACCGCTGCGCGATCGCGGCATCGTCATCGTCGCCGGCAGCCTCGAATCGCTCCCGGAGCTGACCGGCACGCTCACCGGGCACGACGCCTTCGTGCACACGGCCTTTGCGCAATCGCGCGACACCGCGGCCCTCGACAAGACCGCGATCGAAGTTCTCTCCTCGCAGAAAGGATTTTTCGTCTTCACCTCGGGCGTGTGGGTTCTGGGGAATACGGGCGACCGGAGAGTGGACGAGGCGACGCCGGTGAATCCAATTTCGCTCGTCGGTTGGAGGCCGGACCACGAGCGGCTGGCGCTGAAAGGCGGCCGTTCGGCGGTAATCCGCCCCGGCTGCGTGTACGGGGGCAAACAGAGCATGCTGGCAGCGTGGTTTGCCGCCGCCGATCAGCGGCGCTCGCTGGAGATCGTCGGCGATGGCAACAACCGCTGGGCGATGGTCAACCTGCACGATCTCGTCGATTGTTACGTGCGGGTGATCGAGCAGCGCGCTGCCGGAATCGCGCATGCGGTCGACGATACGCGCGCGTCGCTCGATGAGTGCGCGCGCGCGGTTGCGCCAAATGGAAAGCTCGAGCACATCCCGGCGGATGCGGCGCGGCAGAAGGTGGGCCCCTTCCTCGACGCCCTGCTCCTCGATCAGAACGTTTCCAGCGATCTGACGCGGCGCCGGGTTGGCTGGTCGCCGCGCCGCACGTTCGTCTCCTCGATCGACGAGCAGTGGCGTGAATGGCGCGCTAGCGCCGTGTCGCGCTGAAGAAATACGGAAGCGCGCAGAGTCGGATTCTAATGTGGGTCGTTTTGCGCGTGGTCAGCGCGCGGCCGCCAATCCATAGTAGTTGCAGCGCGTCGTGCAGGTCTCCTCGATGGTCACTCGATGAAGCTGCGGCAGCGACGGCGCGAGCTGCTCCCACATCCAGATGGCGATCCGTTCTGAGGTCGGGTTCTCGAGACCTTCGACCTCGTTGAGAAGATAGTGATCGAGGCGGGCGAGGATCGGGTCGACGGTGCGCTTCAGATCGGCGAAATCGATGAGCCATCCGGTCACCGGATCGATCTGCCCGCGAACGGCGATCTCTCCGCGGAACGAATGGCCATGCATGCGCCGGCACTTGTGTCCGTCCGGCACATTCGGCAGATAATGGGCGGCTTCAAATCGGAAGTCCTTGACTAGTTCCACGGTGGATCCCATATGGATTGCATTTTGCTCGTTGGATCAGTGCTATGACAACTTTCGCCGCAGACTCCGAGCGCTCCCTCGGTACGATCGTCAAGGAATTGACCGCAGACATTTCACGGCTCTTCCGCAGCGAGATCGCGCTGGTGAAATGGGAGCTCAAGGACACGGCCGGGAAGCTCGCTGGCGGCTCGGCGTTCTTCGCTGCAGCAGGTGTCGTCGCTCTCTGCGGAGTGGCGTTTCTGTTCGTGACCATCGTCCTCGGTCTTGTGGCACTCGGTGTTCCGGCGTGGCTGTCGTCTTTGATCGTCACCGTCGTTCTCTTTGCCTGCGCGGCCGTGCTGGTCGTCGTGGGGAAAAGGAAATTCGCCGCCACGGAGTTCGTGCCGATGAAATCGGTTGAGCAGATCAAGACCGACATCGAGAGCATCAAATCGGACATCAGCCGCATCAGGAGTCGATAAATGACCGAGCGAGAGCGGGAAAGCATCGAACGGGAGATCGAGCACACGCGCGATGAGGTCGGAGATCGCATCGATGAACTCGATCGGAAGCTGCGCACCACGCTCAATTTCAGGAGTTTCGCCTCCGAACATGCAGGGCAGCTCGTGGCCGGCGGCGCGGTGGTCGGATTCCTGGCCGGCTTCGGTTTCCCGAAGCTGCTGCGGCGCGTCCTGCAGTTCGGCGTGCCGCTGGCGCTGATCGCCTTCAAGGTGAAGAAATCGCGCGACGGCGCCGAACCGACGCGGACCGAAGAGGTGTAGCGGCGGGCGCGCGCTGGCGGGCGAGGGCGCCCGCCGCCACACTCACCGCACGCGCACGTATCTGGCACCGGGCAACGCCTTCAACCATCCGTCGAGCTCCAGTTGCAGGACGGCGGCCGAGACGGCGGCCACGCTGTTCCCGAGTTTCGCCGCCAGGGCATCGATGTGCATCGCCTCCTCGCGTGAGAAGAGGGCGAGCACTTCACGCAGCGGCGACTCCGGCTCCACGGGCGCCTCGGCCGACGGCAACCGCAGACCTCCCGGAAGTTCCTCGAGAATGTCGTTCGCATCGTGCACGAGCTTTGCGCCGTACTGCACCAGCCGGTGCGGCCCTTCCGATGCGGCGGCGAAAATCGATCCGGGAACGGCGAAGACCTCGCGGCCCTGCTCGGCCGCCATGCGGGCAGTGATCAACGATCCGCTGCGCCCCGTGGCCTCGACGATCACGGTTCCGAGCGTCAACCCCGCAATCACCCGGTTGCGCACCGGAAAGTTCCCTGCCAGCGGCGGCGTACCGGCGGGAAACTCGGTCAGCAGCAGGCCGCGCGCGGCGATCTCGCTCGTAAGCCGGCTGTGTGAGCGGGGATAGATCACGTCGATCCCTGTGCCGAGGACCGCGAGGGTCGTACCGCCAGCGGCGAGCGTCGCCTGATGCGAGGCGGCATCGATTCCGCGCGCCAGGCCGGAGACGATGCCGATGCCGGCCGAGACGAGCTGACGGGCGAGATGCGCGGCGGCGTTCATACCGTACGGCGACGCGCGCCGCGATCCGACTATCGCCAGCAGAGGTTTCTGCAGCAGCGCCAGATCGCCGCGATAAAAGAGCGCCGCAGGCGGATCGACGATCTCCCGCAAGAGCCGGGGATAGTCGGAATCCACCTGAGTCACTGTCGAAGAGCGCAGCGCCTCTACTTCCGCGCGCGTGGCGGCGCTTCGTAACGGATTCTTAACCGCATCTGCCTGGCCGTCATCAATGGAGAGGAGCCCCTGGAGGAGCTTCGATGGTGCGTGCTGTGCGTCTGCCAGAGATTCGAAGTGTTCCAGCAATAACCGGATTCGCGGCGGCGTCAGGAAGGGAAGCAAAGCATACGCGATGCAGAGATCGCGGGATGAGACCTCGTTCATTGTTTTGCTGATGGGTGGGAAGGACGGAGCGGCCGGGCGGGTACCGCTGCATTATAATTTCGCTCGCTTGGATCGCCAAGTCGCGACCATCTGAACGTTCAGATAGCTCTCGCGACTCCTTCCGGTTCCAAGCGGCCGCTCGACGGTAACGCGCGAGGGTACATGATTTTACTGCTCACTATCCGTCTGTTCATTTTCCGCGCTGCGCTGAAGCTGAAGGAAATCATTGAGTGGGTGAACTTTGTCGATTTTGTCTCCAAGCTCAATGATAGCCAGACACTCCTTCTTATTGCGCCCGCATTTTGGCACGCCCCCAATTGGGCAGTGCTCGGGTGGCTGTTCGCCTTCTACCTTCTCCTCGCGCCGAAGCTGACAGATGGAACTGGACGAGACGAGAACACAGCACCGCACCCCGTGGCGCCACCGACGCCCGCCCAAGCTCCTCCTCCCGTGGTGATCCTCATCTTCTTCCCAGATTGCCGCGTGCACCGGAAACCCCCTCGCCCACGCGATCGGCAGCGACGTCGCCATCACCGCCGCGGCCGACGTTGGCGCTAATCGATGGCGCGCCCTGTGCGTCTGCCAGCGATTCGAGGTGTTCCAGCAACAGCCGGATTCGCGGCGGCGTCAGGAAGGGAAGCAAAGCATACGCGATGCAGAGATCGCGGGATGAGACCTCGTTCATTGTTTTGCTGATGGGTGGGAAGGACGGAGCGGCCGGGCGGGTACCGCTGCATTATAATTTCGTCCGCTTTGGATCGCCAACTCAGTTGTTTCATGGACCGTTCCAACGCCATCCCTCAGGAGCTCCCGATGAAACCGACGTTGTTCCGGCTGCTGGCGATCGCCACGCTCGTCGCCGCGGGTGGCTGTGCGCACCATCAGGATCTGCGAAAGCCGTCGACGCAGGACAATTTCGGCGTGCAGATGGCGCGGATGAACCTCTGGCGCGAAGCGATGTTCCGCTTTCAACGCGCGGTGGAGATCAATCCGCAGGACGCCATGGCCCACAACAACCTCGCCGTGGCATACGAAGCAAACGGCGAATTCGAGAAAGCCCGCAAGGAGTACCTCGAAGCGTTGAAGCTCGACCGCTCCAATCAGTACATGCAGAAGAACTACAGCCGCTTCGTGGAGTTCCTCTCGCGCAACCGCAAACGTCAGCCGAAAGAAGCCCAGGCGGCGCAAGTGAAAATGCCCGTGCCAGCGAGCGAAGCGTCAGCCCAGACTGCCGGGGCTCCTCTTCCCGCAGCACCGGTGGCCGCCGAGCCGGCGAAACCAGTTCCGCCACCCACGCCTCCGCCTGCGACGGCGCCGCCGACAACCGCCAATCCCACTCCCACTCCGCCAATGCCTCAGCCTCCGTCTGGAGGAGCGCAATGAAGCGTCTGACTCTGATAGTGCTCGCTCTGCTGTTTCCGCTCTCCTCTTCCGCCGGCGTGCAGGAGGTCAAGCTCAAGCTGCCGCTGAAGCCGAAGCTGCAGATCGCCGGCGACGAGAAGGTGGCCATCGCTCCGTTCGTGATTGCCAACAACGGCGAGAAGAAGAACGATCGTGCGTCGAAGGTCGACGTGCAGTCGGAGTTTCAGCGCTACCTGCGCAAGCAGTTGACCAAGAGCACGAAGCTGAAACTGATCGATGTGCCGGCCCTCCGCCTGCCGGGAACGAACATGAAGGCGCTGGAGTCGAATCGCGATTTCTGGAAGGATCTCGGCGCGAAGACCGGCGCGGACTACATCATATCGGGCATCGTTGACTTCGACATCAACGACAAATCGGGATATCGCACGGAGGACTACGTCTCGCCGGCGGACGGGCGAACCTACTATCGCCAGGTGCTGGTGGAGACCACCGGATTCGTCTTCGACATCGACATTGCGGTCTTCAATGCCGACTCGGGAGAGAAAGTGTTGGAAGACAACTTCCGAGACTTCAAGGAATTCGACCAGCGCAACTACGACGAGATCCTCGGGCTGTTCGAGAACCTGCGTTCGCTGGAGACACAACTTGTCGGCATCTTCGTTCCGCAGGAGACGTCGGCGGCGCGGTACGTGTTTACTGAGTAGGTTGTCGGGCTGACAACCACGTTGGAGGTTCCGTGAAGCGTTGCTTCGCGCTGCTGATCATCGTTCTCGCCATCGCCGTCCCGGCGTACCCGTTCGGGCAGAACAAGATCGTCTACGACAAGTTTCACTGGAACGTCTATCACGCCACGCATTTCGACGTGTACTTCTATGACGAAGAAAAGCCTTCGCTGCAGAAGGTCGTGGACATGGCAGAGAGTGCGTACGACACGCTTTCACGGGGACTGAACTACCAGATCACCAAGAAAATCCCGCTCATCTACTACGCCACGCACTCGGCGTTCGAGCAGACCAACGTCGATTTGAACTTCATCCCCGAGGGCGTGGGCGCGTTTGCCGAACCGACGCGCAACAGGATGGTGAT
>JBGPFD010000208.1:0-6194 GCA_041483175.1 Thermoanaerobaculia bacterium | reverse complement strand
GCCCTCGCACCGGCCAGAAACGCGCGCATCGCATCATCGTTGTCGACGCACGCCGTCTCGATCGTGCCGTCGGAGGCGCGGCGGACGATCATTGTTTCGCGATTCGGCGCGGGAGCGATGATCATGGCTCGCGGCGGGAGGACCGCCTTCCCATGCGCGAGCGTCAGAGCGATGACCAGCGCGGCGCCGGGCATGGTGCAGACCTCAGTGGCCGCGGCGGCCGGGGGTGCGTCCGCTCGGAGCGAAGGCGCGCCGATTGAGGAGCTCCGCTGCTGCGAGCGCGTTCACCAGACCGTGTCCGTACACGTTGTCCACGCCGGCATCGCCGAGATCGGTCGCCGTGTTCTCGATTGCGCTGGCCACATCGCTCGCGGACGCAGCCGGCGCGGCAGCCCACACCAGCGCGGCGACCGCAGCGGCATGCGGCGAGGACATCGAGGTTCCGTTCAGGAGCGCCCACGTCTCGAAGCCGAAGCTGAGCGAAACGGTGGCATTCGGCGTCGCCTGCAGGGCTTCACCGTCGGCCTTAGAAATCGAGATCATCGGCGGAAACGCAGGCACCGCGCTGGGGGTGGTGAAGTTTCCGAGCGCCGGCGAGACAATGAGCGTCGGAGTTGTCACGTTGTTGTAGAGGACCACGCCAATGGCGCCGGCATTCATCGCATTCGTCAGCTTGTCGACGAACTTCAGTGTGCCGCGCTGAATCAAGGCAATCTTTCCGGACACACTACTGGGAAAATCGGCCGGGTTTCCAATCTTACAGTCGACGAACGGTCCGGAGATCTGTGGAACGGGCAGGCAGAATCCGTCGAGCGGGTCGAGCGCGTCATCCTTCACGATGACTGGAAGCGCGCCGGCGAATTGCCGCCCGTCATTTGCGGATACTTCCGCCGCCACCACGGTCGACAGCACGTTCACGCCGGGCGCGACGACCTTCAGCCCCGGCCCGCGCTGGGAGAACGTGGCGATCTTCTGCGTCGAATCGATCGCGCCGACCGACTCGACCATGGGATAGCCAGCAGGAAACGCCAGGCCGTCGACCGGGTTGGTGTCGTATCCATTTCCCGAGGCGGCGAAGAAGAGGATGCCGGCATCAGAGCCCCGCTGAAACGCGGCTTGTTCGCTGCTTGATGGTTGATCCGAGCCGAGGGACAGATTGGCGACCCAGTTGCCGCCGATCGCCGCCTTCTTCTGAATGATCCAGTCGACAGCCCCGATTACGTTCTCCGACGAGCCGCTGCCGCACTGATCGAGAACCTTCAGCGCGTAGAGATCGATGGCCGGTGCCACTCCGACTACGCCCTCCCCGTCATCGGCCGCCGCAATGATTCCTGATACGTGCGAGCCATGCCCGTCGATGTTGTCGTCCAGCGGATTATTGGTGCCGGTAATGAAATTGAATCCGCCCTTGTAGATGGCGCGCAACTCCGGCGAGTTGTAGTCGATGCCAGTGTCGATGACCGCGACATGAATCGGTCCCGAGCCGTTCAGAGCGAGCCCGCGCGTCACCGGCCAGACATCCGGCGCGTGCACCATCGTTACCCCGTACGGCGTCGTCTGCTGACCCGCCACGATCGTGTCGTCGAGCGCGTGGCGCTCGATCACCGGCTCGATCCACCGCACCTCGGTCGACGCGTTGAGTCGCCGCACCTGCTCCGCCGTCAGGTCGGCTGCGAAGCCGTCGATCACCGCGAAGTGCCGGACGCGCATTTCGACGCGCGCGTCCGGATCGAAATCCTCGCGCGGCAGCGATCGCACCGCGGTCGCGTACGGGTGCTGCGTCACGACGATGTAGCGCGAAGCGGGATCGGCCAGAAGGACAACAGGGAACACGAAGAAAAGGGCAACCAGCAGGCTACGTTTCATCAGGATGACCTCGGTGCGTTTTGTGTGGAAACAAAAGGCGAAAGCCGCAGCGGGAAATTCCGAAGGAGCGGTTTTTGCTAAGCTCCGGCCAGCCAGCCAGCCAGGAAGCACTAAGGAGAGGCAATGGGTGATTGGAAGCAGAACCTGATCGAGGATACCGCCGGAATTCAGCAGATGCTTCGGGAAACGAAAACGATCGCGGTCCTCGGAATCAAGCCGGAGTCGCACGCCGATCAAGCGGCTCACTACGTGCCGGCCCACATGGCCGCCGCCGGCTACGAGATCATTCCTGTTCCGGTCTATTACCCCGACGTGACGGAAATCCTCGGCAAACGCGTTTTTCGAACCTTGACCGAGATCGGGCGGTCGATCGACATGGTCAACGTCTTCCGCAGGCCGGCGGACATTCCGCCGCACATCGACGACATTCTCGCCATGAAGCCGAAGAGCGTCTGGTTTCAGCTCGGCATCCGTAACGACGAAGCGGCACGGCGACTCGCCGAGGCAGGGATCAAGGTCGTGCAGGACCACTGTCTGATGGTCGAAGAAGGACGGATGGCGCGGTAAGGATTACTGGCGCCGACCAGGCGCACAGCGCGATGCTGGTGTAGCGGTGGGCGTCCCCGCCCACCGGCGGCCGAGGACGGCCGCCGCTACACTTCCGCGGTAGCGGCTTCCTGCTTCGTCAGCAGCCGTGTGAGCCACAGGTTGGTCAGCTTTTCCAGCACGGTGTTCTGCCGCAGGCGGCCGCGCAGGTTGAGGAAGTCGACCTCATCGAGCATCTGGTCCTGATTGAAGCAGGAGAAGACGAAGCTCTCCTTCCCGCTGACCGGATCGACATGGCGCGTCAGACATTGCGCGCAGACCTGTTTCATCATGCACTGCATCGGCGAGTTGATCGACCCGATGCCGACGTGCTCCGGATTGAGGTAGGGCGCGAGCACACCGTGCCGCGCGTCCCTGACCGCGCGCATCATTCCATCGGATCCGATGGCCACGATCCGCCGCGCGGCTTTGAGATCGAACTTCTGACCGTACCATGCCATCGCCTGCACGATGTTGCCGACGAACGAAAAATCCTGCGGCCGGCGCGGAGCGATCGCATCTCCGGCATCGACCGACCAGATCACCTGATCGGTTCCGGCCTCGATCTCATCGCGCTTGAAGACGTCTTCATTCTTCTTGTAGCCGGCGAAGTAGATGACGCGGCAGCCGTTGTCCTTCAGCGCGCGAGCGATAGAGAAGAGCACGGCGTTGCCCAGTCCTCCTCCGGCGAGGATGACGGTCTCGTCGCGCGGGATCTCGGTCGGCGCGCCGGTCGGTCCCATGACCACTACCGGGTCGCCCGGCTCGAGCATGGCGCAAAGCCGCGACGATCCGCCCATCTCCAAAATGATCAGGGAGAGGAGACCGCGATCCTTGTCGGTCCATGCGCCGGTCAGGGCGATTCCTTCCATTAACAGGCGCGTGCCGTCCACCTCGGATGCGTGAGTCTCGAAATTCTGCAGCCGGAAGAACTGACCGGGCTGGAAATGGCGCGCGGCGATCGGCGCGCGCACGACGACCTCCACAATCGTCGAGGTCAGGCGGTTCACCTGATGGACACGGGCGATGAGGCCGTCGTCGAGCACCGAGATCAGCTCGCGCCAGCGTTCGTTCCGTTCCTCCTGCGACTCCAGCGATCGATCGAGCGCGTTGAGATCGCGTTCAAAGAGCGCGGCGACCTGCGGGTAGCCGTCGCGCGCCGAGGCCATGGCCTTGACGACGTTCCCGGCGTAGCGCGGGTGGTTGTCGCCGTAGAACGAGATCAGCTTTTCGCGGTCCGAGGGATGTTGATAGGAGGTGAAAAATCCACGCTCGCGAGTCGGATTGGCCTCGATCAGCTCGGGCGCGCCGGATGCCATGGAGACGCTGTAGCTCTGGAAAAACTGTCCGTACTTGTCCAGTTTGAACGTGCCGGGATGCTCTTTTTCGTAGATGACGTTGGGGCTGGTGCCGGCGGCGACCATCACGCAACGCGCAGGCGTCTCCACCACGTCCCCCGAATCCTTCCAGCGGCCATCCTCGACGATCTGCTTCGCGAACACTACGGATTTCACGTGTCCGAGGTCATCGGCGATCGCCTCGACCGGCGATAGGTTTTCCGCGTAGGCAATCCCCTCCTCCAGCGATTTGATCACCTCTTCGTGATTCAGCCGGTAGGCCGGCGAATCGAGCATCGACTTGCGGTAGACGATGCTCACGCCGCCCCATGAGCGGACAAGCGGAATGAAGTTTGGTTTCTCCCCGGCGGCCTCGGCGCGCGCCCGTTCCGCGCGAACCGCGCGGCCGTGCTCGAGGAACTCGTCGAGAATCTGCAGCTCCTCGCGGTCGTACGCCGCGCGCACCTTTTCCTCGCCGAAATCGCCGGACATTGTTGCGTAGCGCTCGAGAACTTTCTCCACCTGGGCCGGGTAATAGGCATAGAGCTCCGTGGCCGTGTCGATGGCCGTCAGTCCACCACCGATGACCACCGCCGGCAAGCGCACCTGCAGATTGGCCATCGAGCTCTTCTTGGCCGCTCCGGTGAGCTGCAGGGCCATCAGGAAGTCGGAGGCCTTGCGAATGCCGCGGATGAGATTGTTTTTCATCCGCACGATGGTCGGAGATCCGGCGCCCGCGGCGATGGCGATGTGATCGAACCCCAGCTCGTCAAAGGCGTCTGCGATCGACAGCGTGCCGCCGAAGCGTACTCCGCCGTAAAGGCGCACGTTCGCCTTCCGCTCCAGCGCGATGCGGATAACTTTCAGAAAATTCTTGTCCCAGCGGACGGTGATGCCGTACTCCGACACGCCGCCGAATCCGGCCAGGATGCGCTGATCGAGATCGTCCCACAGCGTGCGCGCGTCGCGAATCGGCTCATCGATGAGTCGCTGGTCGAGCGGCTCGATCTTCAGTCCGTCGATGCCGACGACGCCGAAGCCTTCGTTCGCCAGATAGTGCGCCAGCGTGTATCCCGCCGGTCCGAGCCCGACGACCAGCACCTTCTTCCCGTTGTACGGGAGGGCCACGGGCCGCCGGACGTTCAGCGGATTCCACCGCGTGAGCAGCGAGTAGATCTCGAATCCCCACGGCAGGAAGAGGACGTCGGTCAGCGCGCCGGTCTCGATCTGCGGGATGTCGACCGGATCCTGCTTCTGGAAGATGCACGCCTTCATGCAGTCGTTACAGATCCGGTGGCCCGTGCCGGGGCACATCGGATTGTCGATCATCACCATGGCCAGACCGGCGACCGAGTCGCCTTCGGCGCGGAGGACGTTCATCTCTCCGATGCGCTCGTCGAGCGGACAACCCTCGAGCGAGATGCCGAGCGGATTGACTTTGAATTTCTCGTCTTTTTCGGTGAGGCCGCGCGAGCAGGAGTCCTTCTTCCGTTCCTGGCAGTAGATGCAGTAGTGCGCCTGATCGGTGACCTGCCGCGGCGTGAAGCGCGGATCGGTCAGTTTGAATCCGTCTCGGCGGCGATAGTGGGCGGCATCGCCGAGGATTCGTTCGTACGAGCTGTCACCCCGAGCGGAGCGAGGGGCCTGGGGATCAGACGGCGCAGTTTCGCTCCCCGCTCGCCCAGTTCCCTCGCTGACGCTCGGGATGACAACGTCACGAACCACCGGCACCAGGCGGTCGTATGCTACGGGCTGCGGGAGCTTGAACGACGGCCAGCCGGCGAACGCGCCGGTCTTCCATCGGGCAGCCGTCCAGTCGACGAGCAGATCGGCCAGCGTGTGCACCGCCGCCGCCTCCCGAACGACTGCCTCCGGCGAATCGCCATGCTCGCGGCGGACGATCGTCTCGTCGAAGCGCACCCCGGATGCGCGCAGCGCCGCGCGAATCTGATCGACTGACGCCCGCGCCTCCGCCGATGGTGTGATTTCCTTCGCCCCGCGTGGGTATTCATGTTCGAGATCGAGCAGCCGATTGGCCGCGACGGCGAAAGCGTATTCGGGATCGTGATCCGCCGCGCCGGAGAGGATAGGAATGGCAGTCTCCGCCGCGGCGGTCAACGATTCGGCGTCCGGGTTGGGGTTCTGAACCTTGGCCACGCGTTTGCTGACGAATTCCTTCTTGAATCGCGCAACCTGGGAATCGCGCTGCGTGCGTGTCTTGAGCGGGCTCGGGTCAGTCTGAAAGAGCTGCGCCAGAAACGCGCCGAGGTGGCGCGCGACGTTGATCAGCAGCTCCGATCCTTCCGGTTCGCTCAGTCCACCGTGTGCGATGGCGCTCTGAACCGCAAAGCGGTAGGAGTCGAATCGGACAAACAGCTCCGGATCGTGCCCAGCGACGAACCGATC
>JBGPFD010000207.1:0-6203 GCA_041483175.1 Thermoanaerobaculia bacterium | reverse complement strand
CGCTGCGCTCGGGATTACACGGTTTCTCGTAGTTTCACGAGGATCTCTCTTTCCGCCATCTCGTGTAACTGGCTTACGCGCTGCCACGCATTGTCCGCGCGCGCCAATAGTTCACCGCGCTCGTGCAGCCCGGAAAGATTGATCAAGACATTCTGATACGCCCCCGCCGCGGCGGCGCGGGCCATCTGTACGCCGACGCCGGCGTCGGAAAGGGAGGCCTGCAGGCCGATGCGCGAGACCTCGCGGCATAACTCAATCACCTCCGGACACGCCTCCAACACGCCGAGCGGCACCTCGGTTGCCCCGACAGTCGCGGTGGCGATCGCTTCGTCGCGCGCCGAATCTTCTTTCGGGAGGCGCATCGCTTCCAGCAGCCGATCGAACGCCGCGGTATCGGCATCGACGGCGTCGAGCATCTGATCTTTCAGTTCCTGCCCGCGGACGGCGATGCGGTCGAGATCCTGCTGCTTCGACTCGAAGCCTTTGCGCGTTTGCGAGATGATCGCCACCATGGCCGCAAGCGCGGCAGCCATCGATCCGGCGAGCGCGGAGACGGAGCCGCCGCCCGGCGCCGGCGAATCGCTCGCCAGTTCGTCGACGAAATCCCGAATGGTCATCGATGCCAGACGCGATGCCGAGGCGAGGCGATACTCGATCACCCGCTCTTTCGGATCGAATGGCTTCACCTCGGAAAGACCGAGCGTGCGGATCGCGGTGTGGATCAACGCCGCGTCGGAAACACCCGCCGGTCGTCCCATGCGGCGCAGATAGTGCCGGCCGCAATCGAGGAGAACCGATTTCGGCACGAGCCCTACGATCTCTGATCCGGTGGCGCGCAGGCCGCGCTCTCGCGCGCGCTCGTCGCAAGTGTCGAAGGCCACGTGCAGCGGCGTGACGTCCAGATCGGTCAGATTGATCGACACCTGCGCGCAGCCGTACTGCGGGATCACCCAGCCGACGGCTTTCACCGACTTGAGAATGCCGGGCTCCCACACCGGTTCGCCCTTCTTGTCGAGGACGGGATTGCCTTCCGCGTCGCGTTTCATGCGCCCGCGCTCGCGGACATCGAAGGCCACGCGATTGGCCAGCCGCTTGTCGAGCGTGTTGAGGTTCACGTTGTAGGCGACGAGGAACTTGCGCGCGCCGACCACCGTCGCGCCGGATCGCGGGATGAACTTCGCCGGGCCGAAGTCCGGCTTCCAGTCCCCGTGGGTGATTCTTTTCGCCAGCCCTTCGTATTCGCCTTCGCGGATGTCGGCGAGATTGCGGCGATGCGGCGCCGTTGCGGCGAATTCGTAGAGGTAGATCGGAATCGACAGTTCCTTGCCGATGCGCTCGCCGAGGCGGCGGGCGAGCTGCGCGCACTCGTCCATGGTCATGTCGGAGACGGGCACGAACGGCACGACGTCGACGGCACCGATGCGCGGGTGCGCGCCGCGATGCACGCTCATGTCGATCAGCTCGACGCCTTTCCGCACGAGCTGGAACGCTCCCTCGAGCGCCGCTTCCGGCTCGCCGACGAAGGTGATCACGGTGCGATTGGTGTCCGCGCCGGGATCGATATTCAGGAGGGTCACGCCCGCGGCCGATGCCGCAGCGGCGGCAACCGCCTGATAGACCTCCGGCCGGCGTCCCTCGGAGATGTTCGGCACGCACTCGACGAGCTTCACGCCAGCTCCTCGCCGGTGCCGCGCACCGAAAGCCAACTGCCGAAGAATCCCGCGATCGTGCCTCCCGCCGCCAGTGCGGCGATCTTCTGCCAGGAGAGGAATCCGGTAAAGAGAAAACTCCAGATGAGCGAGTTCGCCGTGGGGAGGAGTCTTTGCGCCGCCACGAAAACCGCAAACAGTAGCAGCAGCGCCAGCGCCGATCCGATGATTCCCTGCAGCAAGCCTTCGATGAGGAACGGCCCGCGGATGATCCGCTCGCTGGCGCCGACGAGCCGCATGATGTCGATCTCTTCGCGATAGAGCATCATCGTCAGGCGGATGACGTTCGCGATCGTGAATGCCGCCGCCAGCGCCAGGATGCCGCCGGCGACGAGGCCGGCGATGTTCACGATCTCCACGAGCCGCTGCAGGCGGCGGACCCATTCCCAGTCGAACTGTACGTCTTCCACGCCTGCGATCTTGCGCACCCCGGCCACCTCGCGTGTGAACGCCGGTGATTGTACGACCTGCGCGGGAACGTCGCAGTCGAACGAGGGAGGAAATGGATTGCCGTCGAGCTGTCCCAGTAGCTCATTCATATTCGTGAAATAGGACGAAAAGCGCCTCAGCGCTTCCTCCTTGCTGATGAAGTGGCGATGGGCGAGGTTCGGATGGGTGGCCAGCCAGGCGTCGACGGCGGCGATCTGCGCCGGCGTGGCGTCGGAATTCAGATAGATGCTCACCCGCGAGCGCCCCTGCGCGCGGGTCACGGCGCGGCCGAGGTTTTCGGCGAGAAGAAGGAACGAGCCGACGATCAGCAGCGACATGGCGATCATGGCGATGGCCACGAAGCTGCTGCGCTTGGAGACCCAGAGCCGCCGCAGAGCCTCGCGAAAGAAATACGCGAGGGTATTGGAGGGGATGCGCTTTTCGTCGTGCGGTGAGAGGAAATCGCGCGGCATGATGGTTACGTTGTCCCCTCACCCGCCGCTTCGCGGCACCCTCTCCCCGCGAACGGGGAGAGGGGACTCGACACGGCGAGGCCTTCTCCCCGCCTGCGGGGAGAAGGTGGCCGGAGGCCGGATGAGGGGTGCGGCGGCAACCCTAGCTCCAGTTCACGAAAAGCGAGTCGCCGCGCGCCGGCGGCCGTTCCGCGGCCGCGTGTTTTTCCTCGCTGATCCGCCCGTGGTCGAGGGCAATGACGCGGCGGTTACTGCGCTGGATCAGATCGCGGTCATGGGTCGCCAGGAGCACGGTCGAGCCGCGCAGGTTCGCATCGGCGAAGATCTGCACGATCTCTTCGGCCAGATCGGGATCGAGATTGCCGGTGGGCTCGTCGGCGATCAGCATGAGCGGATCGTTGATCAGCGCACGGGCGATGGCCACGCGTTGCTGTTCGCCGCCGGAGAGCTGCAGCGGGTAGTAGTTCATGCGATGCTGCAGGTTCACCGCGCGCAGCGCGCCGTACGCTCGTTTCTTGTGCTCCCTGGGCGCGACGCCGAGGACGGTGAGGATGAAGGAGAGGTTTTCGAACACCGTCATCCGCTCGATCAGCTTGAAATCCTGAAAGACCATTCCGATCTCACGGCGGAACGCCGCAACCTGGCCGCGCTTCATGGCGTTCAGGTTCCGCCCATTCACCACGATCTGCCCCTCGGTCGGCCGGATCTGGCGCAGAATCAATTTGAGCAGCGTCGATTTGCCGGCGCCGCTGGGGCCGGTGAGGAAGACGAATTCCCCCTTGTCGATGTGGGAGGTCACGTCATCCAGCGCGGTCGAATACGCATCGAAGCGTTTCGTGACGTGATAGAAGTGAATCATGGGAACGCTGCGATCATGATAACAGCGTGGGGTAGACTGGAGCCGTTCGGGGCGATGGAGTCCGCCTGAAAACCGCCTCTCAGAGGATGATGACTCCTACGAATCTGTAGGACTGGAGGCGGCGGACGTGACGCGATTCTTGCTCGTGGCAGCCGGCGGGGCGGCCGGCGCGATGGCGCGATACGGCGTCACGCTGTTCGTGGCGACGTTCTGGAAGCGTGATTTTCCGCTGGCCACGCTCTTGATCAACGTCTCCGGCTCCTTCATCCTCGGTTTTTTCGCCATGCTTGCCGGCGAACGTGCGGCGATCGATCCGATGTGGCGCCTGCTGATCGCCACCGGCTTCGTCGGCGCGTACACCACCTTTTCCACATTCGAATACGAAACCGAGCGGTTGGCGACGAACGGCGCCATGGGCTGGGCGCTGCTGAATGTCGTCATGTCCGTTCTCGCCGGATTCATCGCCGTCCGGCTGGGAATCACTCTGGCGCGGCGCTGATCGGAGGACGCGTGCTGCAACCGGGACCTGCGAAAAAGTTGATCATCACTGTCAACGAGTCGGCGCGCTGGCACGGCCGCAGCGTCTACAACGCGCTGCTCGAGCTGTTCCAGCACAAGGGCCTCGCCGGCGCGACCGTCTCGCGCGGGATCGCCGGCTTCACCGGACACGGCACGATCCAGACCATCAACATCCTCGACCTATCCAGCTCCCTCCCGGTGCGGATCGAGATCGTCGACACACCGGAAGCGATCGACCGCGTGCTGCCGGACGTCTATGACATCGTCGAAAAGGGGCTGGTCGAAGTACAGGACACCACGATCGTGAAATTTGCCACCGGCGAGAAGGCTCCGGCACCGTCGGGCAAAGGAGAGCTCATGCGACTGATCGGCAAAGCGAAAATGCTGCGCGTGCACATCGGCGAAGACGACAAGTGGGAAGGGGAACCGCTGTACGAGGCGATCGTCAAACGCGCCGCGCAGCTGGACCTCGCCGGCGCCACGGTCTACCGCGGCATCAGCGGATACGGCGCACACAAGCGCATCCATCGCCACAAGACGCTGGCGCTCTCCAGCGACGACCCGATCATGATCGCCATCATCGACGAGGAGGAAAAGATCAACAAGATGATCACCGCGCTGGAGACGATGATCTCCGGCGGCTGCCTCATTGCGGTCTCCGACGTCACCGTGGTGCGCTATGTCGAACATGCGCCGGGGGAGCGGCAGTGACCGATGGACATCGGCGTCACCTCGACGAGACGAGGCGCACATGTTGCGGATCGACTTGCGGATCGACACGCCGCGAAAAAAATTCGCGAAGGTCGAAATCGATCATCAGACCGGCACCTTGCGGCGTGACGACCGGGGTGATCCGTACCTGCTTGTGCCGGAAGACGATCCCCTTCGCCACCGCCCGCCCGATCAGCGCGCCGGCGACCACATCCGACGGCCAGTGCACGTGGTCGTTCAGGCGCGACGCGGCCACGCTCGTGGCAATGGTGTAGACGATCGTCGGAACGATCCAGTTGTCGTAGTGGCCGGCGATGGCCGTCGCCGCGGCGAAAGCGTTCGTCGCATGACCCGATGGGAAGCTCTGGCTGTCGGATCTTCCCGGATGGAAGGTGTACGTTCCAGCTTCGGCGTTTGGACGCGCGCGCCCGGCGGCGCGTTTGATGATCGGCGTGACGATGCCCGCCGCCCAGAGCTGCGCCTCGAGCGAATCGCGTCCAGCGCCGAGGAGATTCTGGTCGTGCATGAAGTATCCGGCGCCGATCATCACCGCGGATACCTCGAGCGCGCGGTGCGCACCCCAGGGGGTGATCGTTTTGGCGAACGAGTTCGTTGCGCTGGAGCGGTTCCGCTGAAAGGCGTCTTCGATCGGCTTGTCGGCCGCGCCGACAGCGAGGACCAGCGCCACTCCTTCGCCGAAACGCTTCCACTGCGGCGCGCGCCAGTGCAGCGGCGCGGCGGCCAGCGATTTGACGTCGGCGGCGGCACGCTGCAGTTCGCCCGCGTGGACAGGCAGGGCAATGAAAACGATCAGGGCGACGGTGAAACGGCGCATCAACTCTCCGCGAATCGCTCGAGCACCCCAAGCACGAGCGCGGTGAACTGCTTCTGGACCCGGGCGGCCGTATCCATCACTTCCTGGTGGTGAAGCTTCTGCTTGAGCACTCCCGCGGCCATGTTGGTGATGCAGGAGATTCCGAGGACGGGAATGTTCATCTGCGACATGGCGATCACTTCGGGAACCGTCGACATGCCGACCGCGTCGGCGCCCAGCGTGCGGAACGCGCGAATCTCGGCCGGCGTCTCATAGGTCGGTCCGGAGAGAGCAAGGTATACGCCTTCCTGCAGCTTCAGGCCGATCTTGCCTGCAACATCTCGGGCAATCTTCCGCAGATCCTCGGGATACGCCTCGGTCATGTCAGGAAAGCGCAGTCCGAGCTCATCGATGTTCGGTCCGCGCAGTGGATTTACGCCCATGAAGTTGATGTGATCGGACATCAGCATCAGATCGCCGGCTTTGAACGACATGTTGATCCCTCCCGCGGCGTTGGTGACGATCAGCTTCTTGATGCCCAGTCGTCCCGCGATGCGCGACAGGTGCATCACTTCAGACATGTCGTAGCCTTCGTAAAAATGCATCCGCCCGCTGAGGACGACGACCGGAAGTTTGCCGGCGTGGCCGAGAACCATCCGCCCGGAGTGCCCGATGACGGTGGCCGCCTT
>JBGPFD010000206.1:0-6214 GCA_041483175.1 Thermoanaerobaculia bacterium | reverse complement strand
GCATGGGTCTCGGTCACGAAATCATCCGGAAAGAGAAGCACCAAATTCACGGCCCGCACAACGGTATATGATCCGCCCGTGAACATCGAGACCCGGAAAAAAGGCGACGTGGTGATCGTTGACTTCGAAGGCCGGCTGGCGGTCGGCGTCGGCGACGACCTGCTGCCGCAGCTCATCGAGCAGCTTCTCAACGAGGGAACCCGCAAGATTCTGCTGAACCTCTCGGACATGGATTACATTGACAGCAACGGCCTCGGCGAACTCGTCCAGAGCCTCAAGACGTCGAAGCGTTTCGGCGCGTCGCTGCGCCTTCTGAAACCTCAGGATCGGGTGCGGAAGACTCTCCGGCTGACCAATCTCCTGCCGATGTTCAACGTCTACGAGACCGAGGCGGAGGCGCTGAAGGGTTTCGCCAGCGAAGGATAAACAAGCATCGATCCTGCAACGGATTGATGCATGCCCCGGGGGCTCACCCTCCTTTTCCCCTTGTCCGCCACAGCCGATAATCAGGCCCTGCGCCGCGGCGACTGATGCCGTAACATTCCGCGCGCAAAGGACGTCTCACGGTCGAATGAACTGGAGAAAACATATTCTCGAGGCAGCGACACTCATCGTCGCCGCCGTCGTCTGCGCGCTGGTCGCGAACGCCTTCGCCTCGCGCGAACGGAAGCTTGTCGTGGTAAGCCAGTACTCGGCACCCGCCACGCCCAGTGTGGCGGCGGGCGCCCCGCCCGCCGCCGGGCCGGCGAGTGCGCCGCCCCCTACACAGAGCACCGCCTCCACGACCGTTGCCCGGCAACCGGCAACCGACAACCGACAACCCCTCGACCGCTTCAAACCCCATCCCGCTAAACCGTACGTCGAGATTCACTACGCCGACGTCGCCTGGTTGCATTCGAAAGGTGCGCTCTTTCTCGACGCGCGCCGCACCTCGGTGTACGAAGAGGGTCACATCGCCGGCGCGCGCCCGTTTTCCGTCTGGGAGTCGGACATCGACGAGAGGGTGAACAAGCTGTTTGCCGAACGCGGCGATCCACGCGAGCAGGAGAAGCCGATCGTCGCCTACTGCTCTGGCGGCGACTGCGAAGACTCGCACATGCTGGCGGAAAAGCTCTGGGGCATCCAGTTCAACAACATGTACGTGTACAAGGACGGCTTCCCAGACTGGGAACAGCATGGCGGAGCGGTGCATCGCGGCAGTGCTCCATAGAAACTATGAACGCAGAACGCAGAACGCAGAATGAAGAAATGAGAAAAGAGAACGCAGCTTTCTTCATTCTGCGTTCTGCATTCTGCGTTCTGCATTCCGTCTCTCTCGAGCCATGAGTATTCGCCAAATCCTGGTCCACCCCTGGCTCACCGTCCGCGTGCAGATCGCTCTCGGCCTCATTTTCATCATTGCCCCGTTGCCGAAGATCGTCGATCCGCCGTCGTTCGCGCACATGATCTACAACTACAAGCTCATTCCATGGGCACTGATCAACCCGATGGCGCTGATCATGCCGTGGATCGAACTGCTGTGCGGCCTCGCGCTCGTGCTCGGCATCTGGAAGGGAACCGCGCGGACGATCATCGCCGCCATGCTGCTCGTCTTCATCGCGTCGATCTCCATCAATCTGGCGCGTGGAAACGCGATCGACTGCGGCTGCTTCGACCTCAGCGCCGCCGGCAAGACGACGGCCGAGCGGATCGCCGACATGCGGTTCGTGATTCTGCGCGATCTCGGAATGCTGCTGATGGTCGCGCAGCTCTGGTACGCGTCACATCAGTTGAAACAGCAGAACGTCACCGACTCGAGCCGCCAGCCGGCAGCGGTCGCGTAAGAACGCTTCGAATCGCGCCCTCTCCATGGCCGTCCACGAGTAGAGTCCCGCGGCATTCTCGCGCTCGTATTCGCGCGGCCGGAAGGCGATGTGCGTGACGCCGCTGCGTTTCAACGCCGGCAGATCGACCGTCTGCGCGACCGGCGTGTCGCAGCAACTGCTGAAGAGCGCCGGTTTGTCGAGATAGAACGGGTCGTGCAGTCCGACGAGCAACACGGCATGGGCGTCGGGGCGGGCGTCGATCCAGCGATAGACCTCCTGCTTCGGATCCATCCGCACGATGTACTGCGCGGGCGACTCCAATCCGAGGAAGTGACGGACCGGATCGGTGATGACATTCGTGGTGACCAACATGATGACGACGTTCATCGCCACCGCGATCGCGACGATCACCCGCCATCCTCGCAACCGGTCGATTTCCACCGCGTAGATCGCACTCAGCACCGCGAACAGAGACAGCAACGAACGCGCCTCGGTGCGGATGAGCAGCCAGGTGAGGACGATGGCCAGGACGTACGTTCGCAGCGCGGACAACGGGTGAGAACCACCTTCGGCTGGTCGCGGCCGGCTGAAGCCGGCCCGCACACCAACAAACAGGAGCGGCAACAAAACCAACGGCAATACGCCCGTCTGCACATCGATGACCCGAGGCTTCAGCGCGAGCAGCACGGGAAATGCGAAATATGTCCACCAATGCCACTGCGGGATCTCGTAGTGCGTCAGCGTAGCGCGGAAGTAGCGGTCCGACGCGGCGCTCCAGAACGGACTGTGAAAGATGCCGTTGAGGAATGGATAGACGGGATTCCCCGTCAGCACCGCGTTCTTCGTCATCCAGATAGAAGCGATCAGCAGCACCGGAACCGCGAAGCGCACCACATCGCGCGCCCGCCACCATCGCTGAAACACGCCGCGGATGAGGATGGCCGCGACGGCGACGCCGGCGAGCACGAACGTGTACTTCGTCCAGGTGGCGAATCCGAACAGCACGCCCGCGGCGAGGAAACGCTTCTCGATCAGGTGCACGAGCGACAGGACGACGAAAAGCGTGAACAGCATGTCGTTCCACGCCCACCCCGCCGTCAACGCGGCCAGCGGCATGGAGAAGAAGATCGCCGCCGCGAGGACCGCGTCCGACTCCGGCTTCAGAAGCCGCGCCAGCCGGCCAATAGCCAGCAGCAAGAGCAGGGCGCATAGGAAGTGAAACGATTTAGCCGTCCGCTCGTCGCCAAGGATCAGAAGGGGGATGAAGTCGTACTCGGCGAGACTCGGATAATTCGATTCGAGCAGCAGCGGCTGGTCTCGAATCGCATTCTGCTCGATGGTCAGCTTCGGCACCAGCAGGTGGTATTCGAGCGCGTCGGTGGAGACGTCGGGCGCGACGACGAACGGGAGCACCAGGGCGGCCACGACCGCGAGAACAGCGATGCCGAGTGTGGCGGCGGGCGCCCCCGCTCGCCGCGCGGCGGCCGAGGGTGGCCGCCGCCACACTGCGATCGCAAAGAGGACGATGCCCACCGCGAGAAGAGTGATGAACGTCGCCGGCCGCAGCACATGCGCGAGTGCGGCGACGAACGATGCGGCGCCGACGATGCCGCATCCGACAGCCGCGGAGGTGAGGAGATCGGGCGCGCGGGCGATCCATCCGAATCCGGTGCACGCGGCAAGAAACAGCGCCGCGCCGGCGAGCGGCTGCAGGCGGAGCGCCGCATACCGCAAGGGATCGTTCCAGATGACGAACGCCACGAGTGCGGCAGCGATCCCGACAAACCAAAAAAGGGCGGCTCGCGGAGCCGCCCTGAGTTCAAACATCGATCGTTACGGCCCTACTTGTCGCAGTCACCGACGCGCTTGCCGCTGTACTTCATCGACATCTCCTGCTGCGGCATCTTCATGTGCATCTCACCGGCGTAGGTGTCGCCTTCGTAGGTGATCTTTCCTTCGCCAGTCATCTGCTGCGCTTCGCAGTTGATCTTCCAACTGATCGTTTTGCCGTCGACCTTGACGTCGGTCAGCTTGCAGTTCGTCTCCTTCTGCATTTCGGGGACGGCATTCTCGGCCTTGGCAGCTTCCTCTTTCGTAATGCACTTGGTGAAGGTCCGTGGCGGCATCTGCATGCCGGGCATGTCTGCCTGGACAGTCATTTCCCACTTCCCGGCTTTGATCGGGCTCGGCGTATCGGCCGCCATCATCGGGAGCGCAAGAAGACAAACGACGGCCAAAACGATCAGGGTACGAAGCTTCATTGATTTCTCCATCGTTGGACGATCTCGAAGGAGTATACGCGAATGCGTCAGCGGCTGAACATGCACGCGCGCGGCCGCAGCGAGAGGCCGCAGCGAGAGGCATAGCGAAGCCTACACCACCGCGATCAGGTCGATCTCCACTGCCGCGCCGCGCGGCAATTGCGCGACGCCGACCGTCGAGCGCGCCGGCTTGTGATCGCCGAAATACTCGGCGTAGATCGAGTTCAGCGTCTGGAAATTGCTCAGATCGGTGAGATAGACGGTGGTTTTCGTGACATTGCGAAAATCGCCGCCCGCGGCGTGCAGCACCGCGCGGAGATTGGCAAACACGCGGTGCACCTGCGACGAAAAGTCACCGCTGACGAGGTTGCCATTGCCCGGGTCGATCGCGATCTGGCCCGAGGCGTAGACGACGCTGCCGCTTCGGACCGCCTGCGAGTACGGGCCGATGGCCTTCGGCGCGTCATTGGTGGCAATGAAATCCATGCATCCTCCTATCCGTAAGCGGCGAGACAGTATAATCGCCGCACCACCTTCGGGAGTCCGTTGACCCCATGAGCAATTACCCTGGCAACACCTCGCTGTCGAACGCCGTCAAGGACCGCGTTCTCTCCACGTTTCAGCAGACGCTCGCCTTGTACAAGCAGGGTCGCAGCGACGAGGCGATCCAGGGATGCGGGTTGATCCTGAGGATGGATCCGACGTTCGAGCCGGCGAAAAAGCTGCTGGAGAAAGCGCGCAATCCCGCCGCGCCGATCGACATCGACAAACTGTTCGTCACCAAGGCCGAGGGCGACGTGCTGGCGCAAGCCCGCGCGGCGATGGCCGCGCGCGATTTCCAGAAGGTCATCCAGATCACGACCGAGGTCCTGACGAACGATCTGATGAACGAAGAAGCACGGGTGCTCAACGAGCAGGCGAGCGAGAAGGCGGAAGCTGCTCCGTTCGTCGACCAGTTCATCAAGAAGACCGAGCAGGCGATCGCCTCCGGCGATGCTGCCGGCGCGCGCGCGGGCCTGGAGAAGATCAAATCGCTTGACGGCGACGACACGGCCATCGCACGGATCGAGCAAGCCATCGGAAAGATTGAGAAGCCGTCCAGCTCGTCCTTCGTCGTCGACACGCCGCCGGCGTCCCCCGGACGCGGAACGGCGAAGGCGACCGATTTCGGTTTCGCGTTCGAAGAAGAAAAGTCCCAGAAATCGGCTCTCGGTTCGTTCTCCTTCGACTCTCCCTTCTCCACCGACACGGGAACGGTCCCGCCGATCACGCCGCCCGCGGGATACGCTTTCGACTCCACGGCACCGAAGCAGTCGAAACCGGAGCCGCCGAAAACTCCCCCCGGAGCGTTTTCATTCGACACTCCGCCGCCGTCGCAGTCACCCTTCGGCGGGGGATTCTCGTTCGATGGACCGCCTCCAGCCACGCCGGTCGAACCGACACTCATTCCCGGAACGGCCGCCGAATTCGACTTTGCCACTGCCTCGATCGAGACCAGCCCTGACGATCAGAAGAAAGTGCAGGAGTATCTGGCCGAGGGCGACCGCGCGTTCGCGGCGGGTGACAATCCGCAGGCCATCGATCTCTGGTCGCGCGTTTTTCTAATCGACGTCACGAACGAACAGGCGTCCGAGCGAATTGAAAAGGCCAAGGCACGCCGCCAGTTGGTCGAACAGAATCTGGAGGAGATCATCGCCACCGGCGTGCAGGCGTTCGATCGCGGCGATCGGAAAACAGCGGGCGAAAAATTCACCCAGGCGCAGCAACTCGATCCGCGAAATCCGACCGTGAAGGACTACCTCGGCCGTCTCACCGAAGTACCCGCCGAGGGTGGTGCGGCGGCGTTCGAGGCTCCATTCACCCCTCCGCCCACCGCCTCCGCCCACGACATCTTCGCCGACGCGCCGCTGACCGGCGGAGAACCGCTGATTCCTCCGTCGCTGGAGCCGGCCGCCGGTGCGGCTCCAGCACCCGCGCCGATCGCCGCGCGGAAAGTGCTACCGAAAGCGAAGCCGGCGGCTCCGAAGCGTGAGCTCCCGATCCGGGCAATCGGTGCCGTCGCGGTCGTGGTCGTGCTCGCGGCGGTGGGATGGTTTGCGTGGTCGAAGTTCATGGCCAGGCCGGCATACGATCCGGCAGCCACGGAAG
>JBGPFD010000205.1:0-6254 GCA_041483175.1 Thermoanaerobaculia bacterium | reverse complement strand
CTCAGTTCTCAGTCCCCAGTCCTGAGACGGGCCCGAGTGGCGAAATGGCAGACGCAGCAGACTCAAAATCTGCCGGGGCGCAAGCCCCGTGTCGGTTCGAATCCGACCTCGGGCACCAGTGGGTGGAGGCGGGCGCCCTCGCCCGCCGGCGCGGCTAGTTGTTGGTTGTCCGCTTTCTGACTACATGAAAATCACGCGACTTTTTCTCGCGCTCATCCTCATTCCTCTCGCTGCGATTGCGGGGGAGAACCGAGGCCGCTCGCACGATGAGCTCCCCACGGAGCAACGCCACTTCATCGTGCAGACCCAGCACCCCTTGCGCCCGGCCGAAAAGTCAGAGCTCGAGGCGCGGGGCATCGAGATTCAGCACGTCCTTCCGAACAATCGCTATCTCGTCCGGGCCGCCGATGTGCATCAGATCGAGTCCGATCCGCGCGTTCAAGCGGTCGTTTCGTACGGCGCGTCCAAAAAAATCGCTCCCTCGGCCTATCGCGAAGCGGCGGCTGGCCGGGCTCTTGCTCACGTGCGACTCATTTTTCATGATGATGTTTCGTTCGACGACGCGCGAGCAGCCGTCGAGGACGCCGGCGGAACCATCGACAGGCCGCTGTCGGTCGATTTCGACTCGCCGCATCGGCTCGTGGCGTTGATTCCATCGACAGCGCTGGAGACGCTCGCTTCCAACGAGCGCGTGTTCGGCATTTACGGTCCGCCGCTGCGTCCCGCCGTGCACAATTCCGATGCGGCGCTCCTCTCGAATGTCACCCCGCTGTACAGCGCGCCGTATGGCCTCAGCGGGCAGGGCGTGGTGCTCTCGGAATTCGAGCTTTCCGCAGCCGATGTGACACATCCCGAATTTCAGGGAAGACTGACGGTCGACGTCGATTTCGGAACGGCTACCAGCGATGTGGGGCATGCAACGCACGTCGCCGGAACGATGATCGCCGCCGGTCTCGATCCGCTGGCCAAGGGCATGGCTCCCGCGGCGGCGCTGCACGAATTCAGCGCCACCAGCGACACGCTGATGACCGACAAGCAGAACCTGCTGCCGCCGCTGGAGATCGTTGCCGACAACAATTCGTGGGGGTTTCAGCTCGGCTGGCAGGGCGACGGCACGGCGCCGGGCAATCTGGTCTGGTACGACGCGATCGAGTTCTTCGGCGGCTACGACGGTTTCTACTCCGCGCCCTACGACAAAATCGCTCGCACCGGTCCGGTGCTGTTCGTCCACTCGGCAGGAAACGATGGCACGAGCGGACGTCCTCACCTCGATGCGGTGAACTTCTCGGAGCACGGCCACGCCGATAACAACGGGAACCTGATCAAGGGCGAGACATTCTGTTACTCGAAAGACGGGAGTGGAGCCGATTGTCCAACGCCCTTCTGCTCGACGCCTCTCTTGACTCACTGCGAGACGATGCAGCATCCGACGTACGGGCCGTTCTCGACGATGGGCGTGTTCTCCAGCACGAAAGATGTGGTCGCGGTCGGCGCAGTCAATCAGTCCGGCGTCATTGCCAGCTTCAGCTCTCGCGGTCCGACGGCGGACGGACGCGTCAAACCGGATGTCGTGGCCATGGGGGTCAGCCAGTACTCGACCATCTCGAACAACAATTACGGGATCTTGTCCGGGACCTCAATGTCCTCGCCGGTGGTCACGGGAATGTGCGCGCTCCTCACCGAACAGTGGCGCAGGACGTTCGCCGGGCACAATCCGACGCCGCAGATCCTTAAGACTTTGCTGATCGCCGGCGCGGACGACCTCGGCAATCCCGGTCCGGATTACACCTACGGATTCGGCCTGGTCGACGCGAAGGCATCGGTCGATCTGATCATCGCCGACAACAACAGTGGATCGCACGTGCGCGACGGCGACATCTCGCAGGGGCAGCGGATCGATATTCCCTTCGCGCTTTCGGCTCCGCTGAACGTGCGGATCGTTCTCGGGTGGGCCGATCCGGAAGTGCTCCTTTCTCCCGATGAACTGGCGAGTAAGACCCTGGTCAACGATCTCGATGTGAAGGTCATCGGTCCGGGCGGGACGGTGCTGCCATACGTGCTCGATCCGGGCAATCCGACCGCGAATGCTACGCACGGTGTGAACAACACCGACAATGTGGAAGAGATCGAGATTTCCAACGCGCCGCCGGGTCGCTATGACGTCATTCTCACCGGGACGAACGTCGCCACCGGTCCAACGCAGCGATACGTTCTTGTTTCGAAAAACGCGGCGCTCGGCCCGATCTGCACCGACATCTACGAGCCGAACGACACCGAGGCGACGGCGTTCGGACCGCTGGCGAGCGGGATCGCCATCGGGGCGAGGCTCTGCTCGGCGACCGACGTCGATTTCTATAAATTCACGGCCGCGGTCCCCGGGACGGTCGCGGTGACTATGACCATCACGGACACACCGGTGAAGCTGACTCTGTTTTCGAACGGCGCGCAGGTAGCAACAAAGACGATCGCTGCGGGAGCAACGGACGGCGTGAGTGTCGATTTGCCCTCGATCGTCTCGGCGCCGACGACCGACGCGATGATGGTGAAGGTCGAGCCGGCGGGAACGATCGGCGCGAACGCCAGCTACACGCTCACGCCGGTGTACAGCTTCGTGATTCCGCCGCGGCGGCGCACGTCGCGGCACTGACTTCCTCGCGCAACTCGGTGGCGCTCTTCTGCGTGCGACATTCCAAAAACAGGCGGCCATCACATCCCAATGTTTGTCTTTCTTCCCCCCCTGGACTAGATTGTTCGAACTCGGAACCCAAACAATCGAGTCTCAAAAGGAGGACGCGAATGATTCGTCTACGCAGATCCATGCTCCCGATCTCCCTCATTGCGCTCGTCGGGCTTCTGTTCATCGGAGCAGCAGCCACGAACAAGACAGCGCAGCCGAAATGGTCCATGAACGCATCGATCATCGAGGCGTGCAGCTGTCCGATGTTCTGCCAGTGCTACTTCAATCCCGAGCCGGCCGCTCACAGCGGTACTGCAGAAGGTCACGAAGGGCACGGGTCGGCGCACTACTGCAAGTTCAATAACGCGTTCCATGTGAACCACGGAATGTACGGAACGACGAAGCTCGACGGCGCGAAGTTCTGGGTTGCTGGAGACCTCGGCGGCGATTTCTCCAAGGGCCAGATGGACTGGGCCGTGCTGACGTTCGACCCGTCGGTGACCAAAGCGCAGCGCGACGGCATCGTCGCCGTGCTCGGCGGGCTCTATCCCGTGAAGTGGAACTCGTTCACGATCGCGCCCGATCAGCCGATGAGCTGGGTCAACGAAAAGACGACCGCGGTGGCCAAGCTCGACGGCGGCAAAGCCGGCGAGGTTGCGCTGAAAAAGTTCAAGGGCATGACCAACGACGCAGTGGTGATCAAGAACCTGAAGTATTGGGGCGCGCAGCACAACGACGGCTTCGTGCTGATGCCGAACACCGTCGAAGCTTATCGCGCCGGTGACAAGCAGTTCGAGTACAAAGGAACGAACGGCTTCATGATCACCTTCGATATCGCCTCAGCGAACTGATCGGCTTGTCGAGGGAACATCGACCCTTCGATAACGATCGGAGGGTCGATGTTGTGTTCCGTCATGTGGCGGAACAAGACGCGTCGGGACAAGATCCCATCTTCTTTCTGCAGCAGTTAATAACCCCGCCCCAGCGCCTCCGGAGCGCGGACGCGGCCGGTGATGCCGCAGAGGATCAGCAGCGTCACCACATAGGGGATCGCCAGCAGGAGATGGAACGGTAGCCCGCGGCCGCCGGCCTGCAGCGCGTACTGGCCGGCGGCCGCGATTCCGAAGATGGCCGTTCCGAGCAGGGCGCCCTTCATCTTCCAGCGGCCAAAGATCACGATCGACAGCGCGATGAAGCCGCGGCCGGCGGTCATGTTCTCGGCGAATCCGCTCGACAGCGCGAGGGCGAGATGCGCGCCTCCGATGCCGGCGAGCAGCGTCTCGATGCCGAGCGCGGCCCAGCGATGCGCCGCGACAGAAACGCCGGTCGCCGCCACCGCCTGCGGGTTCTCGCCACAGCCGCGAAGGCGCAATCCGAACATCGTGTGCCACAGCAGGAATCCAAGAAGCATCGGAACGACGATCCACGCGAGGGGCACTACCACGCTGCTTCCGCCGGGCTGCACCGCACGCGCGAAGGTGGACGTCTGCTGCAACTCCCGATAGACGAATCCCGTCCATCCCAGAGCCAGCAGATCGATGGCCGTGCCGGTGACGATCTGGTCGGCGCGCAAGGCGATGGCGAAGAATCCGAACAGCGCGGCCATGGCCGCGGCGCCGGCGATTCCGCCCGCGAATCCGAGGGCGAGACTGTTCGTCCTTTGCGCGGCGATCACGGAGCTCATCGCGGCGGCGAGCATCATTCCCTCGATGCCGAGATTGATGATGCCGCTCCGCTGCATAATGACTTCTCCTTCGACCGCCAGCAGAAGCGGCGTTGACGCCGTGATAGCCAGGATGAGGAAATCAATTCCGTACATTGTCATTCTGAGCCGCGCAGACGGCGAAGAATCCGCCTCAGGAACTGACGCAGGGGGATCCCTCGCTCCGATCGGGATGACAATCCGATCAGGGCGAGAATGACCACTGCCTGGCCGAACGTCGCCACAGCGGCGGAGATGTTCGACGTTCGCTGCAGCTCCCCGGCTCCGGTCTGCAACGCGCCAAAAAAAAGAGCGGAGAGCAGCGTGCCGATCGGATGCAACTGTGCCAGCAAGGCCACGGCGATTCCGGAGTAGCCGTAGCCGGCGGCGAAACGCTCGAACAGACGATGCGTGACGCCGAGGAGCTCGATTCCTCCCGCGAGCCCGGCGACCGCTCCGGAGATGGCCATGGCCCGTGCAATCTGCGCGTTCACGTTCACGCCCGCCCACTCCGCGGCGCCCGGATTGAAGCCGGTGGCGCGAAGGCGGAGACCCTCGGCCGTGCGACCGAGCAGAAACCAGAGTGCGGCGCAGACGGCGAGCGCGATGACCATTCCCGCGTGCACGCCAGTTGTCCCGAGCGGCCGCAGGAGCGCCTGCACAGGAATCGCGTCGGACTGCGGATACTGGCCGCTGCGCTCCTGCAGCGGGCCATTCACCGCGTATCCGAGGAGATGGACTCCGACGAAATTGAGCAGGATCGTGGTCAGCACTTCGGGAGCGTTGCGCCAGAAACGGAGCATCGAGGCGATCGATGCCCAGAGCGCGCCGGCGATCATCGACGCCAGAACGGCGGCGATGCCCCCGAATCGCGCCGCGGCGAACGCCGCCAGCGCGCCGACGATGAACTGTCCCTCGGCGCCGATGTTCCACACTCCGGCGCGGAACGCGACCGCTACGCTCAAGCCGGTCAGCAGCAGCGGCACCGACTTCACGATCGTCCCCTGCAGGGCGAATGGCGATCCGATCGAGCCGATGATCAGCGTCCGCAGCAGCTCGATCGGTGGATGCCCGAAGGCGATTCCAGTGAGGGCGAGAAAGGCGATGGCTCCCGCCGCGGCCGCCGCTCCGACGAGCGCCTGCCTCACTCCAGCCCCGCCATCAGGCGGCCGGCGCGCGCCGCGGCGTCCGTGGGGTTGAGACGTTCCGACAGCGTTCCGCGGTAGATCACGTGCAGCGCGCCGGCGAGGGCGAAGGCCTCGTCGAGATCGGACGTCATCAGCAGGATCGCCGTGCCGCGATCGGCGGCGGCGCGGAGTTGCTGGTGCACGAATCGCGTCGCCTCCACATCGAGGCCGCGCGTCGGCTCGGCGGCGACGATGACCTCAGGATTACGATCGAGCTCGCGAGCCAGGAGAACTTTCTGCTGGTTGCCTCCGGAGAGAGATCCGGCGCGCTGCCGCGGCGATTCCGCACGGATGTTGTACGCGGCGATCAGGCGCTGTGCGCGGGCGCTCGCGCCGCGAGGTCCGGACAACAGGCCAATATTCTCGGCGATGCTCATCTCGGCGATCAGCCCGTAGCGAGCGCGGTCCTCGGGAATATGCGCGGTGGTCGCGCGCGGAAGCGTATCGCGCAACATGACGGCGAGCTCCGACTGCCCGTTGCCGGCGACGCCGATGATGGCCACGATCTCGCCGCGGGAGACGACGAGGTTCTTTACGTAGAGCCGGCTCTCAGCCGGCTCCGTGCGCCCGCTAAGAGCCGGCGCTACGTCGGATTGCTGCTACACCAATTCTAGGGCCATATCGTCGGCGTCGCGGTTCTAGGCCACGATGCGTACCCCCCCCATGACGATTGTTAGCGTGGGAACAT
>JBGPFD010000204.1:0-6260 GCA_041483175.1 Thermoanaerobaculia bacterium | reverse complement strand
GAGGTTCGGAAACGCATCGACCACGCGGGGATCGGCTGTGTCTACGCCGCAAATTTTTCGCCCGGCGCCAACGTCGTGTTCGCGCTGGCGCGGCGCGCCGGGGAGTTGTTCGCCCGATTTCCGCAATACGCGGCCGGAATCGATGAGCGGCACCATGCGCAGAAAAAAGACGTCCCCAGCGGGACGGCGAAGCGCATCGCGGACGAGGTGAGGAACGGAAGCGGCGGCACACTCGATCCGCCGACGGCCTCCTCGCGCGTCGGCAGCGAGTTCGGCCTGCACACGCTATTCTTCGACTCGCCAGACGATCTGATCGAGATCTCGCATCGCGCACGAGGACGGGAAGGATTCGCGCGTGGAGCCGTGCTCGCCGCGGAACTGGTTCGCGGGAGGAAGGGACTGATATCGTTTGATGAGCTGCTAACGGAGCTCACAGCTAACCGCTAACAGCTAACCGAGGTTAACCGTAGAGCCGCCTCTCAGGCGGCTCACGCCGGCTAAGAGCCGACGCTACGTGTTAACACGGTTAGCGGTTAGCTGTTAGCGGTTAGCTTTTGCGGGAGGCTCGCAATGAACAGCAGCTCGAGATTCCGTGGCGTCGGCGTCGCACTGGTCACGCCGTTCCGGAGAGACGGGTCGCTCGATGAGGCGGCCCTGGAGCGGCTCGTCGACTGGCAGATTTCCGAGGGGGTCAACTTCCTCGTGCCGTGCGGCACGACGGGGGAGAATCCGACGCTGGCGCACGACGAACATCGGCGCGTGGTGGAGATCGCCGTGCGCGGCGCAAAAGGGCGCGTGCCTGTTCTCGCCGGAGCGGGAAGCAACTCCACGCAGCGCGCCATCGAGCTGGGCGAGCTGGCCATCGACCTCGGCGCTGACGGCGTGCTGACGATCACTCCGTACTACAACAAGCCGACTCCCGACGGCCTGCGCCGCCATTTTGGACTGCAGGCCGAGGCCATCGAGAAGAAACGCAGCGGGTTCCCGATGATCATGTACAACGTCCCGGGGCGGACGGGAATCAACATGACCGCCGCGACGACGCTGCAGATCGCACGCGAGGTTCCGAACATCATCGGCGTCAAGGAGGCGTCGGGGAACATGGAACAGATCCTGACCATCCTGCGCGACCGGCCCGAAGGGTTTCTGGTCCTGAGCGGCGACGACGCCTGGACGGTGCCGCTGGTTGCTGCGGGAGGCGACGGCATCATCTCCGTAGCGGCGAACGAGATCCCGCGGTTGATGCGCCAGATGACGGACGCCGCGTTGAAGGGCGACTTCGCCGCGGCCCGCATCGTGCACAATCGCATTCTGCCGCTGATGACCGGCAACTTCATCGAATCGAATCCCATCCCGGTGAAGGCGGCGATGAAAATGATGGGCATCATTCCGAACGACACGGTCCGGTCGCCGCTGGCGCCGATCGGTGACGCGAATCGCAAGAAGCTCGAAGCGATTTTGCGCGAGTGCGGCCTGAACGCGGCCGCTGCGAGGGTGGCGTAGATGGTAACGATCGAAGAACGTCTGTCGGCGTTGAAGACCGCCACCGACCGCATGGAGGCGGTCAAGGTGATCGGCCTCTTTTTGACCGAGCTGGAACACGGGACCGTGCGCGCCGCGGTTCGCGATGCGGACGGCGTCTGGACGGTGCAGCCGTGGGTTAAGGAAGGGATTCTGGCGGCGTTCAAATTCGGCGTGCTGGCGGAGTTCGCCTCGGGATCGCTTTCGTTCGTCGACAAAGACACGATTCCGGTGCGGCGCTTCAAAGTGCAGGAAGGGGTGCGCATCGTTCCCGGTGGCTCGTCGGTGCGGCGCGGTGCCTACATCGCAAAAGGCGTGGTGATGATGCCGCCGGCCTACGTGAACATCGGCGCCTACGTCGACGAAGACACCATGATCGATTCGCATGCGCTGGTCGGATCATGTGCGCAGATCGGCAAACGCGTGCACCTCAGCGCCGGAGCGCAGATCGGCGGCGTCCTGGAGCCGGTCGGACATCTTCCGGTGATCATCGAGGACGATGTCGTCGTCGGCGGGAACTGCGGCCTGTACGAGGGGACGATCGTGCGCGGACGCGCCGTGATCGGAGCCGGCGTGGTGCTCACCGCATCGATGCCCGTGTACGACATCGTGCGCGGCCAGATCTACCGCCGGACCGCGGAGCGACCGCTGGAGATTCCGTTTGGCGCGGTCGTGGTCCCCGGCGCCCGGCCGATGAAGGGCGCATTTGCCGAGGAACATCACCTGGGGATCGCCACGCCGATCATCGTCAAGTACCGCGACGAGAAAACGGATTCGGCGACGGCGCTCGAAGAAGCGCTCCGATAGTGCCGAGTGCCGAGTGCCTTATGGGACCGGCAAAGCGTATCGACGGCGTTGGAATCTCGTTGATCCGCCAGATCAACGCCCTTGCGACGTCACAATCATTGAACCTCGGCATCGGCGAGCCGAACGTCGAGCCCGACGCGACGCTGCGCGCCATGGCCACACGCGCTGCCGCCAGCGGATCGTGGCACTACACGCCGAACGCGGGAATGCTGTCGCTTCGAAAAAAGCTGTGCGCGCAAATCGATTTCGATCCGAAAACCGAAATCTGCGTCACCGCCGGAACGCAGGAAGCGCTCTATGCGATTTTTCAGGCTTATGTCGACGACGGCGACGAAGTGCTCGTACCGAATCCCGGATTTGTCTCCTATCCGACGCTGGCGAAGCTCGCCGGTGGCGTGCCGGTGCCATACGAGCTCGATCCGCCCGATTGGACGCTCGACCCCGACGCGCTGCTGAAGAAGATCGGCAAACGGACAAAGCTGATCGTCGTCAACTCGCCCTCGAATCCCCTCGGATCGGTGGTTGATCGCCGCGCGCTGCAGGCGATCGCGGCGGCGGGCCCGCTGGTCGTCAGCGACGAGATTTACAGCGAAATCTGGTTCGATGCGCCGCCGCCGTCGATGCGCGGCATGGGGCGCAACGTCATCGTGGTCAACGGAATGTCGAAGAGTCATTCCATGACCGGATTGCGTCTGGGATGGATCCTTGCGCGCGACGAGGTCATAAAGCCGATCGTGACGGCGCACCAGTACATCGCAACCTGCGCGTCGGCGTTTTCGCAGCAACTGGCGGAAATGATTCTCGACAGTGCCGAGTGGAACACCGCGTGGCTGGCGAGCGTGCGCGCGCAATTTCGCGACCAGCGCGAGGCGGCGCTCTACTCGATCGAGCATGAACTGGAGGCGAAGATTCCGCCGCCCGCCGGCGCGTTCTACGCCTTCGTGCCGGTTCCCACCAGCGACACACTCTCTCTTGCCAGGAGTCTCGCTACCGACGAGAGCGTGCTGGTGATTCCGGGCGTCGCGTTCGGCAGCGCCGGGGAAGGGTTCGTGCGCATTTCGTTCGCCGCGTCGACGGCCACCATCGGTACCGGCATCGAACGGATCGGACGCTTTCTGCGCGCCACCAAGCGTTGATCGTAAGCTTCGGCAGAAGATGAACGACTGGTTTTGATCAAGAATTCATGATTCTTTGTGTCGTCGATCCCAATCTTCGCGGATTGCACGACCGGGGCTGCGATCGTCCAGACGCGGCCGTTCGAGAATGCTCGCCAGCAGGTCCGCGCCTCCCCACGCCAGCAGGGTCGACGCGGCGATGGTGAAGAACTGCGACAGCGTCTGCAGGTCGAGAAGAAAGAAGAGTGCGATAGGCAGCAGGGCGCCCATGGCGATGGCTCCGATGATCAGACGGCGGCCAGTCACGCGGCTATTGAATCACAATGCCGGCGCGGTTCCCTGCGGATCCGCCACCTGTCCGACGAGCCGCTGCTCCAGATCGCGCTGGAAATTGCGCACGCGCTGCACGTAATCACGCGTCTCGCGAAACGGAGGGATGCCGTTGAAGCGGCGGACGTTCCCTTCTCCTGCGTTGTAGGCGGCGATGGCCTTCTCCTGATTTCCGCCGAAGCGATTGCTCAGGTATTTGAGGTACTTCGCGCCCGCCATGATGTTTTCGGCCGGATTCTTGAGATCTCTCGCGCCGAGCCACCGCCCCGTTCGAGGGACGAGTTGCATCAGGCCGACCGCTCCCGACTGTGAGCGCGCGGTCGGAATGAATCTCGATTCCGTGTGCGCGACAGCGGCGACCAGCTCCGGCGGGAGGCTGTTCTTTTTCGCCTCGTTGTAGATGATCGAGCCGAACGGCACTTCGCGATTGAAGAAGCTTTCTCTTGCCTTCTCGGCGATCTGCGCGACCTCCTGCGGCACCTCGGCCATCGCCGTCCCGATGTGCGCCGGCGCTTGCGCCGCCGATTCGGCGACGGTATTCACCACACCCTGAACTCCTCCGGCTACCTGACTGGCAATCCGCTGTGCGGTCGCCTCCGCGGCCGCGAGTGTTGCCGCCTTCGAGTACTGGTGCATGTGTCCGGTCACCGGAATGCTGAGGCCGCCGCCGAGTGCGAGACCGGCGCCCAGCGCCCATGTTGTGTACTTTTTGCGAAGCGAGTGCGACCGTTTCGGCTTGACCTTCTGCACCTCGCGCCCTAACTGGCGGTCGAATCCGTCGAGAAACCGCTCCTGGAATGGCCTGCTCGTCTTCACCTCGTTCATGCCCGCTTCCCTTCGGGATTATTTGTGCAAGGCGAGGACCAGTTTGGGAAGACTGAAACTATTAATGCAGAATGACTTAGACGCTCAGCGACGTTGCTGATTTGGCGCGACGGTTGAGTACGCCATAATGCGACCATGTTCACGAAACGCCGCCTGATCCGAGTTTTCGCCGTGGCCTTCCTGGCCGCAGCTCCGGCGTGGGCGCAAGTTTCAATCTGCGAGGACGGCTATACGACGCCGCCCGAGACGACGGGGAGGACAAAAAAAGAATTCGACCGCGATGCACTGCGGGAGAGGCTGATGAAGTACATCGCCATCGAGCAGAAGCACCGGCTGACGGGATTGGCCAGCTACTACTCGGCCTCGCTCGACGGAACGCTGACGGCGAATGGCGAGATTTACCGGAACGAGCGGCATTCGGCGGCGCACCTGACCCTGCCGCTCGGTTGCTGGGTGGAGGTGAAGTCTCGCGCCACCGGCAAAAAGATCCGGCTGCGCGTCAACGACCGCGGGCCGTACGGGAAGAAATTTGTCATCGATCTCTCGCGGGCGGCTGCGCAAGCGCTCGGTGTCGACGTGGCCAAGGATCGGATGGTGTTGATCCGGATCATCGCCCTGCCGGGGGAGGATCCGCTGCCGGAGGAACTGCTCGCCGGACCGGAAGGACCCGCTGGCGAAGAAGCGGGCTGGTGATGCGCCCTACGTCGGGATGTTCAGGCAGAAGGTGCTTCCCTCGGATGGCTGCGAGGTGACCCTGATCGTTCCGCCGTGTTCTTCGGCGACGCGCCTGGCCAGATAGAGTCCGTATCCCGGGCCGCCGCCGCGCGATTTGTCGAGCTTCAGGCCAGGGTCGAAGATCTGGTTCGTGTAGCGGGAATCAATCCCCATTCCGTTGTCGCGCACGCAGATGCGGCATTCGCTCGAAGCGATGCTGCACTCGACGCTGATGGTCCGCTCGCCTTTGGGGCGATCGTTGAAAGAAAGAGCGTTGGAGATCAGGGCGCTGATTGCCTCGCGCATCTTTTCCGGATCGATGGGGACCGTCGGCAAGTCGGCCGGAATGTCGACATGCACGCCACCTTCATCGATAAGGTGGTTGTACTTGAGTATGACCTCTTCGAAGATCTCGCGAAGCGGCGTCGGACGTTTGCTCGTCGGCCGCGAGAGGAGCTTAATGATCTGCGACATCCCCTCGAGCACACTCTTCATCTGCTGGACGCTCGATCGGATGCGGCGGAGGAAATCCCGCCCCTCTTCGTCGAGCTTGTCCGCGTAGTCGCCGAGCAGCAGATCGCTGAAGCCATCGATCGCGAAGATCGGCGACCTCAGATCGTGCGAAAGCACGGAAAAAAGCCGGATCAGTTCCTCGTGCGACACGTCTTGTTTATCGGTTTCCTGTTCCAGGACTGCGATGGCGTACCTCCCATCGGCAGGAAGAATAGCAACTTGCAGGCTAGGGAACCTCTGTACAACCGCGTCGTGTAGCGGCGGGCGTCCGCGCCCGCCGGGCGGCGGGGACGCCCGCCCCTGCACCCGGAGGGGTGCACTTGTGCAGAGGTTCCCTAGTGTGGTGAGTCAGAGATACCCAGCCCGGAGGGTTGCGGGCGGCGACGGGCCGTCTGCTTCGTTGCCGCTCCTCGACGATGTCCCGCATCGCCAACG
>JBGPFD010000203.1:0-6267 GCA_041483175.1 Thermoanaerobaculia bacterium | reverse complement strand
GAAGACCGGATTCGTGCACACCCTCAACAGCTCCGGGCTGCCGGTCGGGCGGACGCTGGTGGCCATCCTGGAGAATTTTCAGGAGGACGACGGTTCGGTGGCCATTCCCACGGCGCTGCGGCCGTACCTCAAAGGATTGTCGCGCATCAGCGCGCCCTGACCGCCTTCTCCGCCGGAGGCGCCGCGGCGGCGTCGAAGAGCACTTCGTATCGCAGATCGGTTGCGCCGACGCGGATCTGATCGCCATTCCGCAGGATGGAGTGGAAGGCGCGCGTGGCGTTGACCCACGTTCCGTTGCGGCTCTTCAGATCTTCGATCGCGTAGCCTTCCGGGCCGCGAAAGATGCGCGCGTGACGTGCGGACACGCCGAGGTCGCTCAGCTTGATCTGGTTTTCCTGCTGGCGGCCGATCAGATATTCGCTGTCGAGCAGCGGAATGATGACGCCGGCGTTCTCGCCGTTGACGATGGTGATCTGCGCGACGGTCTTCTTCACCACGTCGTTGTACGAAAGCGTCGCCTCGTCGGAGATCAGCAGGCTGGTATCGTCGCCGGTTTCGCGAACGGTTGAATCGCCGCTGTAGCTGAGCTCCGATTGGCGGAGGGTGTCGTCGTCGACGCGGCCCACCGGTCCGGTCATGCCGTCGGTCTCTTCGCTGTGCGGCGACGCCGGCTCGATCAGCTTGTTCGCATGAAGCCCGTAGACGAGCCGGTAGACCTGAAACGCGTCGGTGTCGGTGTCGCGGCAGAGATCTTCCAGCGTGCGCTGGCCGTTGATCAGGAAGAGGACCTTCCATTCGTCGAGCGACAGGGTGATCTTTTCCGACTCCGGATTGCTGACCACGCGAAAGACCACGTTGCTGTCGGGCAGCAGGCGGAGGCACTCCTCCCATTCATTGATGCGCCGCGCCCCTTCCATGATCAGATTCGCCAGATCGATGGAGATGGTCACCGCGTTCGACGGAAGGTCGATGCCGTCGAAGAACCCGAAGTCGCCCCCCTTCCAGACGAACGCGTCATAGAGGACTTCTGAAACCTGGATCTTCAGGAAATCATCGAGCTGCGCCTGATCGACAACGCCGTTCTGCAGGGCGATATCGCCGAACCGGCCCCCGGAACGGAGCATCAGGTCGTCGATCTCGGCGGCCTGCGTGCTGCTGATTTTCTTTTTCCGCACCAGGATCGGCCCGAGGCGCAGCGATTCCTGATTCGCTGCGGCGTAGACCACCGCGCCGGCGCGAAAGAAAACGTAGGCCTCGCGGTCCGCGAGGGTGAGCGTCAACATCCCCGTTTTCCGGGACGCGTTCAGAAAATTGAGGACGTCGGGAAGCTTGAACGAGTCGAGGCTTCCCTGCAGCGAGACACTCATGACTGTTCGTACCCAGCAATCACCGATTGTAGTCGCGCGGCCGTCGTTTACAATCGAGCGTCGCATGAAAAGCGCTTCGCGACACGCCGTTCTCGCCGGATTCCTCGGCTGGACGCTCGACGCCTTCGATTTCTTCGTCGTGGTCTTTCTCCTCGACACGCTCGCGGCGCAGTTCCATGTTTCCAAGCTCTACATCGTCAACACATTAACGGCCACGCTGATGTTCCGGCCGGTCGGCGCGGTGATCTTCGGCATGCTCGCCGACCGCTACGGCAGGCGCGCGCCGCTGATGGCCAACGTGATTTATTTCTCCATCATCGAATTGCTGTCGGGGTTCTCGCACACGTACCTGCAGTTTCTGGTGCTGCGCGCGCTCTTCGGCATCGGCATGGGCGGGGAGTGGGGCGTTGGCGCATCGCTGGCTCTGGAGCAGGCTCCGCGAAAATGGCGTGGCGTCCTGTCGGGCATCCTGCAGAGCGGCTATTCGGTCGGTTACCTGCTCGCCGCGATCGCCACGCGCGCCGTCCTGCCGTCGCTTGGATGGCGCTGGATGTTCTGGCTCGGCGCGCTTCCCGCGTTCCTCGCGCTGTACATCCGCAGCAAGGTGCCGGAGTCGGAAGCATGGCGCGAACATCGAGCCGGCAGCTTCGGGGAGATGCTCACCGCCATCCGCGGGCATGCGAAAGGGTTCGCCTACCTCGTGCTGCTGATGACTTTCATGATGTTTCTCTCGCACGGCACGCAGGATCTCTACCCCGATTTCCTGAAGGAGCACCACGTCCGGGCCACGATCGTTCCGTGGATCGCCATCCTCTACAACATTGGCGCGGTGGTCGGGGCGATCATCTTCGGGCAACTGTCGCAGCACATCGGGCGGCGCTACAGCATGATTGCCGCACTCGCGGTGTCGCTGCTCATCATGCCTTTGTGGGCCTTCGGAGCCTCGGTGGCCGTGCTGGCCGCGGCCGCATTCGTGATGCAGATGGGCGTGCAGGGAGCGTGGGGAATCATCCCCGTGCACCTCAACGAGCTGGCGCCCGATGCCGTGCGCGGACTGATGCCCGGCCTGGCGTATCAGTGCGGGATTCTCATCGCCGCGCCGACGAACACCATCGAGCATCTGTTGCGCGACGCGGTCGGCTATTCGTGGGCCCTGTCGGGCTTCGAGACCATCGTGATCATCGTGCTGGCCGTCGTGCTGCTCTTCGGCCGTGAGGAACACGGTCGCAGCTTCTACTCGGGAGATCTGCTGATCGAGAAGGAGTGAGAGCTCACTTCACGTTGACGCGGAAAACATCGATTGTCTTTTTCCACGCGTCGGCCGCGGCATCCGGCTTGTAGACTTCCTTGCGCGTGTCGTTGAAAAAGGCGTGTTCAGCGTCCGGATAGACGACCACCTGCACCTTCTTCCCCATGGCCTTCGACTGCTGCTCGATCTGCCGACCCTGATCGGCCGGAACGCCTTTGTCGTTGCCGCCGTAGATGAGGAGGACCGGCGCGCGGAAACTCTTCCAGTCCAGTGAGACTTTCTTGAAGCCGCCGTAGAAACTGACCGTCGCCCCCACCTTCGCTTCTTTCGTCGCCACGTACTGAGCGAGCGCGCCTCCCATGCAGAATCCGACCACGCCGTACGATTTCGAGGAGCAGGCGGGCTGCCGCAGCAGCCACTCGCCGGCACCGGCGATTTCGCGCTCGGCGCGGTCGGCATCGAGCTCCATCAGCATCTTTCCCGCCTCGTCGGGCGACTTCGTCGTCTTGCCGTGATAGAGATCGGGAGCGACGGCGGCGAATCCCTCGCGGGCAAAGCGCTCGACGAGGTCCTCGATGTGCGGAACGAGTCCCCACCACTCCTGAATGACCACGATGGCCGGCCCTTTTCCGGGCGTCGGCGCGGCGAAATAGCCCTGACAGGTGTGCTGGTTCGACGGAAATTCGATGCGCTGGCCCATCGGTCCCCCCCCTTGCCTTTTGTCACAAATGATTGTATCTAGGAGATGCCCGGAGAGAGGACGGTTGGATGGGGATGACTCGGGAACAAGTCACCGGGCTTGCGAAGCGCTCCCATTGCCCTCGCTGCAGCCTGGACAAGACGATCGGAAGCGCGCTTTGCCGTCGTTGTCGAACCAAGCTTCCGCAGCAGATGCGGGCCGCTCTGGAGGCGATTCCGACGAAAGACGCCTGGACCGTCAGCCGCGCCGTTCGCGCCGCGGCGAATTACTTCGACGTCCACTTTCAGTCAGTCCGCAAATTCGGCGGCGGGCGGAAGCGCTAACGCTGCGCATTCTCCGCCTTCATCACCGCCTCCCGCATCTCCTGCGACGCGTCGCTCCACGGGCGGACGTCGGCGCGGCCGATCGTCCGCTCGATCGTTTTCTCGGCGCCATCCCGGCGATAACGCAGCCGGATCGTGGCTCGCTCTCCTTCGATCGCATAGAGATCGGTCGATAATTGCCGCGCGCCTTGGACATCGACCTTCGCGTCGGGGGCGCTGGCCACGGAGACCCTCAGCATCGTTCGGCCGCTGATCGGTGAAACGGTCGCTTCCGCGTCGAGGCGCGTCGGCTGCACCGCCACGCTGTCGGCGGCCTTCGACTGGGCAGCGACGGCCGGAGAGAAAGTCATGGCCTCCGGGGCGGCCGCCGGTTGCATCAGGCCTCGTGTGGTCGGCGGCTCAATCTTGGTCGGCGGCTCAATCTTGCGTCGCGCCACGTTCGCCGGAGCGGGCGGGGGAGCGGGCGCCGGCGCTTCGGCCGCGTGCGGCGCGGAGGCGACGCTTTCCTTCGCCGCGGGCGCTCTCCGTTCGGTGGTGATGGCCACCGGCTTCTGCTCGTTGATCCGCGACAGCACATGCAGCATCGCGTAGGCGCCGATCGTCAGGATCAGAATCGAGGCGGCGACGCGGAGGCTCAGCCGAAGAGATTGGGCGAGCGACTTCCGCTCGGCTTCGGCGTCGAAGCGAAGATGTTCGGGGATCTCATGCTTGATCCGCTCCGCCAGCCCGGTGGGCGGGGCGGGCACCGGCGTCAGCGCCAGCTTCCGCTGCAGATTCATTTTTCGATTTGCGTTCATCCGATCTCCTCATCGAGGGATGCCTCGAGCAGGGAGAACGCCTTCCGCAGCCGCTTGCGGACGGCGGCGCCGGTGATCTTTTCCATCCGGGCGATCTCCCCGACCGGCAGTTCTCCCCAGAAGTGCGCTGTGACGGTGAAGCGCAGATCGTCGGGAAGCTCCATCACCGCGGCGCGCAAACGCTCTGCTTCCTCGCGCTGGCGCAAGATGTCGTCGGCAGCGGGTGCCTCGTCGTGCATCTCTGCAACGTCGTCGAGCGGCATCATGCGTCGCGGCCGTCGGATGGCGTTCAGGAAGGTGGTGTAGGCGATGCGGTACAGCCATGTGGAGAACTGCGAGCGGCCGTCGAACCCGCCGAGGGCCTCCCACGCTTTCCGATACGTCTCCTGCGTGAGATCGGAGGCCATTTCGCCATCGCCGCACATGCGGTACAACGAGGCGTAGACGGCAGAGTACGTCCGTTCGACGAGCTCTTCCGCCGCGCTTCGGTCGCCGCCGCGAATGGCGGCGAGTAGACGCCCCTCTTCATTCCACGGCGCCAGCACCGTATCAGGCCTCGGTCCCGGTGCGAGCGGCGCAACATTCTCCACACGTATTGGACACCGCTCCGCGACAGTTGGAAACCACGGCAGCAATTATGCTAACGCAGATGAGACGGTTGTTCCTTTTCCTGCTGTTGCTCGCCTCGTGCAGAAACGAGACGGTCTCGCGCGAGTCGTATCAGAGCGAGATCGAGCAGTGGCGCGCGCAGCGACGCGCACGTTTGACCAGCAGCGATAGCTGGCTGACGCTGGTCGCCCTCGACTGGCTCCACGACGGCGCCAACGACATCACCCTCCCGGCACACCCGCCCGTCGAGTGCCGCTTCGTCCTGCAGAAGGGCCGCGTCACGCTCCAGCGAAACAGCCGGCTCGGCGTGTCCGCGCCAATGGCGCTGCGCGACGATGCCGATCCGCGCGGACCGACGGTCCTTCGCGCCGGCACGCTCTCCTTCGAAGTGATCCGGAGAGGCGACGTCCGCGGAGACAGATTCGGCATTCGCGCACGCGACCCGGCCGGCGACGCGCGGACGCATTTCAAGGGACTCGACGATTTTCCGGCCAATCCGTCGTTTCGTGTCGAAGCGCGATTCGACCCGTATCGCCCGCCGAAGAAAATCCCGATCACCAACGTCCTCGGGATGACCAGCGAAGAAACTTCACCCGGCGCGCTGGTCTTCGATCTCCAGGGTCGCACCTTCCGCATCGATGCGATCCTGGAGCAAGGGGAGAAGGACCTCTTCATCATCTTCAAGGATGCGACGAGCGGAAATGAAACTTACGGGGCAGCGCGCTACTTGTACGCGCATCCACCCGACGCGAGCGGAAAGACGATTGTCGATTTCAACAAGTCCTACAACCCGCCGTGCGCGTTCACGCCGTTCGCCACCTGCCCCCTCCCGCCGCCGCAGAACCGGTTGCCGATGCGCATCGAGGCCGGAGAGAAAAAATATGCGGGAGGGCACGCCTGAGGGGAAAGGGAAAAACGAATGAAGAATTTCGAATGAAGAATTTCGAATGAAGAATTTCGAATGAAGAATTTCGAATGAAGAATGAAGAATGCAGAATCGCCTGCGGTCGGGCGGAAGTGATTCTTAATTCGAAATTCTTAATTCGAAATTCTTAATTCCGCCTCCCCGCGCGCTTCACGCTCCCCGTTCCGCGGCGATCACTTCCGCCACACACGCCGTGACCTTCTTCGCGTAGCCGATATCGAGAAATTCGTTCGGCCCATGCGCGTTGCTGTGCGGTCCGAGAACGCCGGTGATGAGAAACTGCGCCTCCGGATAGCG
>JBGPFD010000202.1:0-6286 GCA_041483175.1 Thermoanaerobaculia bacterium | reverse complement strand
GGCTAAGAGCCGGTTCGACGTGGAGAAAGGCCTCCAGCGGATCGCGATCCTTCGCCCCGCGACGTAGCGCCGGCTCTCCAGCCGGCGTGGACCGGCTAAGAGCCGGTCTGACGTGGAGAAAGGCCTCCAGCGGATCGCGATCCTTCGCCCCGCGACGTAGCGCCGGCTCTCTAGCCGGCGTGGACCGGCTAAGAGCCGGTCCTACGTGGAGAAAGGCCTCCAGCGGATCGCGATCCTTCGAGATCCGTCCCCATATGTCCGCGGCCGTCTTCTCGCCGATCTTCGGATAGAGCTTCAGCACGCGCTTCCACGACAGCTCATCGCGCGCGTTGATCGTGAGCTTAAGATAAGCGATCACGTCCTTGATGTGCGCCTGCTCGAAGAAGCGGACCCCGGAGCGGATCTCGTACGGAATCAGCCGGCGCGAGAGTTCCATCTGCAATTCCAGCGACTGGTAATGCGAGCGGTAGAGCACGGCGATGTCGCTCAGCGTTTCGCCCTCATCGCGCAGCTCGAGAATGCGCTGGGCGACGAACGACGCCTGTTCGAAGACGTCATCGACCCCGACCACCGCCGGATCCGGACCGTCGCCGCGTACCGCGCGCAGCTCCTTGTGAAACTGAAAACGATTGTGGGCAATGGTCTGGTTCGCCAGCCGGAGGACCTGCGGCGTCGAGCGGTAGTTGGTCTCCAGTTTGTAGATCGTGGCATCGGGAAAACGCAGCGGGAACGTGATGATGTTCTCGAACGAGGCGCCGCGAAACGAGTAGATCGATTGCGCGTCGTCGCCGACCACCATCACGTTGCGCCGCACCGCGGCCATGGCATCGACCACTTCCGCCTGCAGCCGGTTCGTATCCTGATACTCATCGACCAGGATGGTGCGGAATCGACGTTTCAGCGATTCGGAGATCTGCTCGTGGTCGTCGAGAAGGAGTTTCCAGTTCACCAGCAGGTCGTCGAAGTCCATGGCGTTCGCTTCCCGCTTGCGTTCCTTGTAGCGGCGGAAGACGCTGACAATCTCCTCCGTGTAGATTGCGAAGTGGGGGTAGTTCTGCTCCAGGTGCAGCTCCAGCGGCGTGCGGGTGTTGATCAGATAGGAGTAGATGTCCAGCAGGACGTCGCCCTTCGGGAAGCGCCGCTCGAGCGTCTTGATGCCCAGGGCGGAGACGGCGCTGTTCATCATTTCCTTGGCGTCCTCGGCGTCGAGGATGGAGAAATTGGATCGATATCCGATGGCCTCCGCGTGATGGCGCAGGAGCCGGTTGCCGACCGAGTGAAACGTTCCTCCCCAGATGCGCCGCGTGTCGATGGTCACGAGCTGCTCGACACGGCTGAGCATCTCGCGCGCGGCCTTGTTGGTGAAGGTCAGCAGCAGGATCTCCGACGGATCGAGGCCGTCCTCGATCAGACGCGACACGCGATAGGTGAGGGTGCGCGTCTTGCCGCTGCCAGCGCCGGCGATCACCAGCAACGGGCCGTCGCCGGCCATCACCACTTCGAGCTGCTCGGTATTCAGCTCGTCTTCATAACGGACGCGGTACGTCTTTTGCGCCTTGAACGGCTGTTTGAGCGTGTAGCGGCGGACTTTGCTCATTCGTGAACGAGGTTAACAGCTAACCGTTAACAGTTAACAGGATCCTGTAACGGGATCCTGGATTTTGCTGTTAACTGTTAACCGTTAACTGTTAACCGCATCGAGAGGTCAAGATGAAACGCTCTATCCCCTTCCTGATTCTCATGATCACGAGTTGTGCGTCGGATCCCGGCCAGACATCGGCGCCGGTCACGATGCAGGTCGGCAAATACAGCCCGGAATCGGCGCCGTTGCCGGTCGGCGTCATCCCTACCGCGCTTCTGCACGACGCAGCGCGGAACAAAGACGTTGATGTCTCCATCGACTATCCGACGCGCGGAGGCCCGTTCCCGGTGATCGTGTTTTCCCACGGCTATGGCGGCTCGAATCATGCCTACGAGCCGCTGATCTCCTACTGGACGAGCAACGGCTACCTCTGCATCCGTCCCGCGCACGCCGATGCCGGCGCGCTGCGGCAGACGATGCGCGAGATGATGACGGAACGCCGCGACGACAACCGGTCGCGACGCCGCAGTGCGGCCGCGCGGCCGCCAACGCAGGAGCAGCAGGTGCCGCAGCGCAATTCGATGGAAGAGATCTGGGATCGCGAGCGCGAGCCGCAGTGGCGCAACCGCGTCGCCGACATCAGGCTGGTACTCGACTCGCTCGACGAGCTGGAGCGCCGTTTCCCCGAGCTGCAGGGGAAAATGGATCACGGAAAGATCGGCGTGGGCGGCCATTCCTACGGCGCGTTCACGGCGATGTTGATCGCCGGCATGCACACCTTCAGCGATCCGCCGCTGCAGCTCGCCGACCCGCGCGTGCGCGCGGTCGTGGCCATGTCGCCACAGGGAATCGCCGCGAATCGCGGCACCACGCCGCGGTCGTGGGCCGACGTTCGCGTCCCGATGATGTACATGACCGGAACGAACGATCGCGGAGCGACGGAGGCGGAGGATGCAAACTGGCGGAAAGAGGCATTCGAGAACAGCCCGCCGGGCGACAAGTACTTCGTCCTCCTCAAAGGGGCGGGACATCTGTCGTTCACGGGTATGACCGGCCTCGCAGCTCCACTCCAAAGGCCGGTTGCCACCAGCACCAGCACCTATTCGGGTCAGCCGCGCGGCGGCGTCCTCTTTACGCCGGATCGGCGCATCTTCGACCTCATCAAGATCACCTCGCTGGCGTTCTGGGATGCATATCTGAAAAACGAAGCGGCCTCGCGTGAGCTGCTGGAGCCGGCAAAGTACGACGCGTCCTTCACCGGCGCGCAGATGAGCGCGAAGTGAGGCTTGCCGGCTTCAGTTGCAGCCGAGGCAATGGGCCGTAGAATGCCCGGCCATGAAGATCGAATCGGCAAAAGCGCTCGTCACTGGCGGCAGTTCCGGAATCGGCCTCGAAACGGCGCGCCGCCTGATTTCGGGCGGCGCACGCGTGGCCATCTGCGGGCGCGATGGGAAAAAGCTCGAACGCGCGGCAAAGGAGATCGGGGCACTGCCCATTCCAGCCGACGTGAGCGTGGAAGCCGAGGTTGTTGCCATGGTGGGGCGGGTCATCGACGAACTTGGCGACTACAACGTCCTCGTCAACAACGCAGGGTTCGGCTCTTTCGCGCCGCTGGTGGAGACCTCGCTGGAGGAGATGCGGCGCGTCTATGCTACGAACGTGTTCGGGGCGATGCTCGTGGCGCGCGAGTCGGCGCGGCATTTCGTCAGGCGCCAATACGGAAACATCGTCAACATCGCTTCCACCGCGGGACAGCGCGGTTTCGCCGGCGGAACGGCCTACGCCTCGAGCAAATTTGCCCTGCACGGGATGACCGAATGCTGGCGCGCGGAGCTGCGGAAATCGAACATCCGCGTCATGCAGATCAACCCGAGCGAAGTGCAGACCGCCTTCTCGCAGGGACGCGCGTTCAGCCCGCGGAAGTTGCAGGCCGCGGACATCGCACAGGCGGTCGTGTCGATGCTGGCGATGGACGATCGAGGCTTCGTGACGGAGATGGCGGTGTGGGCGACGAACCCGGATTAGGCGTTAGGTGTCAGGCGTTAGGCGTTGGGTTTGAGGACACCTAACGCCGAGGGCCTGACACCGAACGCCTATTTCGTGTACTCGATCGGTTGCCCGCAGGCGTTCCCTCCGGCGTTGTAGTCGTACACCATTCGCCCGCCATCATCGGCTCCCTTCAGCATCACACCGACCATGATCAGAAGCAGAATCAAGAAGAGCGGGCGGGCGCGGCGGGGGAAGGGACGCTGGATGATCGCCCAGACGCTGAGCAGCAGCGCGATGCCGCCGGTCGTGAGCATCAGCGTTTTGTGCTCGTTAAGGATCGCGGCGCGCACCGACCGCGCCACCATCACGCCTTCGTTCGCGTAGAGCCCGGTGCTGATTGCCACCGCCCCTCCGACCGTGCCGGCCAGCAGCGCCGCAAAGGCGACGCCTGCCAGCCGGTCACTGTTTGCGATCCAGGCGAAAACGTAGAACGCTACGGCCGCCGAGAGCAGCGCGATTGGAAAGTGGACAAACAGCGGATGGCTGTTTTGCAGGTGCGCGACTCCCGGCAGCAGGCGTTCCAGCATCTATTTCACCGACTGGACGGTGAGGAAGGTGTTGCCCCCGCTGTGGTACACATTGCCGGTCACGCTGACTACTTTGCCCATTTTCTCGGCCACAGCGGTCGGCAGCGGCTCCCCGTCCTTCGGCGGCAGAAGGATGTACATCTTGTCGCCTTCAACCAGCCCGACGGGAATGCCGGCCTTCGCACATGCAAGCCCGCACTTTGCATGGCTTTCACCGCGAGCACCCATCGCCGAATAGCACATCGTGTCGACCACTTCGCCTTTCACGGTGACCGGCTTCTCAGCGGCCACCACGGTGGACGCCAGACAAAGCGCCAGGACAGAAATTACTGCAGTCATTCGCATACTTGTTCTCCTTTTGACGGTGTGTTTTACAATTATACGATTGCGAAAGTCAAGCTCCCGCGCCGTCTGCTATGATCCAAAACCCCGCAAATGTCCGAAAAAGCCGTCGTTACGCCGATCGAGCAGACACTTGCCGCCGAGCGGCTCCGACTGCTCGCCAGCGTGATCGAGGTCGCCTCGGAAGGGATCGCCGTTCTGACCCTGAGCTCTGAGCTGACCGGCCCGCAATTCGCGTTCATCAACGATGGCTTCTGCAGGCTCTACGGCGTCGGCCGTGAGGAAGTCATGGGGCAGAATCTGACCGCTCTGCGCCTCGTCGAACGCCATCAGGCGATCTTCGACGACATGCTCCAGCACGTCTTCGACGTTGAGCCGTTCGACGCCGAGGTGACGGCGCGGCGGAAGGACGGGACGGAGTTCGAGCTCGATCTGCAACTGGTCCCGGTCGAAAAGGAAGGCGAGGTCACCCACTGGGTCGCCTTTCTGCACGACATCACTGATAGCAAGAACCAGCTCGTGATGTTGCGTCGTCAGGCGATGTACGACTCGCTGACCGACCTGCCGAATCGCGCGCTGCTCTTCGACGGCCTGGAGAAGGCGATCGACACCGCGCGCCGCGATGACAGGAGCGTTGCGCTTCTGCTGATGGATCTCGATCACTTCAAAGACGTCAACGATACATTCGGCCATCCTTTCGGCGACATGCTGCTGCAGCAGATCGCCGCGCGCTTGCGCCGCCTGCTGCATGCGAAGGACACATTGGCTCGCCTCGGCGGCGACGAGTTTGGAATCGTACTGACCACCGCGAACGACGCGCATGACGTCGCCGTGGTGGCGCGGAGAATTCTAGATGCCCTGGAACGGCCGTTCGACATCGACGGGCATCTGATGGAGGTGGGGGCGAGCATCGGGATCGCTCTCTATCCGACGCATGGCACCGATGCGCGGACGCTGTTGCGGCGGGCGGACGTGGCCATGTACGCGGCGAAGGAGGCGAACGTCGGCTACGCCTTCCACAACCAGGAGCGCGAGTCGCGCACGCCGGAGCAACTGGCGCTGGTGGTCGAGATGCGGCGGGCGATGGAGCGCGACGAGTTCGAGCTCTATTACCAGCCGAAGCTGCATCTCACGACCGGCCTGATGACGCGCGCCGAGGTGCTGATCCGCTGGAATCACCCGAAGCGTGGACTGCTCGCCCCGGCAGCGTTCATTCCCGTCGCCGAGCGCACGGGTCTGATCAAGTCGATGACCGACTGGATTTTCGACCGGATGCTCAAGCAGTGCCGCGAGTGGCACGACGGCGGCGCGCCGGTGCACGTCGCGGTGAACGTCTCCGCGAAGAGTCTACAGGAGCAGACGCTCCCGCTGAAGATTCAGACCGTGCTCGACAAGTGGCACATCGATCCTCGTTTCCTTAAAGTGGAGATCACCGAGTCGAGCATCATGGCCGATCCGGCGCACGCGCTGGCGATCACCTCGATGCTGCAATCGATGGGCGTTCGCCTTTCGCTCGACGATTTCGGGACCGGCTACTCGTCGCTGACGACGCTGCGGCAGTTGCCGATCGACGAGATCAAGGTCGACAAATCGTTCGTCATGGGGATGCTGAGCAGCGAAGCGGACACGGCGATCGTGCGTACCATGGTCGACCTCGCGCACAACCTCGGCAAACAGGTCTGTGCCGAGGGGGTGGAGAACGTCGAGACGTGGCGCGCGCTCGGCGAGATGGGTTGCGATCTGGCGCAGGGATATTGGATCAGCAAGCCGAAGCCGGCCGGCGAAT
>JBGPFD010000201.1:0-6290 GCA_041483175.1 Thermoanaerobaculia bacterium | reverse complement strand
CGCGGATATTTGTTCGTGACGGTCGCGTAGACCTGATACGCGCCGGAGAGTTTCGAGCGCACGTACCACGTCGCTCCCGCGCCGACGTGGCAGTTTACGCAGCCGACGCGCGCGTGCGGCGAAAGTTTGTACGCCGTGTACTCCGGATGCATGACCTGATGGCAGAGCGTGCCGCAGAACGCGTCGGAGTCGGTGTAGTGATACGCCTGATAGCTGCCGATCACGCTGACCGTGACGTAGGCCACGATGGCCCCCGTGACGCCGATGACCATCACCCGCGTGCGCGGGACGTTCAGATCGAGCTGCGGATACTCGGGGACCTCGTCCGGCGCATACCTGCGGCGGCGCCGGCGCTCCAGCAACAGCCCGATCACGAAGATGACCAGGCCGACGCAGAGGATGGCCGGAGCGATGATCCACGCAAGGATGCCGAGGTATGGGTTGGAGTGTTTCTGGATTCCGTCGACGTAGATCAGGAAGGCGGTGTTCGTCAGCGCGATCAGCGAGGTGATCACACCGACTTCGCTGATCAGGTTCCGCCAAAGTCTTCTGTCTCTTGCCATGTCACCATCCAAGGAAAATTCGGGAGAAGAACGTCACGTAGATGGCCACGATGAGGATCACGCCGATGCCGAGCGCGGTGAAACCGAAGAGGCGCGCGAAGCGCATCTGATTCCGCGTCGGTGCATCGACGATGCACGCCTCGAGCCGTCCCTGGCGGACCAGACGATCATATTCGTCGGCACGCTCGGCGCGGAAGCGCTCCAGGGGCAGGCGGCCGGTGAACATGACCGGATCGAGCGGGAAATTCTCCGGCCGCATGTGATTGTGGAAGAAGTGGAAGGTGAAGATGAAGCCGATGGCCAGCAGGGCCTCTTCACCGTGGACGATGATGGCCACGTTGAGCACCCATCCCGGCAGAATGCGGGTCACCATCCCCGGCAGCCAGAGCATTAGACCGGAGAGCCCGATCACCGGCACGCCCCAGAACACCGCGAAGTAGTCGAACTTCTCCCAATACGTCCAGCGATCGAATCGCGGCGGCGGGCCGAGATAGAAGAACCAGCGAAACATCTTCATCAGATCGACGAGGTCCCGCACTCGCGGCATCATCGACTGCGGCCCCCAGAACATCGACCAGTCCCGCTTGATGAGCGCCCCACGGAGGATGTGGGCGAGATGATACGACGCGTAGCCGAGTGTGACGATCGCAAAGATGCGATGCACGATGCGTGAGAGCCCCACCCCGCCTAGCGTGTGGGCCAGGGTCTGCCCCCACGGCATGTGCGCGTACAACAGCGGCAGCCCGGTCGCCGCGAGGATCAGGAAACTGGTCACCAGGGCGATGTGCGTCAGCCGGTCGCTGGTGCGGAAGCGCAGCACCCACGGCCCTTCATCGCGGTGGCGCGGGATCTCGTGCCGGATCATGGCCACAATCGAGCGCTGCAGCCACAGCAGCGTGTGCAGGCCGAAGAAGCCGAACACCACCGCAAGCAGCCACTTCATCATCTGATACACGTAGTAGACCGGCGCCAGCTCTTTCTTGTGCGGATCGGCGTGCGGATCGAACTGTAGGAAGTTGCGCGTCACGTTCGCGTGGCACTTGCCACAGGTGTGCGCGAGATTTCCCGGCGCCACCGACGATCGCGGATCGCTCCGCGGCAGATTGAAGTGCGGCGTGTGGCAATCGGAGCATTTGGCCGTCGGCAGATATCCGAGCTCGGTCGACTGCCCGTGGAAGCTGTCGCGATAGGTCGGCGCCTCCTTCTCGTGACAGTGCATGCATCCGCCGGCGATGCGCAGGCGGAACGACGTCGTCTGCGTCGAGGCGATGCCATGTTGGGTGTGACAGGTGACGCACACCGGCCCCTTGCTGTTGCCGTGCAGCCACTGCTGCCCATGCGCGCTCTGCTCGAAATCGCGAAAGATTCCTTCGTGACACTTACGGCACGTGCGCGGCACGTTTGCGTGCGAGATCATCGATTGCGGATCGCTCTTCGGAAGAATCAGATGCGCGCCGTGGCAGTCGGAGCAGACGGCGGAGACGTTCAACCCCTTCTCCAGAGTTCCTTTGCCGTGCACGCCGGCGAAGTATTGATTGATGACCGACGGCGGCGGCACCGGATGGTTGCGCGTCACCTGCACGTTGGCGTGACAGCTCGCGCACGTCGCCGGAACGTTAAAACGATTCGTGCGCGACGCGGGATCGCTCTTTGGAAGGATGTCGTGCTTGCCGTGGCAGGAAGAGCATTTCGGCGCGGCGGGATCACCCTTCACTGCCGTGACACCGTGAAGACTCCTGCTGTAGTCCTTTGCAGCATCGGCGTGGCACTGCGCGCAGTCGACCGGCTTCGGACCCGGCTCGTGCGGGCCGGGGGCCGTGATGTCGGAGTGGCAGTTCGTGCACTCCAGCGGGCCGTGCGCGGAAGCCGCGAATTTCTTCGCATCGACCTGATCGTGACAAGCGAGACAGTCGTCGTTGCTTAATTGCGCAACGGATGGAACCGCAATGATGAAAAACGCAACGACCGTGAAGGGAATGATTCTTGACACGAGAGACACAGTAGGGTGTGCCGCTCTCACGGCGAGATGCGGCGAGTCACTTCTGACGTGTGACTCGGCTCACCGTCGTATGTGTGTGGCGGCCCCTCATCCGCCCTGCGGGCACCTTCTCCCCGCACGCGCGGGGAGAAGGACTTCGCACATGAGGGACCCTCGCCTCACACGCGCGGGGAGAAGGACTTCGCACACGAGGGACCCTCGCCCCGCGAAGCGGGGAGAGGGTGGCGCGAAGCGCCGGGTGAGGGGTTGTCACTATCGCAGGCGCAGCTTGATATCCGTGCTCCCCATGGCCACCGCGCCGATCGACGCGGAAGGAGCGCCCGGCTCCTTCGTGGCCGCGTCGCCGTCGGTGTCGATGCGCGCCTCGAGAAAGACGCGCGGCGACGCTGCCGGTCCCATCATGGCGTCCTGCGGCCCGAGCGAGAAGGCCACTGGAAAGCGGCGCACGTCGAGCCGCTTCGCCATCAGCGGATGTCCCTTCTTCGCTTCATCGCGGGCGATGACGAAGACCACCGCCGGCATACGGACTTTGGATGCGGCGGACGAATCGAGCTCGATGGTCCCGGAGATCGTCGTCGCGTTCGGCGGCGCGGCGGCGGCCCTCGGCTGAATCAGAACGAAGAGCATCACTGCCGCGGCGAGGCCGCTGCCGATGCCGAAGATGAATCCGGTGGCGGCCCACTGCTTCGGGGTCTGGGTCATTCGGAGATTCCTTTCGTGCTGCGAATCAGTTCGCGCGCGTTCATCTTGGAGTGATCCTTCGGGGCGCGATATTGATTGTTGTGCGAGACCATCAGGCGGCTGCCGTCGAAGAACCCGTTGCGGGTCATCGTCCCTTCGACCACCACGCCGATGCCTTCGCGGAACATCTGCGGCGGAACGCCGTGCGTGCGCACGTGGACCGTCGACGGGCCATCGGTGACGTCGAACTGCACGTCGGTCGATGCGCTGCTCGACACGAGCGACCCGTTTTTGACCAGCCCTCCAAGGCGAATCGATGCGCCGTAGGCCTTGTCGCCGGCGCGCGTCAGATCCGAAGGAGACCAGTAGTAGACGAGATTCTTTCCGATGCGGCCAGCGGCGATGAGGGCGAAGCCTGCCGCCGCTACGAGCAGGGCGCCGATCATGAACCATCGCGTTTTCATCGCTGCCTCCGCGCCACGCCGCGGAAGATGGCAACAGTCCGTGCGGTAAATCCGGCCAGGATTAGCGCGGAAATGATGTAGGCGGCCCAGACGTAGGCCCAGCCGCCGGTGACGATTCCGTTCATGCGGTCACCTCCATGCCAATCTCGCTCTGCGCGAACTGCGGAGGCGGCGCGATCTCCGCTTCGGTGCGGATCGCCGCCGCGCGCGCGCGGATGGTCATGGCGCCGATCATCAGCAGGAGCATGCCGGCGAAATTCGTGAACAGCGGGATGAGGAAGTCGCGCGACACGGTAGAAAAATTCGACTGCTGCTGGTGCAGCGAGTTCCACCACTTCACGGAAAAGTAGACGATCGGAACATCGATATAGCCAACGATCGTCGCCACCGCCGACCACGTCGCACGCTTGAGCGGATCGTCGACGAAATGCCGTAGCGCGGCAATGCCCAGGAACGCCGCGAGCAGCACAGCGACGGTCGTCAGGCGCGGATCCCAGTCCCACCACACACCCCACGTCGGCTTCGCCCAGATCGCTCCCTGGACGGACAGCAGGAAGCAGAGCATCACGGCCGCTTCGATCGCCGATTCGAGGCGGTTGTCCCACTTCCACCGCGCCGTCAGAAGAAACGCCACGGCGCAGACGAACGCCCATGTCAGCACCAGCATGGAAGTCCAAGCCGCCGGAACGTGCACGTACATGATGCGCTGCACGTCTCCCATATGTTCCTCCGGCGGCGAGATGGCCAGGCCGTAATACGATCCGGCCCCTAACAACAGGGCGCCGACTAAAGCCACCAAAATTGGACTATTGATCGATGTCGATTTCATTGCCGTTCCCACGTGCGCGTGTACGATACGGTGGCACGGAAGCCGGACTCCGCGCGATCGCTCACGAACAACGGTGATTCCTGTCACCTGGGAGCTGTGCCGCGAGGCATGGTCCGCACATGAGGGGGTGACCTACGGTGTACGCAACCGAAAGGAGTTGCTTTCATGGCATCCACCCTGCGCCGCGTTTTGATGCTCATCATCCTCGGGCTGGTCGCTCTCGTTCCCCTGAGCGCCCAGAGCTCCCGTAAGAGATCCGCCGCTCCGACCACACCGACGAAGAAAGACTTCGCGGTGAGTCAGCTCGAGTACTACATGTCCGACGACGGCATCGCCTACATCCGTCCCGGTCTGAAGTTGAAAGTCAATTCGGTCACCATCGGAGCGGACCGCAAGCCGGTCATCGACTTCAACCTGACTGACAACTTCGACCAGCCGGTCGACCGCCTCGGCAAGACCACACCGGGCGCGATCGCAGTCAGCTTTATCATGTCGTGGTACAGCCCGGACACGCGGCAGTACACGGCGTACACCACGCGCACGGTGACCACGCCAGCAAATAGCCCGCATCCTGGAGTCACTGCGGTGCAGCCAGGGACCGACGCCGGCGGCAAGTTCACCGATCTGGAGACTGGACACGGGAAGTACGCCTTCGCTACAGCGGCGCCGGCGAATTTCGATCAGACGAAGACCACCACGCTCGGCATCTATGCGACGAGGAATCTGACCGATCAGATCGGAAAGAACTACTACGCAAACGTCGAATACGACTTCCGTCCCGACGGGGCGGCGGTGACCAACAAGTGGGACAAGATCAATCAGGCGGCGGCCTGCAACAACTGCCACGATCCGCTCTCCGCGCACGGCGGCGCACGCCAGGATGTGAAGCTCTGCGCGCTTTGCCATCAGCCGCAGAACACAGATCCCGACACCGGCAACACCGTCGACTTCAAGGTGATGATCCACAAGATCCACCGCGGCGAGAATCTGCCGAGCGTCCTGGCCGGCACTCCGTACCAGATCATCGGATTCAATCAGGGGGTGAACGACTTCTCAACCGTCGCCCTCCCGCAGGACATCCGGAACTGCCAGAACTGCCACGAGGGGACGAATCCGACCGCCAAGCCGGCGCAGGCGATGGCCTATCTGACGAACCCGTCGCGCGCGGCGTGCGGATCGTGCCATGACGATGTCGACTGGACCAGCGGCGCGAACCATCCCGCCGGCCCGCAAGCGGACGATTCCGCGTGCGCCTCGTGCCACGTTCCCGACAGCGGCGCCGAGTTCGACGCCTCCGTCAAAGCGGCGCACACGGTTCCCTTGAAATCCAACCAACTGAAGGGCATCAGCGCCACCATCGTCAGCGTCAGCAACGTCACCCCCGGCAAGACGCCGACTGTCGTCTTCAAGCTCAAGAACAACGACGGCACGGCCATTGACGGCACCAAGCTCACGACCTTCTCGCCGATGCAGGCCGGCTCGACGAACAGTTACTCCTGGTACAAGCGCGACAACGCCCTTACCAAAGCGACTTTCGATGCAACAGCCGGCACGACCACCTACACCTTCGTCGACGCGATTCCCGCCGAGGCAAGCGGCACGTGGGTGTTCAGCGCCGACATCCGGCGTACCGTCGCGCTGAAGCGCGCCGACGGCAAGGCGGATATCTCGGTCCGGGAATCGACCATCAATCCAATCAAGTACGTCTCGCTCAGCGGCGGCACACCGACGCCGCGCCGCATGGTCGTCACCCT
>JBGPFD010000200.1:0-6328 GCA_041483175.1 Thermoanaerobaculia bacterium | reverse complement strand
TCGAGCATCCGGTAGACGGTTTTTTCCGAGACCATCAGGTAGTCGGCGAGTTGGCGGATGGTGAGGATCTCCCCCGCGACCTGCGTGGGCATCGCGATGCAGTCTACAGATCAGCCCGTCCGAAGTAAAGGACTTGGATGGACAATAATGGTCATCGATAGACTCATAACGACATGCATTGGCTTCAGCTCGAAGATGGCTCGCAGGTGCCGGCGACGGTGCGAACGCTGATTTCTCGGTGAAGTGTTTCCGCGTCGCCAGCTCCAGGGGGCGCGTCTTTGATCCCGCAGTTGCGAACGGTTTGCTCCAGGCCGCAATCATGGATCGCCGGCGAGCGGCTCTTCCAGGTCAGAAAGAATGCCTCGCCGAGGCAACTATACTTTCCACCACATGACCTACGACTTTGATTTCGCCGTCGCCGGCGGCGGGCCGGCGGGAACCTCGGCGGCAATCTCGCTCGCGCAGCGCGGACATTCGGTCGTTCTGTTCGAGCGTGATGCGTTTCCCCGGTTTCACATCGGCGAGTCGCTCCTCTCCACGACCAACGAGGCCTTCACCGCCCTCGGCGTGGCCGAGAAGATCGAAGCGGCCTGCTTCCCGGAAAAATGGGGGGCACGGCTTCTCACCCACGACGGGCTCAGCGGCCGCGGCGTCGATTTCTCCACCGTGACCGAAGTGCGAAGACCGCAGACGTATCAGGTGCCTCGTGCCGAATTCGATCGCATTCTCATGGACCGCGCGCGCGCGCTGGGCGTCGATGTGCGCGAAGAGCATCGCGTCAACGGCTGCGAGTTCACGCCTGATGCGGCCATCGTCGATTTTGCACCGGGCGAAGGACACGCCGGCCGCGTGTGCGTGCGCGCTCTCGTCGATGCAACGGGACGGACCGGGCTCATCGCCCGGAAATACAACCTGCGCAGCGACGAGCCGCGCCTGGCCAATGTCGCCATCTTCTCGCATTACAGAAACGTGCCGCTGCTCGAGGGCCACCGCCCGAACGACATCCGCATCGTCGCTCGCAGCGACGCCGGATGGTTCTGGCTCATTCCGATCTCGAAGGAGCTGATGAGTGTCGGCGTCGTGCTCCCGAAGAATCTCCTGCTGCAGATGCCGGCCGTGTCGAATGAGGAGAGGCTCGAACAGGCGATCGCCGACACGCCCATCGTCGCCGAGCTGATGCGCAACGCGCAGCGCGAATGGCCGGTGCGCGTGGAGAAGGATTTTTCGTACAGCGCGTCGACGTACGCCGGCGACCGCTGGATTCTGGTCGGAGACGCCGGATCGTTTCTCGATCCGGTCTTTTCCACCGGCGTGTCGGTGGCGTTGGAGTCGGGGATCGAGGCGGCCGCGGAGCTCGACCGCGCCGTCAAAGGCAATACATTTTCCGCGCGGAACTTCGCCGCGTTCTCGAAACGCCAGCGAAAACGGTACGAAACGTTCCGCCGATTCGTCATCGGCTTCTACTCGCCGCAATTCCGCGATCTTTTCTTCGATCCAGATCCGCCAAAACGGATGTTCCGGGCGATCGTCACGGTGCTCAGCGGCCGTTGGAATGTCCGTCTGGGCACGCGTCTACTGCATCATCTCTTTTTCGCTTTCGTGAGTATTCAGAAGCGCATCAGCATCGCCCGCCGTCGTTTTCGCCGCGACGCGACGGCCGGCTACCCCTGACGCCAAGGACGCAGGATGCACACGCTCGAGCTGCTGGAACAGAGCGACGTGGAACGGATCGTCGACGAGGCCTGCCGCGTCCTCCAGTCGACTGGCGTTCTCGTCGAGAACGCAGAAGCGAAGCGGATGCTGCTCGCGGCCGGAGCGATCGAGCACGCGGCGCGGATTCGAATTCCGGAAGCGCTGGTCCGCGCGGCTCTGGCGGCCGTCCCGTCGCACGTGCTCCTCTACGATCGCGACGGCTCGCCGGCGATCGATGTCGGCGGCTCGACCGTTGCCTTCGATCCCGGCTCCGCCGCCATTCACATCCTCGATCCCTCGACGCGACGACGACGCGCTGCGACCACCAGCGACGTCATCAATCTCGTCCGCCTGGTCGATCAACTGCCACACTACGCGTCGCAGTCGACGGCGCTCGTTCCCGCCGATGTGCCGGCGGAGGCCGGAGATCGTTACCGGCTCTATCTCGCGCTGCTTCACGGCCGCAAGCCCATCGTCACCGGCACGTTTCGCAAAGACGGATTCGCGCCAATGCACGCGATGCTCGCCGCGGTTCGCGGTGGCCAGGAAGAACTGGCGCGGAAACCGCTGGCGATTTTCGACTGCTGTGTCAGCCCGCCGCTCAAGTGGACCGATCTCACCTGCCAGGCGCTGCTCGATTGCGCGCGGAGCGGGATTCCCGCCCAGGTGATCCCCATGCCCATGACCGGCGCGACATCGCCGGTCACGCTGCGGCATACGCTCGTACAGCACTGCGCCGAGAATCTTTCCGGTCTGGTGATCCATCAGATCGCGCGCACCGGCGCGCCGTTCATCTTCGGCGGCGCTCCAACATCCTTCGATATGCGCTACGGCACGACGCCGATGGGAGCGATGGAGACGATGATGCTCGCCGCCGGATACGCGCAGATCGGCCGTCATCTGCGATTGCCGACGCATGGCTATCTCTGCGTCTCCGACGCGAAGACGATCGACTATCAGGCCGGTCTGGAAAGCGGGATGGGAGCGCTCTTCGGCGCGCTCGCGGGCATCAACATGATCTCCGGCGCGGGCATGCTCGACTTCCTGCTGACGCAATCGCTGGAGAAGCTGCTCCTCGATCACGAAGCGTGCGGCATGGCGCTGCGCGCGTTGCGCGGGATCGAAGCCGACCAGAGTGACGCCGTCGCGCTGATCTCCGAGGTCGTGCGCCTGCCGGAGTTTCTCTCGCACGAGCACACGCTGCGGAACTGGCGGCGCGAGCTGTCGCTCGTCTCTTCTGTCATCGACCGGGAGAGCTACGGCGATTGGGAGGCGGCCGGCGGCAAGCGGGCAGAGGAGCGCGCGGAGCGCGAAGTCGAGCGGATGCTGCACAAGCCTGCCGCGCCCCCGCTCGCTTCCGACGTTGCGGCAACGCTCGACGAGATTATCAGTGCCTCACTGCCCTCTCGTTAGCGCTGCCGGCGCCGTGAGGTCATCGCGCCGGCTTGATCGCGTTCCAGATCGACTGGAGATTCGAATCGATGAAGCGGATGAGCGTTCCCTTGACTCCAGGGATCTCGGCGGGGGGCGAATCGCGCAGGGGCGGTCGCGCATCAGTGGAAGGGCGGGCGAACTTCCGGATGATGATTCCGCATTTCGCGCAGGTTTCGGCGGCGGGTTGCTCCTGACCACAGCTCGGGCAGCGCATCGTCCGCTCGCGTCGAGCTCTGGCGATTTCCTGGATCTCGCCGGCCTCGAGCCAGACACCCTTGCAGTCCCTGCAGGCTTCGACGACTGACATCGTTCCGGGATACGAAAAAAGGGCGAGAGGCTTGCGGCAGCGCGGGCACAACATGTTCTCTTTCGTGACTGCGCCGGGCGGAACGGCAAGATGGGCCACCGCGATGGCTCCGATGACCTGCGCGATCTCCCCGTCATCGAACCAGACGCCCCCGCATTTCGGACAGAGATCGACGTCGGTCTGGCGATCGCGAATTCGTTTCACTTCGAGAGCGACGTGGCAATTCGGGCATTCCATGGTCACCATGATCCTGTGGCTCCTCCCCCGCCGGAAAAGCCGCCGCCGAAGCCTCCAACGCCGCCTGCTGCCCACCCGCCCGAGTCTCCGCTTCGCTGCCGCGCAAGCCAGAGAAACACGTAGAGGGTGACGACCAGCAGCAGCAACGCCAGGCCGATGAATACCCAGCCCCACCCGCGCCTCCCGTTTCTGATGAGACTCACGCCGATCAGCAGAAAGACGACCGCGGCGGCGGGAACCAGGATCAGCGGCCACGGGACACCGATTCTGACGGTCGTAAACTCATTGACGATCGCCTTGACACCACGCGTGATGCCGCCCGCGATATCGCCCTTGCGGAACCGGGGGACGATCACCTCCCGCATGATCCTGGCGGAATCGCCATCGCGGGATTTGCCGTACCCGGCTCCGAGTTCAATCCTCGCCTTTCGATCGCTGACGGCGACGAGCAGCAGGATCCCGTCATTCCTCGGGCGATTCCCGATGCCCCATCGATTGAACAGGCCGGTCGCAAAGGACTCGATCGAGCTGTTCTCCGTCCCGGGATAGTCACTGATGGAATGAATAGTGACGACGATGATTTCCGTTCCGCTGCGTTCTTCGACGCTTCGCAGCCAATGCTCGATTCGCTCCTCCTCCCCGTGGCTCAATACGCCCGCGGCGTCCGTGACGTATCCAGCACCGGGCGTCGGGTACGGCGCGTAGTCCGTGGCGACAACGCTGCCGGCGACGAAGGCCGCGAAGAGGAAAAACAAGAGGCGGCGACGTCTAGTCGAAGATGAGAGCATTCGGAATTTCGTCCACGTCATCGGGCTTCGGCGGGAAGAGCCGCGAAAGCTTTTCTCCGATCATTCGAATGCCGGTCGAAAGCCCGACGGCGAGCCTCCCCTGGCGGAACTCGTCGACCATCCCATCGCGGACGTCGTTCCAGAACTCCTGATCGACGCGGCTGTCGACTCCTTCATCGCCGTAAACGAGGACCTCGCGGCTTCGAGTATCGACGAGAACCAGAACGGCATTGCGCTCCGCGGTTTTATGGAGCCCATGTTTCCGGAAGAGCTGTCGGGCTTTGGCCTTAATGCCGAGCCAGCTCGAGCGCGTGAGCACGATGCGGATCTCCGCCGAAGTCAGCCGCTCTGCCGACGCGATCTTGGCCTCGATCCGGTCGATCTCGGCACGCGAGAGGAGCGCATGGCGCCGCATGACATGCGTTGAATGGGGAGATCGAATTGTCGCTCGAATCACGATGCGAAGCAATCGGCCCCAACGCCCTCAATCGCTACGCTCGACAACGCCACCGACGTCATCGTCAAAGTGGGGCCGGTCCCCACACTCGACGGGAGTCGAACCAGGTGCGCGTGGAGATGCACATCCGGCAGACCGAGAGCATCACCGGCACTTCGACGAGCACGCCGACGACAGTAGCCAGCGCGGCGCCGGATCCCGGTCCGTAGAGCGCGATCGCCGTCGCCACCGCCAGTTCGAAGAAATTCGACGCGCCGATCAGCGCCCCCGGCGCGGCCACAGCGTACGGCACGCGGAAGATCTTCATCAGGCCATACGTCAGCGACGAGTTGAAATACACCTGGATGAGAATCGGAATGGCAATCAGGAGCACGTGGAACCAGCGCGTGGTGATGTTCTCCGCCTGAAACGCGAAGATCAGGACGAGCGTCGCCAGAAGCGCAAGCACCGTGACCGGATGGAACCTGGCCATGAAGATCTCGAACCACTGGGACCCTTTGCGCCGTATGAGCAGCGCCCGGCTGACTGCCCCGAGGGCCAGCGGAATGACCACGAAGATCATCACGGAATACAGCAGCACCCGGAACGGCACTTCCAGTCCCGCGGCCCCCGAGATGAGGAATTTCACAATCGGGGCGAAGGCCACGAGCATGATCAGATCGTTCACCGAAACCTGCACCAGCGTGTAGCCCGGATCGCCATCGGAGAGATACGACCAGACGAACACCATCGCCGTGCACGGCGCTGCTGCGAGGATGATGACGCCCGCGATGTACTGGCCGGCCAGTTCCTGCCCGATGAGCGGCAGGAAAAGATGCCGGAAAAACAGCCACCCCAGGAGCGCCATGGAGAACGGTTTGACCAGCCAGTTCACGACGAGCGTAATGAGCAGGCCCTTCGGCCGCTGCCCGGCGCGCAGGATCGACGCGAAGTCGATCTTCAACATCATCGGATAGATCATCAGCCAGATCAGCACTGCGATCGGAACGTTGATGTGCGTGTCAGTGCCGAATTCGAGCTGCTGTAGCGCGTGAACGGCTCCGGGCAGAAGCTTGCCGGCGATCACGCCGGCGACCATGCAGAGCACAACCCACAGCGAGAGGTAGCGCTCAAAGACATTCATCTGCTTCATTGCCACGCCTCGATCATATATCGCAGGTTTCAGCTCTCGGTGGCGCAGAAAGCCCGCTCCAGCCGTTCACCGGCGCTACGTTCGGCACGGACAAAAAAACGTAGAGCCGACTCAGTCGGCTCGGCGCCGGCTAAGAGCCGGCGCTACATTCGGCACGGGGGAAAACGTAGAGCCGACTCTCAGTCGGCTCGGCGCCGGCTAAGAGCCGGCGCGCTACGTTCGGCACGGACGAAAAACGTAGAGCCGACTCTCAGTCGGCTCGGCGCCGGCTAAGAGCCGGC
>JBGPFD010000199.1:0-6358 GCA_041483175.1 Thermoanaerobaculia bacterium | reverse complement strand
CCGGCAACATCGAGCAGCGCGAGCTGGACGACACGAAGAACTACCTCGCGGGAGTCTTTCCGGCGACCGTGCAGAGCTCGAGCGATATCGCAGGACGCCTGCTGGATATGGAGCTGTACGACCTGCCGCACGACTATTTCGATCGTTATCGCGAGAACATCGCCGCGATTTCGGCCGATGACGTCGAGCGCGCGGCCAGCAAGTACATCGATCCTGATCGCGTGCTGATCGTCATCGTCGGCAACGCGGCCCAGATCCGCGAGCCCATCGGCACGCTCGGGTTGCCCATCCACGATCTCGATGTGGATGGGAATCTACTGCCTGCGGCGTAAGAACCGCTCGCCTCTGCATGGCCTCAGCTTTCGGTTCCCGAATCGGAAATTCCGACCATAACCCCCGCGGCGACGATCTGCGTGAGGAGGAGAAGCGACGACGCGCCGTGCAGCACGCCGAAGCGCCGGCGCAGCGGATTCTCTCGCGAGAGCGAACTGATCGGCACCACCGAATGCATGCGCATGCCGCGGATGCGCGTGTCGACCAACGCCTGTGCCGAAGCGAACACGATCGCCAGAAACAGAACCACCACCGCCCACCCGTGCGGCCGACGCCATTGGAACGCGAGCAGAACCAGCGGTGCGAGCAGCGCCAGATAATGCCAACGGGTCAGCATCGCGCCGACCACGTTCGCCGCCTCGGTGCTGTTCGATGCGGCGCTGAACGCGGCCGGAGCGGCGAAGGCCGCAAGAAATACGGCGGCGCCGAACCAGAGGGCGGCGATCAAACGATAAACGATGAGCGATGAACGATGAACCGGGGCGGAAGCGTCAAATCCGTTCATCGTTCATCCTTCATCGTTCATCGCTCGTCGTATCGACTCCTCATAAGGCGGCCGCAGCACACCACGATCCGTAATGATGGCCGAGATCAGCCGCGCCGGCGTGACGTCGAACGCCGGATGGCGGACGCCGATCCCATCGGGCGCGATGCGAACTCCGCCGATGTTCACCACCTCGGCCGCGCTTCGCTCCTCGATGGGGATGGCCGCGCCGGTCGGCGTCACTATATCCACTGTTGATATAGGCGCGGCGACGTAAAACGGGACGCCGTGCGCCAGTGCCAGCACGGCGATGGTGTACGTCCCGATCTTGTTGGCGGTGTCGCCGTTCGCGGCGATGCGATCGGCGCCGACCAGCACGGCATCAAACTTTCCCTGCTGAAAAAAATGTCCGGCCATGCTGTCGGTGATCAGCGTGACATCGATGCCGTCCTGCTGCAGCTCCCACGCGGTGAGGCGCGCGCCCTGCAGGTACGGCCGCGTCTCGCCGGCGAAGACGGCCACCTGCTTCCCCTGCTCGACGGCGGCACGCACGACGCCAAGGGCCGTGCCATAGCCGGCGGTCGCCAGTGCGCCGGCGTTGCAGTGCGTCAGCACGGTGGCGCGTGCGCCGAGGAGCTCGGCGCCGAAGCGGCCGATGCGGTGGTTCGCTTCGATGTCTTCGCGAAAAATTGCCTCCGCTTCGGCGGGCGTGCCGTTCGCGCGCAGCATGCGATCGACGGCCCACGCCAGATTGACCGCCGTCGGGCGTGCGGCGCAAAGCTCGACCGCGGCGGCGCGGAGGTTTTCGTGCTGCAGCCCGGCGAGCGCCATGCCGAAAGCCGCAGCCACGCCGATGGCCGGCGCGCCGCGCACGGTCATGTCGCGAATCGCCGCGGCGACCTCGTGCGCGGTGCGGCAGGTCACATAGATCATTTCGCGCGGCAGCCTGCGCTGGTCGAGAAGTTGCAGCGAATCTCCACGCCACCGAATCGGTTCAACGGTCATGGCTGGATATACTAACCGCCGCAACTGGAGGACCCTATGGTCAAAGTTGGAGTGAACGGCTTCGGGCGCATCGGACGGACCGTGGTACGCGCCGCGCTTGCCGGAAATTTCGACATCGAATTCGTCGCCGTCAACGACCTCACCGACGCGGCGACGCTCGCCTATCTTCTGAAGTACGACTCCGTCCACGGCACGATCCCAAACGACATCCGGCATACAGCGAACGGCATCACCATCGACGGCAAGGAGCTTCGCGTCTTCGCCTTCCCCGATCCGGCGGAGATCCCCTGGGGCGACCTCGGTGTGGAGATCGTGGTCGAATCGACCGGACGCTTCACGTCGAAAGAGAAAGCGTCGCGACATCTACGCAAGGGCGTGGAGCACGTGATCATCTCCGCACCGTCGAAGGACGCGGACGTCACCATCTGCATCGGCGTGAACGAAAAAGCCTTTGATCCGTCCAAGCACACCGTCGTCTCGAACGCTTCGTGCACCACCAACTGCCTGGCACCGGTGGCCAAGGTTCTGCACGAGCGATTCGGAATCACCATGGGCATCATGACCACGGTGCACTCGTACACGAATGATCAGGAGATCCTCGATCTGCCGCACAAGGATCTGCGCCGCGGTCGCGCCGCCGCGCTGTCGATGATTCCCACCACCACCGGCGCGGCGAAGGCAGTCGGTCTCGTGCTGCCGGAGCTCAAAGGAAAATTCGACGGCATCTCCGTGCGCGTGCCGACGCCGAACGTCTCGGTGGTCGATCTCACGTTTCACACGGAACAGGCGACCAGCGCGGAGGAGATCAACCAGGTGCTTCGCGACGCTTCGAACAAAGAAATGCGCGGAATCCTGACCTACTCCGACGAGCAACTGGTGTCGGTGGACTTCAACGGCGACGCGCACTCCTCGATCGTTGACACGACGTTTACCCGCTCCGTCGGTCCGCACATGCACAAGATCCTGGCGTGGTACGACAACGAGTGGGGATACTCCAATCGCATTTTGGATCTCATTGCGTACGTAGCACGGGTGAAGCACGAGTCACTCGCAGCCCGGTAAGGAGGGAAACGATGAACGATGAGAGATGAACGATGAACGGATCACGAACTGTTCATCGCTCATCGTTCATCGTTCATCGTTCGCATGATCAGAATACGCACCGTTGATCAGCTTTCCATCCGCGATTCAAGAGTCTTCTATCGCGTCGACTACAACGTGCCCCTGGAGGGCTCGCGGGTCGCCGACGCCACGCGGATCGAGGAGACCCTGCCCACCCTTCGCCTGCTGCGCGAGCGCGGCGGGAAGATCATCATGGCCAGCCACCTCGGGCGGCCGAAAGGGCAGCGCAACGAGAAGTACTCGCTCGCGCCCGTCCGCGCCAAACTCGCGGAGCTGCTGGGCACCGAGGTGCAGTGGGCGTCCGATTGCGTCGGCGCCGAGGCCGAGCAGAAGGCGGCCCGCCTGAAAAGCGGGGATGTGCTGTTGCTGGAAAACCTCCGCTTCCACCCCGAAGAAGAGACAAACGACCCCGGGTTCGCCGGGCAACTGCACAAGCTCGCCGATCTGTACGTCAACGATGCCTTCGGTGCCTGCCATCGGGCGCACGCATCGATCGACGCCCTTCCCAAGCTCTTTCCGGCGGAGGCCATCGCCGGCGGTCTGCTGCTGGCGAAAGAGGTGGAGTTTCTGCAGAAGATCACCGGCGCTGCCGAGCGCCCCTTCGTGGCGCTTCTCGGCGGGGCGAAAATCGCCGGAAAAATCGAGCCGCTCGAAGCGCTGGTCAATCTCGCCGACACGCTCCTCGTGGGCGGCGGCATGGCCAACACCTTCCTGGCGGCGAAGGACGTGAAGATGGGCGGCTCGCTCGTCGATCGCGATTCGATCGACGTTGCCACGCGCCTGCTGCAGGGCAAACACCGCGCGGCGATCGTTTTGCCGGTCGACCTGGTCGTGGAGGACTCCCGCGTCATCGACGTCAGCCACGGGCTGCTCGATGATCAGAAAGCGGTCGACATCGGGCCGCGGACGATCGCCGCATTCGGTGCCGTGCTGAAAAAGGCGCGAACGGTTTTCTGGAACGGACCGATGGGCGTGTTCGAGAAAGAGCCGTTCGCCAAAGGGACGATGGCCATGGCCCGCGCGGTCGCCGATGCCGACGCTATCACTGTCGTGGGCGGTGGCGAGTCGGTCGAAGCAGTGAACGCCTCCGGGTACGCCGATCGCATCAGCCACATCTCCACGGGGGGTGGGGCGTCGCTGGAGTTCATCTCGGGCGCGAAGTTGCCGGGAATCGAGGTGCTTCGGATCAACGGATGAAAGTAGAAGGACGAAGACAAATCGGACATTTCTGCCTTCTGCCTTCTGCCTTCTGAAATGGCTCAGGAAATCGAAGTCAAGTTTCCCCTGCGCAATCGCGCGGAGCTGCTCCGAAAGCTGCACGACATCGGCGGGCAGCGGCTCTATGCGGAGACGTTCGAGGACAACATCGTCCTCGACCGGCGTGGCGAGCTGCGCACCCGCGGCGCCTTGCTGCGCGTGCGCAAGTTCGGCAAGTACTCGATGATCACGTACAAGGGACCGATGTCGATCGAGGGAGGCATCAAATCGCGCGATGAGGTGCAGACCGGCGTGGAGAGTTTCGAGCTGGCCATCCAACTGCTCGACTCCCTCGGATTCAAGCCCGTCTTTCGCTACCAGAAGTTTCGCGAAGTGTGGCGGGTGAAGGAGGTCGAGGTGGTCCTGGACCGCACGCCGATCGGCGAGTACTTCGAGATCGAGGGAGCGGTGGACCTGATTCGTTCCCTGGCCGGGGATCTCGGCATGAGCATGGACCAATCAGTCCGCCAGACCTACGCCGATCTCTACCGGCAGGCCAGGCGCTCGCGAAGCGATTTGCCCGAGAACATGGTGTTCTCGCCCGAGGATCTGTGATCGCGTGAAGGCCATGATCCTCGCCGCCGGCCTCGGCACGCGGCTGCAACCTCTGACGTACACGATCCCGAAGCCGATGATGCCGCTCTGCAACCGGCCTCTGATCGCCTGGCTTATCGATTCCCTCGTCGACGCGGGCGTGCGCGACATTGTCGTCAATCTGCACCATCTGCCTGAGGCGATCGAACGAAGCCTCCCGCCGCTCTTTCCGGATGTGCATTTCGAGTTCTCGTATGAACCGGAGATCCTCGGCACGGGCGGCGGCGTGCGCAAGATACGCGCCCTGCTCCAGGGGGAGGAAGATTTTTTCCTGCTGAACGGCGACACGTTCCAGCAGCCGCGCTATGACGAGCTGCGGCGCCAGCGCCGCGAACGCGACGCCCTCGCTGCGCTGACGCTGCGCCATCCGCCGGAAGGTGATCGCTACACCCCCGTGTGGCACGAGGACGGGCTGGTCACCGGATTCGGCAGCGGACGCGGCGAGGCGCTGATGTTCTCCGGATCGCACTGCATCAGCAGGCGGATCTTCCGATTGTTTCCTGAAAGGGACGCTTTCGGGATCGTGCAGGAGATATATCAACCGTTACTACAGCAAGAGCCGATCGCGGCGGTGATCGACGACGGGCCGTGGTTCGACATCGGCACGCCGCGCCGCTACCTCGCCGCCTCGCGTGCGCTCTGCGGCGATCAGATCGTCGGCGCGCGCAGCGTGGTGGAAGGCGAAGTGCGCGATAGCGTGATCTGGGACGATTGCTTCATCGCCCGCGGCGTCGCGCTTGATTCGTGCATCGTCGCTCACGGCGTCGAAATGCGCGCGCCGATGCGGCTCCGCAACGCGCTCATCTGCCGCGATGATCCCGCCATTCCGCGCGATTCCGCCCAGCGGCTCGAAGGCGGCCTGGTGTTCGTCTCGATATAGAATCCGCGCCGCCATGTCCAATCGCACCCTGACTATCATTAAGCCGGACTCCATCCGCAAACGAAATTTCGGAAAGATTCTCAGCAGGCTGGAAGCGGAAGGATTCACCATCCTCGGCATCCGGCGCATCCATCTGACGCAGAAGCAGGCCGAGGCCTTCTACGCCGTCCACCGCGAACGGCCGTTCTACCGCTCGCTGGTGCAGTACATGATGTCCGGCCCGGTCGTCGCCGCGGCGCTGGAGCGCAACGATGCCGTGGCGCATCTGCGAAAGGTGATGGGTGCGACGGACCCGAAGAAGGCCGATCCGGGAACCATCCGCTCCGAGTTCGGCGAGTCGATCGAGCAGAACGCCATCCACGGATCGGACTCGGACGAGAACGCGCGCATCGAAACTCGATTCTTCTTTTCGGATGCGGATCTGATCTGACGCTCATGTAGCGCCGGCTCTTAGCCGGCGCCAAGCCGACTGAGAGTCGGCTCTACGTCCCATTCGCCTTCACTGGCGCCTGCATCGCCAGCTCACGTAGCGCCGGCTCTTGCCCGGCGCCAAGCCGACTGAGAGTCGGCTCTACGTCCCATTCGCCTTTACTGGCGCCTGCACCGCCAGCTCACGTAGCGCCGGCTCTTAGCCGGCGCCAAGCCGACTGAGAGTCGGCTCTACGTCCCATTCGCCTTTACTG
>JBGPFD010000198.1:0-6390 GCA_041483175.1 Thermoanaerobaculia bacterium | reverse complement strand
GGTGTGTGGAGGTGATGCGTTCCTGCAGCTCGCCCATCTCCGTGGCCAGATTCGGCTGGTAGCCGACCGCGCTCGGCATCCGGCCCAGCAGCGCCGAGACTTCCGAGCCGGCCTGCGTGAAACGGAAGATGTTGTCGATGAACAGCAGCACGTCGCGCCCTTCGGCGTCGCGGAAATATTCGGCGACGGTCAGCCCGGTCAAGCCAACGCGAAGGCGCGCGCCGGGCGGTTCGGTCATCTGCCCGTAGATCAACGAAGCTTTCGACTTCGACGGATCGCCGGGCACGATGACGCCGCTCTCGGCGAATTCCAGCCAGAGGTCGTTTCCCTCGCGCGTTCGCTCGCCGACGCCGGCGAATACCGAGAACCCGCCGTGCGCTTTGGCCACGTTATTGATCAGCTCCTGAATCAGAACCGTCTTGCCGACGCCCGCGCCGCCGAACAGGCCGGTCTTGCCGCCCTTGGTGTATGGCTCGAGCAGGTCGACGACCTTGATGCCGGTCTCGAACATCTCGATTTCGGTCGACTGCTCATCGAACGGCGGCGGCTGGCGATGGATCGGCCAGCGCTCTTTCGAGTTCACCGGCCCCTTGTTGTCCACCGGCTCGCCGAGAACATTGAGGATGCGGCCGAGCGTCTCCTGCCCGACGGGGACGGTAATCGCGCCGCCACTGTCGATGGCCTTCATGCCGCGGACCATGCCGTCGGTCGGCTTCATGGCGATGGTGCGCACCTGCCCCTCGCCGATGTGATTGGCCACCTCGACCACCACGTCGATCGGTATCTTTCCCAGCTCGCCGTTGTCGACGATGCGGATGGCGTTGTAGATCGCCGGAAGATGTCCTTCCTCGAATTGAATGTCGACCGCGGGGCCGATGACTTGAATCACTCTTCCGATTTTCTGGTCTGCCATGGTCTCTCCATCGTTGCCAGTTACCCTTCCTGTGCGGCCGCTCCGCTCACGATCTCGATGATCTCCTTGGTGATCGACGCCTGCCGGATGCGGTTGTAGGTCAACGTCAGATGGTCAATCATGTCCGAGGCGTTCTTGGTTGCCGCCTCCATCGCCGTCATCCGCGCTCCCTGCTCGGCGGCGGCCGATTCGAGCAGCATGCGGTAGAGCTGAAACTCGATGTGCTTCGGCAGGAGCGCGTTGAGAATTTCCGCTGGGTTCGGCTCGTAGAGGTAATCCATCTCCGTCCCCACCTCGTCCCATACGCGCTCGATCGGCAGCAGGCGATCGACGTGCACGCGCTGGGCGATGATCGATTTGAATTCGTTGTACACCGCGTACACCGCGTCCACCTTCTCGCTGACGAAATCGTCGATCAGGTCCTCGGCGATTCCATGCGCCGTCCCCAGGGTTAGGGCCTGAAAGACCTGCGTGGCCTCACTGCGGATGGGAATGGTCCGGCGGCGGAAATAGTCGAGGGCTTTCCGGCCGATCGGCAGTAACTGCACGGACGTCCAGTTGTGCTCGCGCATGGCGTTCAGCGCGGCGCGGATGATGTTGGAGTTGAACGCGCCACAGAGGCCCTTGTCCGCGGTGATCACCAGCAGCAGGACGTTGTGCTCCTCGCGCGCCTGCAGCAGCGGCTGGTGGAGCGGTTCCACGCGTGAGGCGACCGACGAGAGCACTTCGCGCAACGCCGCGGCGTACGGCCGCGCGGCGAACATCCGATCCTGCGCGCGGCGGAGCTTCGCCGCGGCCACCATCTTCATGGCCCTCGTGATCTGCTGCGTGTTCTTCACGCTGCGGATCCGCCGCCGGATGTCGATCGTGTTCGCCATTACGCCGCCAGAACGTCGGTGTGATCCTTCACGTAGTCATTCTTGAACTCGGTGATCGCCGCGCGCATGTCGTTCGCCAGCGCGTCATCGAATTTCGTCGCCTTCTCGACCCGCTGGATGAGATCGGCGCGGTTATCGAGCAGCGACTGGTGCAGCGCCGCTTCGAAAGGTCGGATGGCGTCGATCTGCAGGTTGTCGAGAAATCCCTGCGTACCGGCGAACACCGACATCACCTGCAGTCCGATGCGCATCGGCTGGTACTGCCCCTGCTTCAGGATTTCGACGAGACGCCGGCCGCGGTTGAGCTGGGCCTGCGTCACCTTGTCGAGATCGGAACCGAACTGCGCGAACGCGGCGAGCTCGCGATACTGCGCCAGGTCGATCCGCAGCGTGCCCGCGATGGCGCGCATGGCGCGGATCTGCGCCGAACCGCCCACGCGCGACACGGAGATGCCGACGTTGACCGCCGGGCGCACGCCGGAGTGGAACAGATCGGTTTCCAGATAGATTTGCCCGTCGGTGATGGAGATGACGTTGGTCGGAATGTACGCCGAGACGTCGCCGGCCTGGGTCTCGATCACCGGCAGCGCGGTCAGCGAACCGCCGCCCTTTTCGTCGTTCAGCTTCGCCGCCCGCTCGAGCAGCCTGGAGTGGAGATAGAAGACGTCGCCCGGATAGGCCTCACGTCCGGGCGGGCGACGGAGCAGCAGCGAGATCTCGCGATAGGCCTGGGCGTGCTTGGAGAGATCGTCGTAGATGCAGAGCGCGTGCTGCTTGTTGTAGAGGAAGTACTCGCCCATGGCGCATCCGCCGTACGGGCCGAGGTATTGCAGCGGCGCCGGCTCCGAGGCCGAGGCGCTGACGACGATGGTGTGCTCCATCGCGCCGTAGTCTTCGAGCGTTTTCACCACCTGCGCCACGGTCGACTTCTTCTGGCCGATGGCCACGTAGATGCAGATGACGCCCTGCCCCTTCTGATTGATGATGGTGTCAGTGGTGATGGCCGTCTTGCCGGTCTGACGGTCGCCGATGATCAGCTCGCGCTGCCCGCGGCCGATGGGAATCATCGAGTCGATGGCCTTGAGTCCTGTCTGTAGCGGCTCCTTGACCGGCTTGCGGTCGACCACGCCGGGGGCGATGCGCTCGATCGGGTAGTACTCGGCGGCCTTGATCGGCCCTTTGCCGTCGATGGGCACCCCGAGCGGATTGACCACGCGGCCGATCATTCCCGGCCCGACAGGAACGGACATGATTCTGCCGGTACGGCGGACCTCGTCGCCTTCCTGGATGGCCTGATACTCGCCGAGCAGAACGACGCCGACGTTGTCCTCCTCCAGGTTCAGCGCCAGGCCGACCACATCGTGAGGGAACTGCACCAGCTCGCCAGCCATGACCCGGTCCAGGCCGTACACACGGGCGATGCCGTCGCCAACCGTGACCACGCTGCCCACCTCGGCCACGTCCACACCGCGGCCGATGCCGGTTAATTGTTGACGAATAATCGCAGTGATTTCTTCTGCTTTTAAATCGACAGCCATTATGATCTCCGCTAATGGATCAATCTAATGATTCACGAAATTTATCGATCTTTCCGACGACCGAGGCGTCGTAGACCTCGCTCCCCATCCGGGCCACGAAGCCGCCGATCAGTCGCGGATCGGTCGATACTTCCAGCTCTACCTTGCGGCCCACTTTTTTCTCCAGAGCCCGGCGAAGCTCGGCCACTTCCTGCTCGTTCAGCCGGTGCGCCGAGCGCACCTGTGCCGCGACCGTTCCCGTCGCCGCCCGCACCAGTTCGGCAACAGCCTCGACTACCGACTGGAGATCGTTGATCCGACGATTGCGGATCAGCACCTCCAGCACCTTGTTGGCCATCTCGGAGAGACCGAGCCGCGACGCGATGGCGCGGGTCACCTTGATCTTCGCGTCATTGTCGATGCCTGGATTGGGGTAGAGCTCCTGCAGCTCCTGCGACTGCTTCCTGGCCGCTTCGAAGCGTGTCAGCTCGCCCCGAAGCGCGTGCGCCTTGTCCGGCGAGCCGGCCACCTCCATGATCGCTTTCGCATACGGGCGCGCGAAACGACGAATCATGACCGCGCATCCTCCACCTGGCGAACGCTCTCCGCAAAAAGCTTTTTCTGATCGGAATCGGTGATCTTCTCGCGCAGGATCTGCTCGGCGCGTTCGGACGCGAGCTGCCCCGCGTATTCGGTCAGCTCTTTACGCGCGTTCCGCACGCGATTGTCGACCTCGGTCCGCGCGCTCTGCAGAATCTTCTGCGCCTCGGCCTCGGCTGCAGCCAGCAACTCCTGCTTCTGCCGCTCACCTTCCACCACCGCGCGCTCGCGGATGGAACGGATTTCCTGCTCGACCTGCTCCAGGCGCGCCTGAATGTCGGCCGCCATCTGATCCGCTTTCGTGCGGCGCTCGCGCGCCTCCTGGGCCTCTTTCTGGATCTTCTCGTGACGCGAGGCAAGCGCTCCCTTCACCGGTCCGCCAATCAGCCAGCCGAGAAAGGCGAGGAAGGCGATGATGTTGGCCAGCTTCCAGATCCACGCCGGCAAGCCGAGGAAGGTGTGTCCGTGGTGCGGTCCACCTTCCGATTCGCCCGGATGCGCAGCCTCGGCAGCGACTTTCTCGGGTCCGTGAGCGATCGCGTTCGGCTGTTGTGACTGCGCCTTCGCCGCGCAGGCGCAGAGCATGATCACTACGAGAAGCGCGATCCTTTTCAAATGGGCCTCCCGAGGATACGCTCGGCCGCGAGGCGGGCAAGCGACTCGGAATCGCGAACGATCTTGTCCCGCGCTTCCGCGGCGGCCCGTTTCAGGCGTGACCCGGCATCATCAACGAGCTTTGTCGCTTCCGACATCGTTCGTTCGACCACCGTGGCCCGATGCGCGCTCGCTTCGATGCGAAACTTGTCGCGTACCTTCGCGGCTTCGCCCTTCGCTTCGTGAAGCCGCTGCTCCACCTGCGAGGTCGCTTCCTGAAAACGGGCCAGCGCCTGCTCGTAAATCTCCTGCGCCGATCGCGCCTCCGTCTCGCGCGATTCCAACACCTCGTTGATCGGCTGCAGAAAGAAATGCTTCACCACGAAATACTCTGCGATGAAGATCGCCATCACGACGAGCAGAGAAAGATCGGGCATCAGATTGATTTGCATAGCTCTTATGGGCCCGGAAACCGCAGCGGCAGGCCGACAGGAAGCCTTTCCCCGAGGCCACCGCTGTATACCATACGAGAAAGATCGTTGTCATCATAGTGGTTCTCGGCGGATCAGCGGCCTCCCAGGTTGCCGACGGGCTGAGAGCCCGTGGCTCTACCGATCACATGTCCTACAAGCAAATCCTCGAGCGCGCCAACGCCTTTTTTCACCGCGCGCAGCGATCCCAGCCGCAGCATTTCCAGTGCCGCGGTTGCTCGCTCTGTTGCTACGGGCTGTTCGAGATCGGAGCGGCCGATGTTTCGATGCTGGCGGAAGGGCTGGAAACGCTGCATCCGCAGCGCCGGCGCATGATCGTGCGCCGAGCGAAGGAGATCATCGAGTCGTCGAACCATCCCAATAGCCGCGAATGCTCGACCGCGGAAAAGCAGGAGTTTTTTCACCGCACCGCATCAACTGCGTGCCCGAACCTGAGCGATGCCGGCGAATGCATGGTCTACGACCATCGTCCGCTGGTCTGCCGGACCTTCGGGCTTCCGCTTCGCGAAGGCCACCGCTACATCGGCGACATATGCGATCTCAACTTCACGCATGCATCGGAGGAAGAGCGGCTTGCCGCCGCCTGGGACCTGCATTGGGAAGACGAGCTCGATCCGGAGGAGGAGTACACCATTCCCGAGGCGATCGTGCTCATCGCGCGGCTTCGCGGCTGGTTGTGACCGTCTTCACATTTTTCGACGGAATTCCTGAGTATGATTGCTCCCCTCAACTCGAGGCCTGATGTTCTGCCCCTTTTGCGGCGTCAAGAACGAGGATGGGCAGGCACAATGTTTTGTCTGCACCAGGAAGCTGCCGTCGCTGAACGGCGACGCCAGTCCCTCGCGGCCACGGTCGATGCAGCGGACGTCGAGCGCCGGCCCGGTCACGGCGCGGCTCGGCGATCGCTTGATTGCAATCATTCTGGACACCATCTTCGTCAGCGCGGTTCTGCTGGTCACGAGCGCCGCGATTCTTTGGCGCTGGCCGAAAATCACCCACGGGCAGTCGGTGGTGACCATCGCCAGCGCCGGCGCGGCTGCGACGCTCCTCGTGGTCTTCATCTATCACTGGCTGCTGGAGGGCGCCTTCGGCGCCACGATGGGAAAAGCGATCATCGGTGTGCGGGTGACGCGCTATGACAGCGGCAAGGTTCCGGGATTCGGTTCCTCGGCGGTACGCAACGCTCTGCGTCTCGTCGACGCACTGCCGTTTTACCTCGTCGGATTTTTCGTCGCAGCCTTCTCGCGCGGCCGGCGGCGGATAGGCGATTACGCCGCAAACACGGTGGTGCTCGAGCAGCCGGTCTCGCTCGGCGAGAGGATCACGGTCGCGCTGCTGTGGGCCATCGGCATCGGAGCCGCGGTGTGGGGTACCTGGGCGTTATGCCCGGCATGGTT
>JBGPFD010000197.1:0-6397 GCA_041483175.1 Thermoanaerobaculia bacterium | reverse complement strand
GCTTGCCACCGAACGCTTCCCGCGCTTACGATTCGGCGTGCGTGGTGCGACCTATTCGGACGCGCAGCGGCTTCGCGACTACGTCCTCGATGCCTTCACCGACGAAGAGCTGCCCCTGGTCGGTCGCGGCATCGAGCGGGCCGTCGACGCGCTTGTCCTCTTCGCTGGCGACGATTTGCGCAGAGCGATGAACGAATTCAACAGCGATTCCGATTCCGATTCCGAATCCGAGACCTCCGAGCCATCATGACCACCATCCACACCTTCGGTGAGCTGCGTGCCTCCGGCTACCGTCTGCGATCCGTCAAAGACGAAATGCGCGAGAACCTGCTGGCGACGATCGCCCGTGGCGAGCGGACCTTCCCCGGCATTCACGGCTACGACCGCACGGTCGTTCCTGCGCTGCACAACGCGATTCTTTCCAAGCACGACCTCATCCTCCTCGGCCTGCGCGGCCAGGCGAAGACGCGGCTGCTCCGCTCGCTGACCTCGCTGCTCGACGAGCAGATTCCGATCGTCGAAGGATGCGAGATCAACGACTCTCCCTTCACGCCCGTCTGCAAGCGTTGCCGCAGGCTGGCGGCCGAGCGCGGCGACGATCTGCCGATCGCCTGGCTCGATCGCCAGGAGCGATACCGCGAGAAGCTGGCCACGCCCGACGTCACGGTGGCCGATCTCATCGGCGACATCGATCCGATCAAGGCCGCCAATCAGCGCCTGACCTACGCCGACGAGGAGGTCATCCACTACGGGATCATTCCGCGGACCAACCGCGGTATCTTCGCCATCAACGAGCTGCCTGATCTCGCGCCCCGCATACAAGTCGCGCTGCTGAACATCCTCGAGGAGCGCGACCTGCAGATCCGTGGTTTTCCGGTGCGCATCGCCATGGATGTCGTCCTGGTGTTCAGCGCCAATCCCGAGGATTACACCAGCCGCGGCAACATCATCACGCCGCTCAAGGACCGCATCGACTCGCAGATCCTGACGCACTATCCGCAGAACGTGCAGACGGCGATGCGGATCACCGAGCAGGAGGCGTGGCTCGAGCGGCGGGTCAAGACGACCATTGAAGTTCCGCCCTACGTCCACGAACTCATCGAGCAGATCGCCTTCGTGGCGCGCGAGTCGGAGCTGGTCGATCAGTCGTCCGGCGTCTCGGCGCGGCTGACGATCTCGGCGATGGAGCTGCTGCAGTCGAATCTCGAACGCCGCGCGGCGCTCACCGGTGACGTGCAGGTCTTCCCGCGCCTTTCTGATCTGGCCATGCTCCTGCCGGCCATCACCGGGAAAGTGGAGATGGTCTACGAGGGAGAACAGCAGGGGGCGGAAGTCGTGGCGCGCAAGCTGATCGGCACCGCGGTGGGAAAGCTGTTCGAATCGAAGCTCCCGCCGGTGGAGCGAGCCGGCGTGGCCGGCCGGCGCGGATTGGAGGTCGATCAGGACGAGATGGAGGACGCGTTCGCCGGACGGCGGGTGAAGAAGCCCGCCCCCCCGCCGCCGCGCGAAGAGCCGCGTCCGAACGTGAAGAGCGAGCCGAACTACGACGCCATCCTCGCCTGGTTCCTCGACGGCAACAAGATCATGCTTTCCGACGAGCAGCCGTTCGCCGACTATTTCCGCGAACTGAATCGCGTTCCGAAGCTCATGGAGACGGCGAAGAAGTACGTGCAGACCCGGCACGATTACGAGCTGGCGTTCTGGATGGAGATGATCCTCGAGGGGATGCATCAGGCGCTGCGCCTGGCGCGGGAAGATCTCGATTCGACCATCACCTTCCACGAGTTAATGAAATTCAATGTGCTGCGAACGGTGAAGTAGTTGCCAGTTGCCGGCTGCTCGTCGGACAATCGCTGCTGGCAACCGGGAACCGGTAACCATGACTAAAGTCACCACCGAAATCCCGACCGATCTCTCCAAGCAGATCGATCGCATCGTTCGCGACGGCTGGTTTCCGGATCAGGAGACGGTCGTGCGCGAGGCGCTGCTGCAGTTCGTCGACGCCAAGACGTTTCTCGGCGACTCGCCGCGCATGCTGCATCGCTTCGCCGCCGATGCACTCAATGATTCGAAGCCCGAGACCGCGCTGAAATTCGTCGATCGCGCGCTGTCGCTGATCTCCACTCAGAAGGTGACCGACTTCACGTTGTTCCAGGGCCTCATTGAGATCCGCGTGCAGATCCTCCTGATTCTCGGGCGCGAGGGGGAGGCGCTCAGCTCGCTCGAGGAAGCACGCGAGTTACTGCCGAATAGCCCGAGCATCGCCAGATGGATCGAGAAGCTCAACAAGCAGCGGGTTAACAGTTAACAGCTAACAGTTAACAGGGCATACGCATCGACCTGTTAACTGTTAACTGATACGCCACGATGCGCCAGCGCTACTCCTACCTGGACCCCGATCTGATCCAGCAGCTCCTCGCGGAGATGGGGCTGCGGCGGCTGTTCAATCACCTGCTGCTGCAGACCGGCGGCGACGTCGAAGAGGCCATGCGCTGGATGCGCGCGCTGCAGGAGCGCGGCTACCTCGATCCGAGCATCGATCTGGAAGCCTTCTTCGCCCGGCTGGTCGAGGAGAACATCATCGGCCAGGACGCAAACGGCAACGTCGTCCTCGCCGCCGGCGGCGAGCGGCAGATCCGCCGCGATGCGCTCGACGAGATCTTCGGCGGGTTGCAGAAATCGATGACCGGCACGCACTCGGTGGCCAACGCAGGGCAGGGGAGTGAGCGCCTGACGGAGACACGGGCCTATCAGTTCGGCGACGACCCGATGTCCATCGATTCGATCCGTTCGCTGCAGAACGCCATGAAACACACCGATCCCGCCGATCCGATCCTGCTGACCGAAGACGATCTGGAGGTGTTCGAGACCGAGCACAACTCGAGCTGCGCCACGGTGGTGATGATCGACGTCTCGCACTCGATGGTGCTCTACGGCGAGGATCGCATCACGCCGGCGAAAAAAGTGGCGCTGGCGTTGACGGAGCTCATCCTGACGAAGTATCCGAAGGATTCCATCGACGTGCTGCTCTTCGGCGATGACGCGCAGGAAGTGCCGATCTCCGAGATCCCGTACGTGAAGGTCGGCCCGTATCACACCAACACCAAGGCCGGCCTGGAGCTCGCGCAGCGCATCCTCCGCCGCCGCAAGCACAACAACAAGCAGATTTTCATGATCACCGACGGCAAACCGTCGGCGCTGTTCGAAAACGGGCAGCTCTACACGAATTCGTTCGGCCTGGACATGAAGATCGTCAATCGCACGCTGGAGGAAGCGGACCGCTGCCGCCGCGCCGGCATTCCGATCACCACCTTCATGCTGGCCACCGACCCGATGCTGGTCAATTTCGTCGATCAGCTCTCGAAGATCAATCGCGGCCGCGCTTTCTAGTCCTCCCCTGACCGGCTCGGCGAATACATCCTCGCCGATTACATTCGCAACCGCCGGAAATTCGTGCACTGACGCCCGCCGTTCCCCTCTTCGATGCGGAAGTTATTTGTCCTGATTCTCCTCGTGACCCCCGTTTTCGCGAACGAGCTGTCATACACAACGCTCCAGTCGGGCCCCAGCGGATCGGCGACGCCGATTACCGACCATGGCATTCACGGCGAGGGGCAGGTCATCGCCTTCCTCGATACCGGCGTCGATTGGGATAGTTGCTTCTTCATCGAGCCGGATGGATCGCGGCCACCGATCAACACGCGCCTGGACAGCGACAACCTCGATCGGACGCGCAGAAAAATCATGGCCTACGATTTCCTCTATTCGTGCGATCAATTTCCCGGCGCGGCCGGCTGCGATGATCCGAACAGCCCGACCGCGTACGACAACCAGGGGCACGGAACGCACGCAGCGGCGTCGGCGGTGGGCGATCGCGGTACGCCGATCGCGCACGACTACGGCGACGCCATCGCCACCGGCGCGAAGCTGATCGTGCAGGACGCCGGCTACATCGGCGGCGACACCTGCTCGCAGCGCCCCGGCATCGGCTGTCCCGTCAATCTCATTCCGATCCTCGAGCAGGCGTACCGGCAGGGAGCGCGGATTCATTCGAATTCGTGGGGAGACCGGCAGGGCGTTCCCGTTCCCTTCAATCCGCCGACGGCGAACTATCCGCAATCGGCGCACGACGTCGACGCCTTCGTATGGGCGCATCCCGACATGCTGGTGGTCTTCAACACCGGCAACAACGGATCGACCGGAGTCGCGCCGCCCGGCTCGCTGTCGGCGCCCGGCTGCGCGAAAAACACCTTGCAGGTGGGCGGCACGCGCGACGGCAATTTCTACGACGACAACGTGCTCTCGAGCTTCACGCTGCTCGGCCCGACAGACGACGGGCGGATCAAGCCCGACCTCGTCGGGCCCGCGTGGGTGCTGGCGGGCGACGCGAAGATCGTTTCGCGCGGCGAGACGTGCGGGATGACCTTTCAACCGGGCACTTCGTGGGCCTCGCCGACAATCGCCGGCGCCGCGGCGCTCGTGCGTCAGTACTACGCGGATGGGTTCTATCCGACCGGCGCCGCGACCGCGGCGGATCGATTCATCCCCAGTGCCGCGCTGCTGAAGGCGACGCTGATTGCCGCCGGTCGCCGCGTGGAATACTTCTCGAGGCCCACCGGCGAAATCGCCACGAAGCCGCTGCCGTCATACGAACAGGGATTCGGCTTTCCCGTCCTGGGCGACGTGCTCTACTTCCCCGGTGATGCGGCGGGGCTGCGTGTTTTCGACGTGCCGCTCGAATCCGGACTCGCTGATGGACAGACCATCAGTTACCACTTCGCGGTTCGCGGCGGAATGCCACTGAGAGTCGTTCTGGTCTGGACCGATCCTCCTGGCGTGCCACTGGTGAACGATCTCGATCTTCGTGTCAGCGATCCGTCGGGTGCCTCGCGGTTGGGAAACGAGACGCTCCATCCCGGGCAGCCGGATCGCCGGAATAACGTCGAAGTGGTGTCGATCGCGCAGCCGCTCGCTGGAACCTACACGATCTCAGTGGCCGCGAATCACCTCGGCGAAGGGCCGCGTCAGAGTTACGCGCTGGTCGTGACCGGCGATCTCGCCGACGCGGCGAAGGTTCGCACGCGCGTTGCACGGCACTGAGTGTGGCGGCGGGCGCCCTCGCCCGCCGCTATAATCCGCGCTCCATGTTGTCCCGCGAGTATCTCCGCGAGCATCCGGACGACGTTCGCACCGCGCTGAAGAGTCGCGGCGCCAAGGTCGATCTCGATCGCTTTCTCGAGGTCGACGCCGAACGAAGGCGGACCATCGCCCGCGTGGAGTCGCTGAAGAATCAGCGCAACGTCGCCTCGCAGGAGATCGCGGCGCTGAAGAAGAACAAACAGGATGCCTCGGTGCAGATCGAGTCCATGAAGCGCGTCGGCGACGAAATCAAACAGCTCGACCAGCGGCTCGCAGCGGTCGAGAACGATCTTCGCACTCTGGAGCTCGAGTTTCCCAACGTGCCGCACGCATCCGTGCCGGTCGGCCCGGACGACTCCGCGAATCGCGTCGAGCGCACCTGGGGCGAAAAGCCGAAATTCGAGTTCGCGCCAAAGCCGCACTGGGACATCGGCGAAGCCCTCGGCATCCTCGATTTCGATCGCGCGGCGAAGATCACCGGCGCGCGTTTCGCGCTGCTGTTCGGCGCCGGAGCGAAGCTCAATCGCGCGCTGATCGATTTCTTCCTCGACCAGAACGCGTCGCGCGGCTACGTCGAAGTCGTCCCGCCGTACATGGTCAACGCCGCGTCCCTCTTCGGGACGGGACAGCTCCCGAAATTCGAGGCAGACCTCTTCAAGCTCACCGACCGCGACTACTACCTCATCCCCACCGCCGAAGTGCCGGTGACGAACATTCATCGCGACGAGATCCTCGACTCGACGGCCCTTCCGCGCTTCTACACGGCCTATTCGCCCTGCTTCCGCAGCGAGGCTGGTTCGTACGGCAAGGACACCCGCGGCCTGATCCGCCAGCATCAGTTCGAAAAAGTGGAGATGGTGAAATTCACCATGCCGGGCGAGTCGTGGAACGAGCACGAACGGCTCACCGCTGACGCCGAGGCGTTGCTGCAGGCGCTCGGTCTGCACTACCGCGTGGTGACGCTGTCGACCGGCGACATGGGATTCGGCTCCGCCAAGACGTACGACCTCGAAGTGTGGCTGCCGGGGCAGAACACCTATCGGGAGATCGCCTCGAGCACAAACTTCACGGACTTTCAGGCGCGGCGCGCGAACATCCGCTACCGCACGCCGGAGAAGAAGACCGGATTCGTGCACACCCTCAACAGCTCCGGGCTGCCGGTCGGGCGGACGCTGGTGGCCATCCTGGAGAATTTTCAGGAGGACGACGGTTCGGTGGCCATTCCCACGGCGCTGCGGCCGTACCTCAAAGGATTGTC
>JBGPFD010000196.1:0-6401 GCA_041483175.1 Thermoanaerobaculia bacterium | reverse complement strand
GGCACGATCCACCCGTCGGCGGAATCAGTAGCTCCTTTAACGTTCATGACCCCTTCCCGCGTCGGCACGAGCGTTCCGTCGGGATGTTTCTCCACATACTGCCGGCGGAGCAACTCCTGGGTGATAGGCGCCCCTTCGGTGACCGGCATGACGCTCGAAGTGGCAAAGGCCTGATCGATTTCCACGAGGTACTCGATCCGGGCCGCGTCGAGACCGTCCGGGAAGTGGAAGTCTGTCGAGCGCCCGGGCGCCGGCGTCGAAGAGGCGATGACCAGACCGGCGCGGGAAGGCTCGGTCGATGTCTGGACGATCGGCCGCCGCGCGGTGGCCTGGACCACGGCGCGCTGGCAGAGCTTCGGCGTCAGGACGAGAAAGAGAACCGCGATTCCGAGGGGAACGGCAACAGTACGAAAGATCCCGGGCTCGGTCATTCCTTCACGTGGCGGCTGATCATGTCCACCATCTTGTCGCGCGTGAGCGGCTTGCGCATCCAGGCGTTGGCGCCTGAGCTGGGGAACATCTCCTCGAGCGATTTCTCCGGCAGGTCGGAGATCAGGATGATCGGAATGTCTTTCTTGTTCGACTGCGATTTCAGCACTTCGCTCAGGCGATTGCCCTTGATGCTCGGCAGATTCACGTCGAGAAAGATGATATCGGGGGAGTTGCCGGCCAACACGTGATTGAATTCGATCCAGCTCGCCGCCGTGAGAACGGTGCATCCCTCACGTTCCAGCAGCGCCCGGCCGAGCTTCAGAACCAGCGGATTGTCATCGAGGATCAGGACCGTGACCTTGTTCAGAGGAACCGTCATGGGGCGGAACCACCTTCCTTTTGTGCCGCGCTCTCGGCGGGTTTCCGGCGACATGATACATTCTGGCGGACGATTTTGGACCAGATCACGCCGCAAGCTCCACCGGGTTCAGAGCCTTTACCGGCGCCTCCAAGAGTACCATTTCACCGCCCCGCTGATTATTACGCTGCGCCACAGGAGGCCCCGCCTCTCTTTCCGCGATGGGTGCCCTTCGGCTGCGGCGCGGCCGCCATCGTCGCGCTGCTCGTGGTGTTCGGGGCGGGGATCGCCGCTTCCCGCGGCGGAATGGGGGAAGTTTTCGACCTGATGTTCTCGTCGATCCAGGAAGAAGCCGAGAAGATGTTTACGAAGGATGTCACGCCGGCCGAGAAGGCGGCATTCGGGGCGGAAATGAAGAGCATGCGCGAGGCCGTGCGCCAGAACCGGCTGCGGATCGATCGCCTCCAGCCGCTTCTGCGCAGTCTTCGCGAAGTGAGCGAGGACGAGCGCGTCACGCCGGCGGAGACCGAGCGGCTGATCAAGGAACTCCGGGAAGTGAATAGAAGCGCGAGGCGATAGGTTCGTGTAGCGGCGGGCGTCCTCGCCCGCCGGGCGCGCGGGGGCGCGCGCCCCCCATACCGCGCGCCCGACAACCATGGATTTCAAGCTCCTCTCGCCGTTCGAACCGCAAGGCGATCAGCCGCGAGCGATCGCCCAGCTCGTGGAGAGCGTGCGCCGCGGCAACGAGCATCAGGTGCTCCTTGGCGTCACCGGCTCCGGAAAGACGTTCACCGTGGCCAAGGTGATCGAGCAGATCAACCGTCCGACCCTCGTCCTCAGCCACAACAAGACCCTCGCGGCGCAGCTCTACCAGGAGTTCCGAAACTTCTTTCCCGAGAATCGCGTGGAGTACTTCGTCTCGTACTACGACTACTACCAGCCGGAAGCCTACATCCCGCAGACGGATCTCTACATCGAGAAGGAGATGACCAAGAACGACGAGATCGACAAGCTGCGGCTCGCGGCGACGAAGGCGCTGTTCGAGCGGCGCGACGTGATCATCGTGGCCTCGGTGTCCTGCATCTACGGCATCGGCGATCCCGATCTCTACTACGGCATGCTGCAGTTCTTCGAGCGCGGCGTGGACAAGCCGCTGAACGAATACCTGCGCCGGCTCACCGAAATGCAGTACGAGCGCACGCCCTACGATCTCGCTCGGGGAACCTTTCGCGTGCGCGGCGACGTGTTGGAGCTGTGGCCGGCCTACGAAGACGACGCGGTGCGCATCGAGTTTTTCGGCGACGAGATCGACAAAATCTCGCGCATCGACCCGATCACCGGGCGCACCAGCGGCGACTTCGATCGTCTGGCGATTTATCCGCGCACGCACTACGTCACTCCGCGGCAGCGGCTGATGGAGGCGATGGAAAACATCCGCAAGGAGCTCGACGAGCGAGTGGCGGAGCTGCGCGCGCAGGATCGCCTGCTGGAAGCGCAGCGGCTGTCGCAGCGCACCCTGTTCGATCTGGAGATGATGGCCGAGCTGGGATACTGCAATGGTATTGAAAACTATAGCCGGCACCTTTCCGGCCGCGCTTCCGGCGAGCCGCCCCCGACGCTGATCGATTACTTCCCGCGCGATTTCCTGCTGATCGTGGACGAATCGCACCAGACCATTCCGCAGGTGCGCGGAATGTGGGGCGGCGACCGCTCGCGCAAGCAAACGCTCGTCGAATACGGCTTCCGCCTGCCGAGTGCCATCGACAACCGGCCGTTGTCGTTCGCGGAGTTCGAATCGAAGCTGCACCAGACCATCTACGTCTCGGCAACGCCCGGCCCATACGAGATGCAGAAGACGGGAGGGCTGTACGTCGAGCAGGTGATCCGGCCCACCGGCCTGATCGATCCCGAAATCATCATCCGCCCGGTGAAGGGGCAGGTCGACGATCTGATCGGCGTGATCAAGGAGCGCAGCGCGCGAAACGAGCGGGTCATGGTCACGACGCTGACCAAGCGCATGTCCGAGGATCTGACGCGCTATCTGATGGAGCTGGGGATCAAGGTCAATTACCTCCACTCGGACATCAACACGCTCGAACGGATCGCCATCCTGCGCGACTTTCGCACCGGGATCTTCGACGTGCTGGTGGGGATCAACCTCCTGCGCGAAGGGCTCGACATCCCAGAATGCTCGTGCGTCGCCGTGCTCGACGCCGACAAGGAAGGCTTCCTTCGCTCCCAGACGTCGCTGATTCAGACCATCGGCCGCGCCGCGCGCAACATAAACGGCATCGCCGTCCTCTATGCCGATGTGATCACCGACTCGCTGCGCAACGCCATCGACGAGACCAATCGCCGCCGCGCCATCCAGAGGAAATACAACGAGGAGCACGGCATCGAACCGGCCTCCATCATCAAAGCAGTCGACAGCAATCTGGTGCGGATGGCCAGTCTCGATTACGTCGACCTCGCGGCGCCCATCGGTCGCCGGAAGCTCGACCTCGTCGCCGACGAGGACCTCGACAAGGCCATCAGCCGGCTGACCAAAGAAATGAAGGAAGCGGCCAAGAATCTCGAGTTCGAGAAGGCCGCCGAGATCCGCGATCGCCTCCGCGAGCTGAAGGAGATCAGGATCTTCGTCTGACGTGGCGCCACGGCAGCGCGTCCAAACCGGCACCGATCGCCGCTGCCGCCTCTTCCAGCCGCCGCCGTCCTTCCGCCGCAGTAAGGCGCGATGTTCCCCACGGCTCGAGGATCGTCTCGTGCCGCCCCGATTCGGTGTGCACTTCGCGCGCGCGCACCAGTAGCCGTTCCTGCAGCTCCTTCGATGGTGCTCCTCTGGCCTGCACGCTGCCCTGGCGATCGAGCCGCGCCAGCAGCTTCTCTGCCGCCGGCGAGAGGCCGCGCATCTGCCACGGTTCGCGCGCGCCGCCCACCGCGGCGAGCGCCGGCCACAGTTTCTTGTGCACGTAGGTCACCTTCCGTCCGATCAGCTTCGTGGCAAGCGCGATCTCGTCCAGCTCCTCGAGCGTCCGGAAGATCTCGTGCGACCTTGGATGCGACCACCACGATCCGGAAACGCGTTCGCCGGTAATCACCGTCACCGCGTTCGGCAGCTCCTTGTCCTGCAGCAGCAGTAGTCCGTGTTTCGCGAGCGCGTCGGCCAGATTCATCGTTTTTGCGAGTGCGCTGACTTGCCAGCGCCTTGAAGGCGGCGACAAAGCCGCCGCACTCCGAAGGTCTCAGCCGAGCGACTGAAGCGTTTCACGGACGCGGCGCAATCCTGCTTCAATCTCCTCGGGCGAGACCGCGCCGACGCTGAGCCGAACCCAGCCGTCCTCCTTTTTCAGCCCGAACGCCTGGAATGGCACAACGGCAAAGCCGGCCTCATCGAGGAGGAGCCGGCGGATTTGTTCGTTTGACCGGCCCGCGAGCTGGAATTGCGCGGAGAGATAGATCGCTCCCTGCGGGGCGATGGCGCGCACTGGCAGGCCTTCCCGGCGCATCGTTTCGAAACCGTCGTAGAGCAGATTGAGGCGCAGTTGCAGTCCACGAATCATCTGCTCGTGGAATTGGTCGATTTCTTCGCCCATGCCGAGGAAACGCGCCACGGCGACCTGCTCGGGCCGCGGCGCCCACGCGCCGACGTGTCCGAGGATGTCACGCATGCGCGCCGTGAGATGGGGCGGGGCCACGGTCCATCCGACGCGAAGGCCGGTGGCGGCAAACGCTTTCGAAATTCCGTCGACGATGAGGGTCCAGCGCGACGACTCGGGCACGAGCTGCGGCGGCGCGTAATGGCGGTTCTGGCCGAAGGTCAGCATCCAGTAGACCTGATCCCACAGCAGGTAGAGCGGACGTTCGCCGTGATCGGCGCGGCGCGCGTTCTCCTCGACGACCAGTCTGCCGATCGCTTCGACATCGTCGCGTGCCATGACGGTGCCGGTCGGATTGAGCGGCGTGTTGATGCACAGCAGCCGCGCGTCGCGGATCAGCGGCCGGATCTGCGCGGCCGTCGGAAGGAAATTCGTCTCCGGTCCGACGACGATCTCCGCGGGTACGCCGCCGACGAGATAGGTGTAGTGATTGTTGTTCCACGACGGCGTCCCATAGACGACCTTATCGCCGGGGTCGACGATCGCTGCGTAGGCAGCGAAGATGATCGGGCGCGCTCCGCCGGCGATCAGCGTCGATTCGAGTGGATACGTGAGACCGAGTTTCTCCTGATAGAAGCGCAACACCGCGGTGCGCAGCTCTTTGACTCCGTCGGACGGGGGATAGTTGGTCTCTCCGGCAGCGAATGCGGCGGTGATCAGTTCCTCCAGCTTGCGAGGAATCCGGAACTGCTGGGGAGAGAAATCGCCGACGGTGAGATTGCAGACCTGCCGGCCTTTCTCGCAGAGCGTGCGGATCTCGCCGGAGATCTTGAGGATCTCCGACCCGACCAGACCGCTTGCAAGAGAGGAGAGGCCGGTCTCTTCGTGCAGATTCAGCACGGTCATCTTCGTGCATTGTACGCGCGATGAATCTTCCACAGATCACCGAGGGCTCGGAGGAAGTCGCGCGATTTCACTTTCGAGCCTCTGACATCATGCCACTGGGTGACCGGAACCTCGTACAGAGAACGTGCCACCCGGTCGCGGCCCCACCGTTGCACGAACCGGGCGATGATCTCCACGTCGAAAATCCACCGCGACAGGAACGGCGTGGCGAAGACTTCCCACAGTGTCTCGCTGCAGCGAAAGAGCTTCGCCCCGCACTGCGTGTCGTAGATGGCCAGGCCGAGCGTGGAGGAAATGAGCGTGGCTCCGACGCGGCCGAAATAGTGGCGGGCGGGACGGCGGCTGATGTCGCGGCCCAGAAGCCGGACGCGCGCGGCGAAGACCATGTCGATCTCCGGCCGCTTCTCCATGAGTTCGACGAACGGCGGAAGCTCGGAGAGGGGAGTCGCCAGATCGGCATCCCAGTACCCGACGTAGCCGTGCGAGCGCTCCGCCGCGGCAAGGACACCGCGCCGCACCGCTTCCGCTTTTCCGATATTTTGTTCGAGATTGATCACCGCGAAGCGCGCCGGATCTTCTACGTGCAGCGATCCGAGGATCTTCGCCGTGGCATCGCGGCTTCCGTCGTTTACGAAGACGAACTCGAGCGTGTGGCCGGGCAGCTCGAAACGCCGGAAGGCCCCGGCGTCGAGCCGATCTGCTTCGTTGTAGCAGGGGACGACCAGTACGACGCGGGCCACTCAGCCGGATTATGACAGGATGTACAACCGGCTCTTACGTAGAACCGGCTCTCAGCCGGTTCGCGCCGGCTAAGAGCCGGCGCTACGTCGAAGATGAGCGATCCGAGGATGTTCGCCGTAGCATCGCGGCTTCCGTCGTTTAAGCGCGGGCCACTCAGCTGGATTATGACAGGATGTACAACCGGCTCTTACGTAGAACCGGCTCTCAGCCGGTTCGCGCCGGCTCAGAGCCGGGGCTACGTCGAAGATGAAGCGATCCGAGGATGTTCGCCGTTTAAGCGCGGGCCACTCAGCCGGATTATGACAGGATGTACAACCGGCTCTTACGTAGAACCGGCTCTCAGCCGGTTCGCGCCGGCTAAGAGCCGG
>JBGPFD010000195.1:0-6475 GCA_041483175.1 Thermoanaerobaculia bacterium | reverse complement strand
TGAAGAACATCGAGGCCATGGGCGGCGTCCGTCGGATGCTGCTGACGCATCAGGACGACGTCGCCGATCACCAGAAATTTCACGATCGCTTCGACTGCGAGCGCGTGCTTCATCGCGACGACGTGCGCGCGCGCACGGCAGCAATCGAGCGCCAGCCCACCGGCCTCGATCCTGTGGCCATCGATGACGCACTGATCATGATTCCCACGCCCGGCCACACGAAAGGCCATGCGGTCTATCTCTATCGCGACAGGTTTCTATTCACTGGCGATCACCTGGCGTGGGACGAAAGCGGCGATCGGCTCTACGCCTTCCGCGACGCCTGCTGGTATTCGTGGAGCGAACAGATCAAGTCGATGGAGCGCTTGCTGGTCTACCACTTCGAATGGGTGCTCCCCGGCCACGGCAGGCCCATTCGCCTCGACGCCGCTCGCATGCACGAAGAGCTGGAGCGCTGCGTCGCCTGGATGCGGACATAGACATTGCTTGCTCTGAAGCGCCTCGCCGCGCGCCGCATCTCCTCGAGCCGTTAGAATCGTCGCGTTGAAGTCCAACACGCTGAAGCTGGCCGCGGGCGTGATCGTCCTGGTGGCGATCGTTGCCGTGCTTCGCTTTCTTCCGGCCGGCATCTGGTTCCGCCGCTTCCAGCTCTATGTGCACGACCTCGGCGCGATCGGCTATGTGGTGTACACGCTGGTTTACGCCGTGGCCGGACTTTTTTTTCCGGCCTCGATTCTCACCATTGGCGCGGGAGCGTTGTTCGGGGTAGTGGCCGGAAGCATCGTAGTGGCCATCGGCGCGACGCTTGCGGCGACCATCGCCTTCGTTCTCGCGCGCACCGTGTTGCGCAAGCGCGTGGAGCGCCTCGCCGAAGAGAATTCGAAATTTCGGGCCGTCGACGAGGCCATCGCGCGCGAAGGAGCGAAGATCGTCGTCCTGGTCCGCCTTTCGGCACTGTTCCCGTTCCTGTTCATCAACTACGCCTTCGGCCTGACGGGCATCCGGCTCGTTCCCTATGTCCTGGCGACGTTTCTGGGCATCCTTCCGCTGACCGTGGCCTTCGTGTACCTCGGTGCGGCGGGCGTGGCATTGAGCACCCAGAACACGACGAAGACGATCATCACCGCGATCGGGGTGGTGATCGCCTTCGCGGTTTCGATTTTTGTGGGCCGAGTGGCGAATCGCGCGATCAAGCGCGCAGGAGTCGACGCGGCTACTTGATGATCATCCGGCAGACTTCCACCACGATGGCCACGTAGAGAAGTGCGGCGATCACGATCCCGATCAGCTTCGCCCGTTTTTTCAGTGTCGTCGCCATCCGGCTATATAGCTTGTTGATCGGATTGGTCCGCGAAAAAAACGGAAGAGAGGGTGACTTGCGATAGCCGATCTCTTGCCGGACACGCAGCAAGGCCGGATCGTTGCGCAGCCGGCGGAGGCTGTCATCGAGCGTCTCCACCGCTTTGCGCCGGTTTTTGGCCACGATGTAAATGCGCACGAGGTTGGCCCAATGCTTCCCCTCGTAAAACTCGAGCTGCGTCGCTTTCTGGCAGAGTTCCGCCCCCAGCTTGCGCTTTCCCTCGACGCGCGCGAGGCAGAGGCCGTAACTTGAGAGTCCCTGGGGCATCGCTTCCTGCCGCACTCTGCCGTAGACGGTCTGCAGAATCTGCAACGCCGCCGCATATTCGCCGCGATCGGTCGCAGCGATGCCGAGGTTCAACATCTGCGAATAATCGCCAGGCATGAATTCGGACATGAATCTCCCAGTTTGCTGAAGCTGACCCGAACGCATTGTAACTCCGTCGGGCAAGTGGTTACCCCCTGCACGCAGGCGAGCGTTATGCTTCCGTCTCTTGAGCGGAGGACTCCCCCAATGACCAACCCACTCGTTGAGCTGGCCAAAGCCGGCCAGAGCGTCTGGTACGACCAGATGGAGCGGAGCCTGATTACCACCGGCCGGCTCACGCAGATGATCGAGCAGGACGACCTGCGTGGGATGACCTCGAACCCCACCATTTTCGAAAAGGCCATCGCCGGCAGCGAGGATTACGACGCGCAACTGCGGCAGCTCGCCTCGCAGAACAAATCGCGCGACGAGATCTACGACGAGCTCGTGCTGAAGGACATCTCCGACGCCGCGGACATCTTCCGGCCGGTGTTCGACCGCTGCGGCGGAAACGACGGCTTCATCAGCATCGAGGTCAGCCCCACGCTGGCCAACGACACGAAGGGAACCATCGCCGAGGCGAAGCGGCTGTTCGAACGGCTGAAGAGGCCGAACGTCATGGTGAAGATCCCCGGCACCCCCGAGGGCCTTCCGGCGATCGAGGAGTCGACCTTCAACGGGATCAACATCAACATCACCCTGCTCTTCTCGAACGACGTGTACGGCCAGGTGATGGAAGCGTATCTCCGCGGCCTCGAGCGGCGCGTGGAGAAGAATCTGCCGATCGACAAGATCCGCTCGGTGGCCAGCTTCTTCGTCAGCCGCATCGATACGCAGGCGGACAAGCAGATCGAAACGAAACTGAAAGAGAGCGGCGACGGCGAGCTCGCATCGCTGCCTGGGAAAGTGGCCATCGCCAACGCGAAACTGGCCTACCAGAAATTCAAGGAGGTCTTCGCCAGCGACCGTTTCAAGAAGCTGCGGGCGAAGGGGGCGCGCGTCCAGCGGCCGCTATGGGCATCGACGGGAACGAAGAATCCGAAATACAGCGACGTGCTCTACGTCGAGTCGCTGATCGCGCGCGACAGCGTCAACACGCTCCCGCCGGCGACCTACGACGCGTTCAAGGACCATGGCAAGGTGCACGTGACGATCGAGGACAATCTCGACGAGGCGCGCGAGGTGCTGCGGAAGTTCGAGGCCAAAGGCTTCAGCCTGAAGAAGATCACCGATCAGCTCACTGTCGATGGCGTGAAGTCGTTCAATGCCTCGTTCGTCTCGCTTCTGTCGACCATCGAAGCGAGGCGCGACGCGGCGACCCGCGGTCTGGCCGATCGCCAGAGCGCGCACCTCGGGCCGAATCAGGCGGCCGTCGATCAGGCCGCGCAGCGCGCGGACAAGGAGAAGTTCATCGAGCGCATCTGGAACCACGACGCGACGCTGTGGAAGAACGACGACGCGCACAAGAAGATCATCAGCAACGCTCTCGGATGGCTGGTGGTTCCCGAGCAGATGGCCAAGGTAGCGTCGGAACTCCGCGCGTTCGCTGACGCTGTCCGCAACGATTTCGACGACGTCGTCGTGCTCGGCATGGGCGGATCGAGCCTCTGCTCCGAAGTCACCCGCCGTCTGTTCGGAACGCGGAAGGGTTATCCCGCGCTTTCGGTGCTCGATTCGACGGTGCCGGAAGCGGTGCGCAATCTCGAGTCGCGACTGAAGCTCGCTCGCACGCTGTTCATCGTTGCCTCGAAGTCGGGGACCACCACCGAGCCGATGATGTTCCACCGCTACTTCTACGATCGCGTGAAATCAATCAAGGGCGATCGGGCCGGCGAGAACTTCATCGCCATCACCGATCCGGACATGCAACTCGTGCGCGACGCGGCGCGCGACAAGTTCCGCAAGACGTTCCTCAATCCGCCCGACATCGGCGGCCGCTACTCCGCGCTTTCGTATTTCGGTCTCGTCCCGGCCGCGATCTCCGGCGTCGACGTCGAAACGCTGCTCGACCGTGCGGTGCACGCTGCGCACGTCGCGCAGGTGACCAGCGTGAAAAAGAACCCGGCGGCGATGCTCGGGGTGATCATCGGCGCCATGGCCCAGAAGGGGCGTGACAAGCTGACGCTGATCACGCCGCCGCCGCTCGACACGCTCGGCCTGTGGATCGAGCAACTGATCGCCGAGAGCACCGGCAAGGAAGGAAAGGGTGTGCTGCCGGTCGCCGGCGAGCCGCTGCTCGAGCCGCGCGACTACGGCGCCGACCGGGTCTTCGCGTCCGTCCGTCTGCGTGGATCAGACGATGTTCGCCGCCTCAGGGAACTCTCCGACGCCGGTCATCCGGTCGTCGATCAGATCCTCGCCGATCCGCTCGACCTCGGCGAAATCTTCTTCACCTGGGAATTCGCCACCGCCGTCGCCGGCGCGCTGCTCGGCATCGATGCATTCGACCAGCCGAACGTGCAGGAGTCGAAGGACAACACCAAACGGCTGCTCGAAGAATTCAAATCGAGCGGCAGGATGAGCACGAGCGGCCGGCAGGTGCCTCCTGACGATCCGGCCATCGCGTCGCTGCTGGCGGCGGTCAAACCCGGCGACTACGTCGCCCTGACCGAGTATTTCGCGGAGACGCCGAAACGCGATCAGCGGATCGCGGAGATCCGCGCCACGATCGCGCGCACCCTGCACGTCGCCACCACGACCGGCTACGGACCGCGCTTTCTCCACTCGACCGGGCAGCTTCACAAAGGCGGTCCGGCCACCGGCGTGTTCCTGCAGTTGACCGGAGGCGGGGGGGACGATGTTCGCATTCCGAACGAGAAGTTCGGATTCGGGGTGCTGGCGCGCGCGCAGGCCATCGGCGATCTGCAGTCGCTGTCCAGCCGGAAGCGCCGTGCCATCAGCATCGATCTCGGTGAAGACGTCGATCGCGGTCTGGAGCGGCTCGCGCAGACGGTGAAGAACGGGGTGGCGGCGAAGGTATGACCAGCAGTCACCCCGAGCGGGAGCGAGGGGCCTGGAGGGGGGAGGGCTCGAGCACTGAGCCGAATGCATTGCGCCCGCCCCTCCAGGCCCCTCGCTGACGTTCGGGGTGACAGTGTTTAGACGCGGAAAGGCATCAACATGGCGCAGTTCGGCATGATCGGTCTCGGTGTTATGGGAGAGAACCTGGCCCTCAACGTCGAGGAGCACGGTTTTCCGGTCGCGGTGTGGAATCTCGAAGGGGAATGGGTCGATCGTTTCGTCGGCAAGTACCCCGGCAAGAAAATCAGCGGAACGAAGACGTTCGCTGATTTCACCAAATCGCTCGAGCGGCCGCGGCGGATCATGATGATGATCAAAGCCGGCGCGCCGGTCGATCAGACGCTCGAGAAACTCTCGCCGTACCTCGATCCGGGAGACGTCGTGATCGACGGCGGTAACTCGTGGTTCAAAGATACGCAGGAGCGCACCCGCCGGCTGGAGATGAATCATCTGCACTTCGTCGGATCGGGAGTCTCCGGCGGCGAAGAGGGAGCACGTTACGGTCCGTCATTGATGCCTGGCGGCTCGGACGATTCGTGGGAAGCGATCCGTCCGGTGTTCGAAGCCATTGCGGCGAAGAGCGATTCCGGCCCGTGCGTCACGCACGTCGGCCCCGACGGCGCCGGCCACTTCGTGAAGATGGTGCACAACGGCATCGAGTACGGCGACATGGAACTGATCGCCGAGGCGTACGAGATGCTGCGCAGGGGAATCGGCGCCACGGCAAGCGAACTGGCCGACATTTTCGGTCAGTGGAACCGCGGGCGGCTGGAGTCGTTCCTCATCGAGATCACCGCGCACATTTTCCGGGTCAAAGATCCGGAGTCGGGCGCGCCTTTGGTGGAGAAGGTGCTCGACAAGGCGGGGCAGAAGGGAACCGGCAAGTGGACGGCGCAGGTGGCTCTCGATCTCGCGGTTCCCGTTCCGACGATCGCCGCGGCAATCGACGCCCGCGTCCTCTCCAGCATGAAAGACGAGCGCACGGCGGCCTCGAGAGTTCTCAGTGGAGGGCCGCGGCGCTCTGCGGCCGTACCCGATCGCAAACAATTCATTCAGGATGTCCACGATGTGCTCTACGCCTCGAAGATCTGCTCCTACGCGCAGGGGATGGCCTTGATCCAGGCGGGATCGGTGGAATGGAAGTGGAACATCAACATGCGCGAGATGGCGCGCATCTGGAAGGCGGGCTGCATCATCCGCGCGCGGTTCCTCGACTCGATCATGAACGCGTACGGGCGCAATCCGAATCTGCCGAATCTTCTGCTCGACAAGGAGTTCAGTGCGACCGTGCAGAAGTCGCAGACCTCGTGGCGGCGGGCGATCACCACGGCGCAGAACGCAGGCATCGCCGTTCCGTCGATGTCCGCCAGCCTTGCGTACTTCGATATGTATCGCAGCGCCGAGCTGCCGCTGAACCTGACCCAGGCGCAACGCGACTACTTCGGCTCGCACACGTATCAGCGCAACGACAAGGGCAAGGACACGCCCTTCGTGCACACGGACTGGATGAATTTGTAGGAGATGCCACTCAGAGCTGCCGCTTCAGCACTCCCGCAAACGATTCCTTCACCCGCTCGAAGATCGGGCGCCGAAACCATCGCTTCAGGTTGATCTCGGACGAGTGCGCGAGATCTTCGAGGAACATCGCCTCCATCTCTTTGGCGATCCCTTCGTCATACACATTCACGTTCACCTCGTCGTTGAGGCGGAAGCTGCGGTCGTCGAAGTTCGAGGACCCGATCGTCGACCAGATGCCGTCGACCACCATGGTCTTGGCGTGCATCATGG
>JBGPFD010000194.1:0-6509 GCA_041483175.1 Thermoanaerobaculia bacterium | reverse complement strand
CCCCGCGGCGCGAACGTGATGGATCAGGGCGAAACCGTCGGCGACAGGCATGGCCAGGTCGGTCAGAACGAGATCGGGGCGCTGATCGTCGAATTGCCTGGCTCCATCCGCGCCATCGACCGCCAGCGACACGCCGTAGCTTTCCTCGCCGAGCTGTTGCGCCAGCGAAGAGCGGATCGCGGCATCGTCGTCGACGACCAGAATTCGCGGGTTCATGCGTGGGGCGCCTCGGCCACCTCGGCGAGGACCGCCGCGGGGAGATCGACGCGGGCCACGGCCCCGCCGCCCGGACGATTCGTCAGCGTCACCTGCCCGCCGTTCGCCGCGGCAAAGCTGCGCGCGATCTCCAATCCCAGTCCCCGCCGTGCCGTGTCGCTTTCTGCCGGATGCTCGGCGATCCCCGCACCTCGGTCGAGGATCTCCAGGCGAACGCGCTTTCCATCGAGCGGGTGACGATGGGCCAGCAGTTCGATCGGTGAGTTCGGAGGCGATGCGCGATCCGCGTTCTCCACCAGATTGACCAGCACTTCGAGCGCCAGCGAAGGATCGGCCAGCACGTCGGGACAGTCATCACGCACTTCGACGCGCAGGGGATGTTTTTGCACGACCAGGGGAAGATGCTCGCGCACGGCGCGAAACAGATCGGCGGGCGGCGTCGGCTCCGGTCGCGGGACAAAGTTGCCGGACTCCAGCCGCGCCATCGCCAGCAGGTTCTCGATGCGCCGGCGCAGGCGGCTGGTCTGCTCGGCGAGATCCGCGACGACGTCACGGAGATCGCTGGCAGCAAGTTGCCGCTGCAGCCGCTCGACCTGCAGGCTGATGGCCGTGAGCGGGGTGGAGAGGTCGTGCGACACCGCCCGCAGCAAAGAGGTCTTCAACGCATCGCTCTCGCGCAGCGCTTGGAGATGGGAGCTCTGTTCGACGAATCGTTCGCGCTCGACGGCGAGCGCCACGAGGGCTGCGACGGACTCCAGCGCGCGCCTGGTGGCGTGCGAGCCGCACGCGACGAGCACACCGATCACCGCGCCTCCGATGGCGAGCGGGAGGTAGACGTCGCGCCCGCCGCGCGCCGGGAACTCGAGCGTTTGATGATGCCGGCCGACGCCGGCGACGAGATCTTCGACTTCATCGTCTTTCGGTCCGCTCCAGCAGACCACGATCTGCGCGTTCGGGCTGCCGTCGAACAGAATGAGGCCGCCGCCGGTGGCGCCGACATTCGAGAGCGCACGGCTCGCCGCCTCGCCGAGGGCTCCCACGCGATTGGTGGCGGTAAAGAGGTCGATGCTGAGCGAATAGAGCGCCTCGATCTCCTGCCGCCTCGCCTCCGCGCTTGCCGCCTGGCTGCGCGCCCGGACGACGAGCCGCGAGGCGATCAGCGAGGCGAGGAAAAACGAGCAGAGGGCCACCCAGTTTGCCGGGTCTGCGATGGTGAATGTGCGCAGCGGCGGAAGGAAGAAATAGTTGAAGCATGCCGTGGCCAGCAGGGAACTGACCAGACCGGTCGTCAGACCCGCGTAGATCGAAATGGCCAGAACGGCGATCAGATACGCGAAGCCGGCGGTGGTGGTGTTCGCGCCGAGCTGGATGGCAATCGCCGTGACCAGCGCGATGAGAACCTGCGCGGAAACGAAGCTCAGCACCGCGCGGACGCGCTGTCGCTGTGGCACAAACTCCAATGCTATCGGAGTTTGCTCTCTCATTCGAGAACGCGAATGGGCAGGACCATGGCCTGAATGCCCTGAAATTGCAGCCGCCGTTGAATGGCGTGCGGCGTCTCGTTGTGCAGAAGCCGGTGATACCACTTCTCTTCACGGAAGATGAGCCGTCCCATGAAGAAGATCGCATGCGGAAACTCTTCGGCGACCTCGCGGGCGATGGTCTCGATCGTGGCCACCGTCTCGGTGCCGACCGCCATCCGGTAATCGGCGCGTAGTCCCTGCCTCTGCGCCCAGGCGACGTACTTTTTCAGATTCTCTTCCGTGTTTTCCTCCAGTCGGTCGATCTCCTCAGCACCCTTGAAATTTCCGGAGTCGACGACGGCGGCAGAGATGAAGAGAAATTGTTTGAAGTAGTTCGGAAATGCCTTGTGAATGGAAAGGATCTGATGCAGGCCGAAACCGGAGAACGACGCCACGCTGATGACAGCCGTCGGCGCATTGCGATCGAGTGGCGAGGGAGCGACCGACGACACAGGTTCGGGCGCCGGCACGGTGGTGAGGATCTGGTCGAGCCGCTTCAGGCTGGAGCGGACACTCTCATAGTGGCGATGAATGGCGAAGCAGAGTCCGATGATCGCGCTGGTCACCATGACGGTCATCCATCCACCCTGTCTGAATTTTTCCAGAGTGGTCACGATCAGAATGCTGAGGCACATCACCAGACCCGTTCCATGGATCGAGAGCTGGCTTTTCCAGCGCGGTTCCTTCGCCCGATCTTTGATCCAATGACGCGCCATGCCCAGCTCGGTGAGCGAAAACGTGATGAATACGTTGATCGAGTACATGACCACGAGCGTGGTGATGTCGCCGCGCGTGTAGAGCAATGCCGCCAATGCCGCGAGCCCCATCATGTAGATGCCGTTCTTGGTCACCAGCCGGTCGGAGAGCTGGCTGAAGCGATGCGGCATCCAGGAATCGACCGCCATGTTCGCCAGCACGCGCGGACCGTCGAGAAAGCCTGTCTGCGCGGCGACGAAAAGCAGCGCCGCCTCCGCGGCGAGGCTGAGGATCACGAAACCCATTCCGGCCGGAACGCTTCCGAGATGCCATTGCGCGAAGAGGTTCTCGAAAAGGACGGCATTCATCGTTTTCCCCGAAACCGGCTCGGAGCGCGTCAGCAGGTAGCCGAACATGATTCCGCCGGCGGTGAAGGCCAGCGAGGTGGCCATGAGGGCCATCGTCCGCTTCCCCGTGCGCACACGCGGCTCGCGCAGCATGGTTACGCCGTTCGACACGGCCTCGATGCCGGTGTAGGTCCCGCCGCCGAGCGAGTAGGCGCGCAAGAGGACCAGCATCAGCGGAGCGAATCCCATCGTGTGCATCGAATTGCGGAAATCGGCGTGCGCCTCGTGAAAAACCTTCGGCAGCCCGGCGAAGTGGGATGCCACCACGTAGACGATGATGAATGCGTGCGTCACGATGAAGGCGACGAAGATCGGCGCGAGCACGTTCACCGACTCCTTCACGCCTCGTAAATTGAGAATCACCAGAACCAGCAGGATCGCGAACTCCGCGGCCAGCTTGTACGGCGCCCATGCCGGCGGGAGAAATGACCAGAGCTGGTCGCATCCGCTGGCGATCGATACGGTGATGGTCAGGACGTAATCGACGAGCAGCGCGCAACCGGAGACCACGCCGACGCGGTTGCCGAGCAGTTTGGTGGCTACCAGATATCCGCCACCGCCTCCCGGAAAATGCTGGATGAGGTTCGAATAGGCGATCGAGATCACCGCGATGGTGAGCGCGGTCATGCCCACCAGGATGATCGAGAGGTGGAAGTGCGCCCCGAGTGCTTTGTAAGCTTCTTCCGGACCGTAGGCGGATGACGAGAGGCCGTCGGCGCCGAGCCCCACCCAGGCCAGAAATGCGATGAGCGAGACGCGATGGAAAATCTTCGGGTCGGTGACATCGCGCGGCGGACCGATGATCAGGCGGCGAATGCGCTGGGTGCGACTCTCGTCAGGAAGCCGGCTCACGGCTGCTGTCCGTTGGGAACCACGACCACGTCGAAGGAGCGCGCGGCGCGGAGAACGCGATCGATGGTCCCGCGCCGGAAGCGCCGCAGGAGGCCCGATCGCCTCGGCGCACCAAGAAGGAGGACATCAATCCGCTCGCGTGCGGCGAGAGCGAGCAGCGTCTGCGCGACGTCGTCCCCCTCGCAGAAGAACACCGTCCCGCCGGAGCGCATCGCCTTCTCCGCCTGGCGCAACGCTTCCGTCGCGCGCGGGGAGGGAAGGGCGTCATTGCAGACGAGGAAGGCGACCCAGCGGCCATGGAGGCGGCGGGCCAGCGCCGCTGCCCGCTCGATGAGAAGCTCGGCGACTTCTCCGTCCGTAGGGAGGGCTACGCCGATCGCAGTGGACACGCACGAAGGGTGCGTCAGCAGAAAACAAGAAGTCCGGAAGAAGTTCGAAAGAAGTTCGAAAGACCGTTCAGATCAGGTTCTTCTGAAAGGCAAAGGCCACGGCCTCGGCTTTCGAATGCACTTCCAGCTTTTCCAGGATGTTCTGGATGTGGCTGCGCGCGGTGAGCTGCGAGATATGCAGCCGCTCGGCGATTTCGGGAGTGCTTCGCCCGGCTGCGAGCATGCCGAGCACCTCGACCTCGCGCGTGGTCAGTTTCCGGGCGCGAACATCGGGAGATTCGCGCGCAGCCACGAGCCGCGGCCGCGGCGGTTCCGATGAACCTGCAGTCTGATGGGACTTGCGGCGGTCCTTTCCGCGGAGCATGTGGAGCAGAAAGTAATCGTCAGCCTTCCCGGTGCGGAGCTGTAAGACGCTGACGTTCCCCTCGAAGACCTGGTGGTCTTTCGTCTGCAGGCTGAGATCGAATTCCCGAACCGTTTCGCCGCGATTGGCGATCTGCATGATCGGACAATTTTCCGAACAGTAGCGATTGCCGAATTGGTCGCAGCCGCGGAGTAGCTCCGTGCAGTCTGCGCCCACAGCCTCCTCCGCATCGAAGCCGAGGAGCGCACGCGCCGCATCGTTCCAGAAGACGATGCGATTCGACCGGTCGGTCACGAAGACCGGATCGGGAGAAAACTCCAGCGCACGAAACATCGGCGCGAGTTCCTCGCCTATCAATGGGACATTTCTCAGCAAATCTACGGCTTCCTCGTTCTCGATGCCGAACGGGCCTGCGGGCTTCAGTGGGATTATAACCCGCTCGATCATGGGGCCGGTGTCCCGTCGCGCTTCAGCGTACGGATGTACAACACCACCGCGTCGATCTGCCGCGCGTCGAGGGTGTGCCCCCATGGCGGCATGAGGCTGGAGAGGCCGACGCCCGCGCCGCCGCGCCGGATTGCGTCGGCGAGATCGGCGTTCGACGTCTTCTTCTGAAACACGGGATCGCTCAAGTCGCGCGGATGGGGATCGAGGTTGTAGGCGTTGAAACCATCGGCCTGCCCGCGCTCGCCATGGCATCCGACGCAGTAGGTTTGATACACCTGCTGGCCGACCTGCTGTTCGTAGAGCGACGGGCGCGCCGCGGCCGATGGTTGCCGTGCTTGCGGTGAGCGATGGCACGACCCGGAGAGCAGAGCGGAAAGCGCACAGAACAGGGCGAGCCGCTTCATCGCGCCGCCTCCTTCTTGGCCGGTGCATTCGGTGCGGCCGAGAGCGTCTCCAGATACGCGGTCAGGCGAAGGGCGTCCGTATCGGTGAGACCGTAATTCGGACAGCGGATGTCCGCGCGCCAGCGCTGCGGGTTCTGCAGGAATCGGAACACCCATCCCGATTTCAAACGTAATTTGGTGTCGGAGAGCGGCGGTCCGTAATAGCCACCGCTGCTGCCGATGATGTGGCAGGAGCGGCATCCGAGTGTGGTGTACAGGCGTTGGCCCTCGGCGGCATCGTGATCCGACGCCGGACGGCCGGCGAAGGGATCCTCCGGCTGCGCGGGATCGACGTACCACGTCTCGATGGCATCGGCCAGCCGCCCGGCATCCTGCGGCGGAATCCTCAGCACCGGCATTCGCTCCGGCAGAATCGGCCGGATCGAATACGGCACCTCGAGATACTTCGCCAGCCAGTCGCGTTGGACTTTGCTTCCCTCGAAAGTGAGCGGCGCGGTGGAGATGTCGCCGCCGCGGCCTCCGAACTGATGGCATGACAGGCATCGATAGCGTGACACGATGGCGCCGATCGGCCCGGCCGGAACCAGCGAGGCCTGCTGGGCGGGCGCATGGCGGTACGCCTCCGGCACCGGCTTCGCGGGGATGGCCAGTAAGGCGGTGACGATGGCGCGCCTCTGTTCGGGATCGAAGGCAAACGTCGGCATCTTGAGACCGCTGGCGAACGATCGCGGGTCGCTGATCTTCGCGGCGAGCCACGCTTCGAGCGTGCGCGGCAGCTCTGTGCGCTTGCCGAAGTCGAGCGAGAACGCTCGACGATCGCCGATGCCGTCGAGATCGGGGCCAAATCGCTCCGCTTCTTTCGATCCGCTGCTATGGCAGGCGAAGCACCCGCCGCTCTTGAACAATTTCGCACCGCGCTCGGCCACGGTTTGATTCACATGCAGCGGATTGAGGATGGTCGGGGGCGCGTCGAAGTCGCGCAGCTCGTCCTCGAAATAGGCGACGAGATCGCGCACGCCGGAGTCGCTGAAGCCGTATTGCGGCATGCGCGTCTGCGGATCGAATGCCTGCGGGTCGCGCAGGAACGCGATCAGCCAGCCGCGCGTCGCGCGCGAGGCGATCGTTCCGAGCTCGGGAGCGGAACCGTTCCCCTTGCCGCTGACCGTGTGGCAGGAGATGCATCGTGATTCGGCGAAGAGCGTCTTGCCGTT
>JBGPFD010000193.1:0-6534 GCA_041483175.1 Thermoanaerobaculia bacterium | reverse complement strand
GACACCGGTGTTGACCGAGGCGGTCTTGATGGTGAACTCGACCGACGAGGCGGCCGGATTGGCGCGATCAATGACCACCACGCCGGTGAAATCGTCGAATCGACCGCTGACCTTGCTGACCAGGTGGCGGATCTGGAACGTTGCCTCTGAATGGTTCTTGTCGACGACGAATGTGTCTGCCGCAACGGCGCTGGCAGCGACCAGGACCGCTGCGATGGTGGTGAGAATGGACTTCATAAACGATTCCTCCTTATTTCTTACGGAGCCCTTCGCGCAGGCGGTCGAGACAGTCGACAATCTGGGCGAGCTCCCGTTTCTTGAGAACGTGGAATGCGTGATCGGCGGCCCCGCGGAGCGGCGCGTCGAGGGCCACCAGAAGCTGCAGTCCGGCCGCGGTGATGTGGCAGTAGACGCAGCGGCGGTCGTCCGACGAGCGCTGGCGGGCGACGAGATTTTTCGATTCCAGGCGGTCGATGAGGCGGGTGATTCCGGGGGTGTGCTCGAGCATGCGGGCGGCGATCTCCAGAGTGGGAAGGCCGTCAGGGCCGGCGCCGCGCAGGATGCGCAGAACGTTGTACTGCTGCATGGTGATTCCGTGCGGTTCGACGACGTCGCCGAGGTGGCGGCGGACGACGTCGGTGGTCCGCAGGAGGGTGACCAGGGCCTCCTCGCCGTGGGAGCCGAACGGCTTGCGCTGTTTGATTTCTCTGAGGACGCTCACGGGATCGATACAATATCGCTCAATAGTTGATTAGTCAACTATTGATCTGTGAACGATCAGAGCGTTTCGGCAACGATGGTGTGAACATCGCCGAAACGGCCCCGCGCCGTATCGCGTTCCGCCCGGCCGCGAAAGGCCCCCACCATCGTCGATCCCGATCCGCTCATCCCCGCCCACGCCGCCCCCGCCTCGTAGAGCCGGGTCTTGAACGCGCGGAGCTGGGGGAGCCCCACGAAGATGGCCTCCTCGAAATCATTGACCAGCTCCGTGGCCTGGTCCAGCAGATTCCCGGCGATCATCGACCGGTATCGCTCCACGCCGAGGGGCGGCGAGAAGCGGCGCAGCATCGCGTACGCATCCGCCGTCATCACCCGCTCGTCCGGAATCAGCAACAGCAGCGGCACGGGCGCGACGCGCGGCAGTGGCGTGAGCACCTCGCCTCGTCCGGTGGCGTACGCCGTTCCGCCCTGCAGAAAAAAGGGCACGTCCGATCCGAGGGAAAGCGCGACTCGCGGATCCTTCCGGCCGAACGCCGTGAGCACCGCGGCCGCGTCCGACGATCCGCCCCCCAGCCCGCCACCGGCTGGAATCCGCTTCTCGAGATGGATCCGCGCCGTAACTCCGATCGCCTTCGCAGCGCGAATGATCAGATTCCGTTCGTCGGTGGGAATCGACGGATCGCTACACGTCAGCGACAATTCCTTCGCGTCATCGAGGGAGAGATCGTCGTGTAGCGAAATGGTCTGGAAGATCGTCTCGATGTCGTGGTACCCGTCCGGCCGTTTGCCGGTGACGCGCAGGGCCCAGTTGATCTTCGCGTGCGCGGCGACGTGCATCGCCGCGGATCATAACCGCGGCAGAACGCAGCAGCGATAGCTGTCTGGGATCTCCGGCCGTTGCAGCGATTCGGGATCGGCGTAACTCTCGAGATGCTCGACGTCGACGTGCCGCCCGTCGCGATCGATGCGGATCGTCTTCGGCGGATAGACCGGCGGGTCATAGGTGACCACCGCGTTCGGCAGGCGAACTTCGGCGATTCCCGTCGCCGCATACGAAATCGAGTCGAGACCGGCCGGTGGAAGCCCGACAAGGAGCATGGCTACCGATTCGGTCGGGAGAGCAGTCCCGAACAGGCCGAGACTGCCGGCGAAGTCGGCCGCTTTCCCACGCCACGCGTTCGACTGGAGATCGTTCAGGAAAGTGATTTCGTCGCCCTCGGCGTACAGCCGCGCCGCGGTCGTGCCGAGCGGCGTGTAGATCGTCAACAGCATGCGGCCGGCGCGGTCCACCTGCAGTTGTCCACGCGCAGAGATATTCATGCGAGACGAGGGGATTCGGAGGCGCACCAGGCTGCGCTCACCCTCGAATTGCGATCGCCGCGCCGCGAGCTGCTGTGCAGCTTCGGCGGGAGATGATGCCGTGACCGGCGCGAGCTCCTCCCCGGCGGGAGGGCGGGCAGTGCGGCAGGAGACGACGGCGAGCGAGAGAATGATGACGCCCGCAGATGACGAGATAAGGGCACGACCCCTTACCCGGCGCTTCGCGCCACCCTCTCCCCGCTGCGCGGGGCGAGGGGACTCGAACATCCTTCGCCCCGCTTGCGGGGAGAAGGTGCCCGAAGGGCGGATGAGGGGTCGTGTCCTTAGAAGCAGCATAGACACGTTGAGATCCTTCGCTGCACTCAGGATGGCGCCCTACCGCTGGACCGCAGCCTGCTGCCGTTCCATTTCCGCGATCTTCAGGCGCAGCTTCGCTTCATCCTTGGGCTGGGGTTCGAGTGTCAGCGCGGCGCGATAGAGATCGAGGGCGCGATGGAGATCGCCGCGCTTGGCGAACACGTCGCCGAGGTGTTCGTGCACAGTGGCATCGCGAGGAAGGAGCCGGGTGGCGTCGGTGAGGTACTTCTCCGCGAGGTCGAGCTTCCCCTGCTGGTAGTAGACCCACCCGAGGGAGTCGACATAGGCGCCATTTCGCGGCTCCTGCTTCACCGCGCGCGTCAGCATCTCGCAGGCGCGATCGAGATTCGTGCCGCTCTCGGCCCACATGTATCCGAGGTAGTTGAGCGTTGCCGCATGCTCCGGATGTTTGTCGAGGATCTGCTGGAACGCCAGCTCCGCCGATCGCTTGTCGCCGGAGCGCTCGAACGCGGAACCGAGCTCGAACTGCAGGTCGAGCTCGTCAGGCCGGCTCTTGAGCGCATCGCGCAGCATGGCGATCGCCGGCGCGTACTGCTCCGTCTGCATGTACGCTTCGGCGGTGGCGATGGTGTTCTTCGTACCGAATTTCGCCTGCGTCGCCGCGGCGTCGCGCGCGCGATCCGTCGCCCCGCTGCGGACGAGCATCTCGATGTATCGGGCGTTGACGAATGGATCGCTGGCGAAGTTGTCGACCAGCGGCTGCAGCAACGCGATTGCGTCGCTGTAACGCTTCTGCTTTTTCAGCGCGTCGAGAGCGATGTTGATCGCCTGGGCATTCGGCTTGTCGCGAAAAACGAGAACCGGGTGGGCGGCGTCGAGCGCGCCTGCGTAATTCCCTTTCTGCAGCTCGATGTACGCCAGTTGCGTTCTCGCGAGGACCTGCAGGTTGTCGGGAAGGTCCTGAATCGCCAGAAGCGACTGGAACGTCGCGGCCGCGTCATCCAGCTTGCGCTGGCCGATCCGGCTCAAGCCGTAGCTTGCCAGCAGATCAGGATCGTCCGGAGTCTTGGTCAGCAGCGAGCGGTAGATCTTGTCCGCTTCCTCGTACTGTTCCAGATCGTTGAGCGCCTCGGCGAGATAGAACTGCGAGCGGGTGTCCTTCGGGTCCGCCTCGACGAGTGATTTGAAGGCGGCGCGCGCCTTGTCGGGCAGTCCAGCGCGGAGATAGAAAAACGCCTTCTGCCGCTGCAGATCGAGATTTATCGGGTCGTCGTTGATCAGCGGCTGGATCAGCTCGGCAGCCTTCGCCCACTCGTTCTGCTTCTGGTAGATGTCGATGAGCTGCAGAATCGCCGGCCCGAACGTCGGGTCCACTTCCACGGCGCGTTCGAGGTACTGCCGCGACTCATCGCCCCGCCCCAGCTTGGTCAGCACCTGCGCGTACGTGTAGTTGAGCGCGCGCTGATCGGGAGCACGTTCAAGCAACTGCGCCAGGACCTTTTCCGCTTCCGCGGTCCGATTGGTCGACAAAAGGATCTGGGCCACGGCCATGCCGGTGCCGATGTCGTCAGGATCGAGGTTGAACGCCGCCTGCAGATGCGTGAGCGCCTGGTCTACTTTTGCCCGATCGCTTCCGGCGCGGTCGAGCAGTAAACGCCCGAGAACCCGCTGGGCGTCGTAGAAGTCGGGATGGGACGTGACCACCGTCCGCAGCGCCGCTTCGGCAGCGTCGGGACGTGAGGCATCGATCAGGATCATGGCGCGCTCGAACGCCAGGATGGAATTCTCGGGATGACGGGCGACTACTTTGTCCATGCGCGACAGCGCCTCGTCAAAGCGGCCATCCTGCGCCGCGAGCTTCGCCAGAATGAATTGATAGGGGTCGTCCGAGAACTCCTGCGCCAGCGCCGCGGTACTGAACGTGCACGCGACGAGCACGAGGAGCAACTTCTTCATTGTCCGCATGGTATCACCCGGAATTTGAACACGCCGCGGGTGGAGCACATTGCACCGCCGCGGGCCGCGCCGCGCAACTTCGACGACTGTTGCAGGAGCCCATTTCGTGCCATTGCCCCTCCGAATGGCTTCAAAGCACATGGAAGTGTGCTAAAAGCTCCGCGATAGAGGACTTCGCCGCGTGAGCCTGGAACGGATCGAGATCACACCCTTCGCTGTGATCGTTGGCGAAATCCTTCAATCCCGGAGGACTGGTTATCTGACCATCGTCCGGGCGCCACTGCGGAAGGTCCTCTACTGGTCGCAGGGCGAGCTGGTCCTGATCACCTCGTCGGCGCCGGAAGATTCGCTCGGCGATTTCCTCGTCCGGCGCGGCATCCTGCAAGCCGAACCCGCCGCGAAGATGGCGACCGACGATCCGACGGACGCAGCGGCAAAATTTCACGAATCCGGCCTGCTGGAACTCTCGTGGCGCCAGACGCTGTTGCGCGAGTGGCTGACCGCACAGTTCGTTCCCCTCTTTTCGCTCGATGAAGGGACGGCCGCCTTCACCGAAGACGCAGCCCTCGCGCCGGAAAAACGCGTCTTCCTGCTGTCGCCGGAGACGCTGGTGCTGGAAGGCATCCGCTCGATCACCAACGGACTGGTCCTGCGCCGATCGCTTGGTGATCTGAAACGGGAGATGGCGCCGGCGCGCGAATCGCGTCTGCACATCGAAGGCATTCCGCTGACCGAAGCGGAGCGGCGCATCGCCGCGTCCCTTCGCGAACGGCAGACCATGGAGGTTTTTCTCAAGCATTTCGCCACCGACTCGGTCACCGCCGCCAAAGTGGTCATCGCCATGATGGCCCTCGGCCTGTTCGCCATCGTCGACCCGGCAACGGAAGCGGCGCCGGAGATAAACGCCGCGGACATGCAGCGCGATCTAGAATTGCTCGCGGCGATCGGCTCCAGCGATCAGCGCTCGCTGCGCGCGGTGGGATTCTCGCGGCAGCTCGCAACAATGGATCACTATCAGGTCCTCGACGCTCCGCGGGCGGCATCGCGCGCGCAGATCATCAACGCCTCCGAGGAGATCAAGAAACGCTTCGACCCGGCGACCTATCCGCCGATCGTGCGCGAGGCCGTGCAGGCCATCAACCGACGCATCGACGAGGCCACGCTCGTCCTGCGCGATGCGGTGCGCCGCCAGGCTTACGACAAACTGATGCAGCAGCAATCGGGACGCATGCCGGGCGAGATGGAGAAACGGCTGGCGCAGCGCGTCATTGCCGAACAGAACTTCAACAAGGCGACGGAACTCAGCGCGAACGCAGATTATTACGGCGCGATCGTGCTGCTGCGGCAGGCGGTCGAGTTCGCTCCCGATCACGCCGCCGCGTGGTACCTCCTCGGGCAATGTCAGGAGCGCAACCCGAAGTGGCGGCGCGACGCGGCCGAGAGTTACCAGCGCACGCTCTCCATCGACCCCAACCACGCCGACGCTCTCATCTCCCTCGGCGATCTGTACAAGAGCGAAGGGCTCGCCTCACGGGCGCAGTCGTGCTACGAGGACGTCCTCAAGATCCAGGCCGAGAACCAGCAGGCCCGCAGTCGCCTGCAGCAGATGGGCATCCACAAGAAGTGACTTCCAGCCTGTCGGGAAGCACGAACGTGCTGCGGGCCAGCTCGGACTCCAGCGTGCCGGAACGGTAATACGCGTCGAGAATCGAAGGCCTCCAGGCGAGGAGGTCCGCGTTCCGGCCGGCGAATTCGATCCATGAGGCATCGGGATCGCGGCGCATTCGTTCGTGAATCAGAAGCAGATAGGCCCAGGTGATCGTTTCGTGGTACCGACTGGCCTTGCCAAGGGAGGCGGCATACCGCCGCAGACCCGACGTGAAACGGCTGAGCGCCTCGAGCGGTGGCAAATCCCGGAGATAGAGCCACGCCAGCCGGATGTGATCTGCATGCCTGAATGAATTCTCAGGCAGCGCGCACCGCTCGAATTCGGGGATGAAATCCGCGTCGTTCATGCGTGCTGCGCCTGCCGTCATGCGGTCGCTCTGGCCAGCAGATCAACGGTCACGTCGCCCTTCGCGTTTCGCCGTTTTTCGCGGGGAGGGATTCCCTCGCTCCGTGAGCTGGTGTGAAGCGGAGGCGTCGAGATCGAGGCCGTAAACCGTCCTCAGCTCGCCGATCTTTCGCAGCGATTCGGCGCCGAACGGCGCTTTCCCTTCG
>JBGPFD010000192.1:0-6534 GCA_041483175.1 Thermoanaerobaculia bacterium | reverse complement strand
GGGTGACCACGAGCATCACCACCGTGAGCCTGATCGCTACGGAGGCGCCTCCGGTCAATCCCGCTCCAAGGCGACGCGCGGTAGGTCACACACCGTGATGTTGGGGAGTACGGCCTGTCTGCCGCCCCCGCTCACTGCAAGAAGATGATCTTCATCACGCCGCCGCACCGAGGACAGACAAGAGGATCCACTTCGCAGATTTGGCGGATCAGGTTGCCCAGCGCTTGCGTTTCGCCCTACTCCAGCTCGAAGTAGAGATCGAGCGCGGTGTGTGTCGCCTGCTCGCCGGTGCGGAAGCGAGCCTTCACGCGATCCCCGATCTTGATCTTCCGATCGGTTCCGGCGAGATAGCTCTTCACGATCGTGCAGACGCCTTCGATCTTCACGTCGATCTGGTAGTACGGCGTCGGGATCTCCAGTCCGGCCCCGCCGCGCTCGACGAGTGTGTAGGTATAAATGTAGCCGCGCGGGTTCTGGATCTCCTGCCATGCCATCGGCTGATGGCAATCGGGGCAGTCGGCGCGCGGCGGCAGCCACAGCTCTCCCTTTCCGCGGCTGATCGGGCATTTCGGGTTGATGCAGTGGGTAGCCATCAGTTTTCCCACGGTCAGGCCGCGGAAATACGGTGTCAGCAGGCCGTAGGTGTGGAAGTGCGTTCCTTCTTCGCCGAGCCGCGGCAGCTCGACCACCCACGCCTGTCCGGTCTCGTGCGCCTTCGACGGTTTGATCGCCGGGATGGAGGAAGCCCCGTTCGCGCTCTTGCTCATCGTCAATCTCCTACCACGCTCGTTCGAGGACCGCGCACGTGACGTGACTTCCGACGCCGGCGTGCGAGATGGCCAGCCCCCGGCGCGCGTTTTTCACCTGCATGCTCTGCCACGCTTCGGGATGTTCCTTGCCGTAGCGCTCCCACAGTTTCGGATCGTCGTGGAACTTATCGTACTTTTCCTGGAGCTGCCACGCCACTTCGCCGCACTGGAAAATCCCCGTCGCACCGACCGCGTGCATCGTGCCGAGAAGTCCGCCCGAAAGATTGGCCGGACACTTCCCCTGCTTTCCGGTTTTCGGGTTGACCAGATACGACTCGCCGGAAGTGACGTAGTCCTGCTCGCGCCCGTACAGGGTCAATCCGACGTCGCCGTAGGTCTGCAGATCGGAAATGGTGAAGGCGTCATGCGTCTCGACGAGATCGAGATCTTCGAGCGGCTCTTGAATACCGGCCATGCGATAGACCATGTACGCAGCGAATCGCGTGGCGCCAAAACTCTCGAAGCCCGGCCAGCGGCCGTCGTGCTTCTTCATCTCCTCGTAGAGCCACCGATAGCCTTCCTCCGTCTCGTTCGGCAGCAGCGGAATTTCCATCGGACGGCGATCGCCGCAGCGCAGCGTGTGCGAACCGGCGGCGATGTACAGGCGTACCGGCTTGTCCGTCAGCTTGTACGCCAGCTCCTCGGAACAGAGGAGTGTCGCCGCGGAGCCGACGCTCATGGCGCAGCATTCGAGGAAGCGGAGCGGATCGGACACCATCTCCCCCCCGAGTACTTCCTCGACGGTATGGCGCCCCGGCTGCTGCGCGTAGGGAGAGTTGCACGCGTTGCCGCGGTTGCGCACGGCGATCTCCGCGCGAACGCGGTCCTCGACGCCGTACATCTCCTGGAACCGTCGCGCCATCGGCGCGTAGTAGCTCGCGTAGTTACGTGCCAGCCGTGTCTCGAAATCCTTACAGGCGGCGGTGGCGATGTAGTAGTTCCCGGTCCACGTCTTGACCTCGTCCATCCGTTCCCAGCCCAGGACCAGCGTGCAGTCGCTGTAGCCGCTGGCGATCGATTGCGCGCCGACCAGCATCGCTGATCCGCCCGTCGCGCCGCCGGTCTTGACGCCGACATTCGGCAGAAGATCGAGGCCGAGGTAGTCGTGTACCTTCGCTTCGCAGAGAAGCTGATCCTGGAAATGATCGGCGAATTCGCCGTACGAGCAGAAGTTGATCAGCGATTTGACCTCCAGCGGATCCTTCTTCAGCCCGTTCTCCTCGAGGAGCATGCGGAAAGCCATCATGCAGAGCTCCTCGAGCTTCTTCTCCGGATAGCGCTTGCGATAGTCGGTGGTGCCCGCCGCGACGAGGTAGACGGGGCGTGTCCATTTCGGGACGCGAAGATTTCCGGCTCCGAATTTGATCATGCGGTTTCTCCTGATGTGTGGAGGCCGGCTTCAGCCGGCCCAACAAGCTAAAGCTTGTCCCACACCGTGTTCCGCGCGCAAGCCAGATCAGAACGGAACGGGAGGCTGTGACAGTGTGGGAGCGGCCGCCCCCGGCCGCTAAGCGGCGGGCGAGGGCGCCCGCCGCCACACCACAATATCTCCGATCGCAATCCGTTTCAGAGGCGGCCGCCTTCGGCTCAGCGATAAACAAGAATGCCGGCCACCACGGCAACATCGAGGACGATCCAGGCGATGCAGGGGAGGTAGATTGATTTGTCGCGTCTGTGCAGGCCGTGAACCAGCCAGAGGCAGGCGGCGATCAAGTAGGACGCCCACGACAGGAGCGAGACGCCGCTTGCAGAATGGCCGGCCCAGATCGTGAGCACCTGCGGCACGGTCATCACCAGGGTCAACATGGAGACGACGTTGAGGGCCCGATCGAGAGGCTCGGCGCCGGCATGGCGCGGAAGTAACGTCGGCATGGTTATTTCTCCCGGATTGATGACCAGTGTGGGAGCGGCCGCCCCCGGCCGCTCAGCGGCGGGCGATGGCGCCCGCCGCCACACGTTCTACTCCTCGAAAATCGCCTCGGCGTCCAATGTCAGGTCAACGTCGTCGCCGACGACGATGCCGCCGCGGTCGAGCGTCGAGTTCCAGCTGACGCCGAAGTCGTGGCGATTGAGACGGCCGGTAGCGACGAACCCGGCGCGGGTCTTCGGGCCTTTGTCGACGCTGCCCTCCCACCACGGCGTTTGCCACGTGCCGAGGAACTTCACCTGAAGCGTAAGCGGCCGCGTAATGCCGCGAATCGTCACGCGACCGTGGAGCTTTGCGTCGCTTGGCCCGATCAGCTCCACCCGGTCCGACTCGAACGTGATGCGGGGGTGGTGCGCGACATCGAGAAAATCAGCGCTTTTCAGATGCGCGTCCCGTTCGGGCTCGCCGGTCCAGAGCGTTGCCGCGTCGATCACCGCCTGCATGGCGGCGCGCTCCGGAGTGGCAGGATCGAATTCCAGCGTTCCCGTAACGTTCTTGAAGTGCCCCCGCACGTTGGTGACCATCATGTGGCGGGCGGAGAACCCCGCGGCGGTGTGTCCCGGCTCGAATATCCAGCGGCTCATGACGGAGAAGTCTACGTCTACGGATGGTAGAGCGAATCACATCGATCACACTTTCCGCAACCTCAATAGCGTGTTTTCGTACCGTAACCACAACGTTGCGTTCGGTGTTGTAATCTTTCGAACTTTCGTATGAAGAAGCGCATGTTTTTCATGCTCGCGGCGGTGATCGTCTTCGTGGCGATCATCGGCGGGTTCAAGTTCTTCCAGATCCGCGCGGCAATGTCGCAGGGTGGCTTTCAGCCGCCTCCGGAAGCGGTGACCACCGTGATCGCCAGGCAGGAGGAGTGGAAAACGAGCCTGAACGCGATCGGAACCGTGGTCGCGGTCAACGGCGTCACGGTCAGCGCAGATCTCCCCGGCGTTGTCGAGTCGATCACGTTTGATTCGGGGCGCGCGGTGAACAAAGGCGACGTGCTGGTCCTGCTCGACACGAAGCAGGAGCGGGCGCAGCTCGCGTCAGCCGAGGCACAGCGGGAGCTGGCGCGGCTCGATCTGGAGCGGAGCGCGGGATTGCTGGCAAAGCAGATCCTCCCGCAGGCGACGTATGACACCGCGGCAGCGACGTTCAAATCGGCGGATGCGGCAGTGGCGCAGATGCGCGCCACGATCGAGCGCAAGACGATTCGCGCGCCATTCGCCGGCGTGCTCGGCATTCGGCAGGTGAACCTCGGGCAATATCTCGCCGGCGGTGCGCCGATCGTATCGCTGCAGACGCTTCGCCCGACGTACGTAAACTTCACCGTGCCGCAGCAGGAGATCGGGCGGCTGGCGGTCGGTTCGACCGTCGAGGTGACTCCCGACGGGGCGCCTGGGCCGGAAGTCGGAAGAATCGCCGCGTTCGATTCCATCATCAATGAGGCAACGCGCAACGTCGGCGTGCAGGCCATCTTCGACAACCGCTCGGGCAAGCTGCATCCCGGCATGTTCGTCGAGGCGAAACTGGCCCCCGGCGCGAAGACGACGGCAATCACACTTCCTGCCTCGGCCATCAGCTACGCGCCCTTCGGCGATTCGGTCTTTATCGTCGAGCAGATCAAGGGTCCCGATGGCAAGAGCTATCGCGGCGTTCGCCAGCAGTTCGTGAAACTCGGCGGCTCGCGCGGCGATCAGGTCGCGGTTCTCACCGGGATCAAGCCGGGCGAGGAGGTCGTCACTTCGGGAGTGTTCAAACTGCGGCCGGGAGCGGCGGTCACGGTGAACAACAAGATCCAGCCGGCAAACAGCTCGGCCCCGAAACCGGAGGATAGTTAACGTAGCGCCGGCTCTCCAGCCGGCGCCGAGCCGACTAAGAGTCGGCTCTACGTTTGACAAATGAAAGCTCGTCTGCCGGCAGACAGCGGAGGATAGTTAACGTAGCGCCGGCTCTCCAGCCGGCGCCGAGCCGACTAAGAGTCGGCTCTACGTTTTGCGAATGAAACTCACCGATCTCTTCATTAAACGCCCCGTCCTGGCGATGGTCGTCAACATGGTCATTCTCATCGCCGGGCTGCAGTCGATCCGTTCGCTCAGCGTGCGGCAGTTTCCGCGCAGCGACCAGGCCAACGTCGTGGTCGCCACCGTGTACGTCGGTGCAAACGCGGATCTGGTGCGCGGCTTCATTACCGCGCCTCTGGAGCGGTCGATCGCCGGCGCCGACGGCATCGACTTTCTGGAATCGTCGAGCGCGCAGGGCGTCAGCACGATCACCGCGCACCTGAAGCTGAACTACGACACCAATGCGGCGCTGACGCAGATCCAGGCCAAGGTGGCGCAGGTCCGCAACCAGCTCCCGCCGGAGGCTGAGGCGCCGACCATCGATCTGCAGACGACCGACAGCCAGTTTGCCGCGGCCTACCTCGGCTTTTCCTCGCCCGATCTCGATCAGAACCAGATCACCGACTATCTGAACCGCGTCGTGCAGCCAAAGCTGAGCGCGATCAGCGGCGTGCAGCGCGCCGAGATCTTCGGCGACCGGACCTTCGCCATGCGCGTGTGGCTCAAGCCGGAGAAGATGGCCGCTCTAGGCATCTCTCCGTCGCAGGTCCACGACGCCCTGGCCGCGAACAACTATCTCTCCGCGCTTGGCCGCACAAAAGGATCGATGACCTCGGTCAATCTGGTGGCCAACACCAATCTGCAGACAGCCGAAGAGTTCAAGCAGCTCGTGGTGAAGGAGCAGGACGGCGTCGTGGTGCGCCTCGGCGATATCGCCGATGTGGTCCTCGGCGCGGAAACGTACGATCAGGAAGTCAGCTTCAACGGCCAGACCGCCGTGTTCATTGGCATTTTCGTGCTGCCGACCGCCAACACACTCGAGGTGATGAAGAACGTGCGCGCGGCGCTGCCGGACATTCGCGCGCAGTTGCCTGCCGGGATGCAGGCGGGCATTCCCTACGACTCATCGGATTACATTCAGGACGCCATCGATGAGGTTCTGAAGACGCTGAGCGAGACCCTGCTCATCGTCATCATCGTCATCTTCCTTTTCCTCGGATCGGTGCGCGGCGTGATCATCCCCGTCGTGGCCATCCCGATTTCCCTCATCGGCGCCGTGCTGCTGATGCTGACCTTCGGCTTCACCATCAACCTTTTGACGCTGCTGGCCATTGTGCTGTCGGTCGGACTGGTCGTCGATGACGCGATCGTCATGGTGGAGAACATCGAGCGGCATCTGCACATGGGGAAGTCGCCGCTCCAGGCCGCCATCGACGCCGCGCGCGAGCTGGTTACGCCGGTCATCGCTATGACCATCACCCTGGCCACGGTGTACACGCCGGTGGCGCTGCAGGGAGGACTCACCGGCTCGCTGTTCCGCGAATTCGCCTTCACTCTCGCCGGCGCGGTGATCATTTCCGGCTTCGTCGCCCTCACACTGTCGCCGATGATGGGATCGAAGCTGCTGCGCGCGGGCGACACCGAGCGCGGATTTGCCGGCATGATCAACCGGCACTTCGATATCGTCCGCGGGATCTACGCACGCCTGCTGTCGCGGACACTGGCGTACCGGCCCGTCGTGCTCACGTTGTGGGCCATCGTCGTGGCGCTCATCATCCCGTTCTACATGTTTTCGCAAAAAGAACTGGCGCCGATGGAGGACCAGAGCATCGTCTTCGGCATCGTCCAGGCGGCGGCCAACTCGACGCTCGATCAGACGAAGCTGTTCGGGGCGAGGATCTACGACGTCTATCATTCCTTTCCCGAGAGCCAGAGCGTCTTCCAGATCACCTTCCCGACG
>JBGPFD010000191.1:0-6562 GCA_041483175.1 Thermoanaerobaculia bacterium | reverse complement strand
GTGGTCTTCATCTATCACTGGCTGCTGGAGGGCGCCTTCGGCGCCACGATGGGAAAAGCGATCATCGGTGTGCGGGTGACGCGCTATGACAGCGGCAAGGTCCCGGGACTCGGTTCCTCGGCGGTACGCAACGCTCTGCGTCTCGTCGACGCACTGCCGTTTTACCTCGTCGGATTTTTCGTCGCTGCCTTCTCGCGCGGCCGGCGGCGGATCGGCGATTACGCCGCAAACACGGTGGTGCTCGAGCAGCCGGTCTCGCTCGGCGAGAGGATCACAGTCGCGCTGTTGTGGGCCGTCGGCATCGGAGCCGCGGTGTGGGGTACCTGGGCGTTATGCCCGGCATGGTTCCACTTCCCGCTTCGCTGAGTGCTACGCCTTCACCGCGATGTTGGTGATGCTGGCTCCTTTGTGATCTCCCATCACGCAGTTGCCCTGGAAGATGGCCCCCTCTTCGATTACCAGCGCGGGCGTGTCGATGTCGCTGTAGACCTTGCCGTTGCGGTGAATCTCGACGCGCTGCTCGGCGATGATCTTGCCGATCACCGTGCCGCTGATGGCCACCCGTCCGACGTGGATGTCACCCTCGATCGTCGCGCTCTCCCCGACGATCAGTTCGTTTTTGGACATGATTTTCCCGCTGAAGCGGCCATCGATGCGCATCGTGTCTTCGAACTCGAGCTCTCCCTTGAACGAAGCGCCGCTGTCGAGAAAGCCGTTCAGCTCACCAGTGCTCTTACCTTTCATCGTTTTCTCCCGGTCAATTCCTCAAAGATACGGATCAAATCATCCTCGCTTGCAAAGCGAATGTGAATCACGCCGCCGCGCCGTCTGCGATTGATTTCCACTTTCGTCCGAAGACTCCTGGTCAGTTTTTCTTCCGCGTCCCGCGTAAAGACATCCTTGGGCTTCTCGTGCTTCCCCTTCCGCTTCGGCGATACCGACGCCAGCAGCTCCGTCTGGCGTACGTTCAGATCGCGCGCCACGACGCGGCCCGCGAGCTGCTCCTGCTTTTTCGGCGACTCGACGGCCAGCAGCGCGCGCGCATGTCCCATCGACAGCTGCCCCGACGCCAGCAGCTCCTTCACCGCATCAGGAAGCTTCAGCAGCCGGAGAAAATTCGCCACGGTGGAGCGCTCCTTGCCGACGCGCCGCGAAATCTCCTCCTGCGTCAGGCCGAACTCCTGATGCAGTTGATGGTAGGCATGTGCTTCCTCGATCGGGTTGAGGTCCTGGCGCTGGATGTTTTCGACGAGCGCGATCTGCAGCGTGTCGCTTTCGTTCAGGAGTTCCTTAATGACTGCCGGAACGCTTTGCAGCCCTGCCTTCTGTGCCGCCCGAAAGCGGCGTTCGCCGGCGATGAGGCGGTAGCGGTTGTCGCCCGTTCGCGTGACCAGGAGCGGCTGCACGATTCCGTGCTCGCGAACGCTCCGCGCCAGTTCGTCGATGGAACGATCGTCGAATGCTTTCCGCGGCTGATACGGATTCGGCGTGATGCTGTCGATGGAGATCTGCGCGAGCGCCGGCCCAACCGCGCTTTTCTGCGGGATCAACGCGCCGAGACCGCGGCCGAGAGCTTTTTTTTGATTCATGAAATGACGCTCTCCGCCCGCTCGATGAATTCCTTGGCCAGGTTGACGTAGGCCTCGCTTCCGCGCGAGCGAATGTCGTACAGGATAATCGGTTTGCCGAACGAGGGCGCCTCCCCCAGCCGGACATTTCGCGGAACGATCGTGCGGTAGACCTGGTCGCGAAAGTGGCCGCGGACCTCCTCAGCCACCTGCCGGCAGAGGTTCATACGGTCGTCGTACATCGTCAGCACGATCCCTTCGATCTCCAGGGACGGATTGAGCGACTCCCGGACGCGATCGATCGTATTCACGAGCTGCGAGATGCCTTCCATGGCGAAATACTCGCACTGCATCGGCACCAGAACCGATTGCGCGGCGGTGAGGCCATTCACGGTGAGCAGCCCCAGCGACGGCGGCGAGTCGATCAGGATGTAGTCGTAGTCGGCGGCGACCGGCTCGAGCGCACGGCGGAGGCGGAACTCGCGGCCATCGGCATCGCTAAGCTCGATTTCCGCGCCCACGAGATCGACGGATGACGGCGCGAGGCTGAGGGTCGGCAGCTCGGTCGGGCGAATGATTTCGCGCAGGCTCCGGCCGTCGAGCAGCACGGAGTACATCGACGCCTGGTCATTCTTCGGCAGACCGAGTCCGGACGTCGCGTTCGCCTGCGGATCGAGATCGACCAGCAGCACCGTCCGCTCGCAAGCCGCCAGCGACGCGCCGAGATTGATCGCTGTCGTCGTCTTTCCGACGCCCCCCTTTTGATTCGCCAGCGCCACGATTCGGCTCATGGCTGTTCCACGTGAAACACCACCAGAAAGCCGCGGGCGAGTTGATGAGCCGCGACTTTCCGAAAGTGGGGTATTTCCGGCGAGTCCGGAGAACCCTGGAAGAGTGCCGCGCGGCCAGCCGGCTCCAGGTGCCTCGCCAGCGACGGCAGCCACTCCTCCGGATTGCCTACGGCTCGCGAGGTGACCAGGGAAAAGAGGAGGCCCTCGGAAAAATGCGTCACCGCCCGGTCGAGCCTCTCACCGTAAACCACGGCATTCAGTTTACATGTGCGCGCGATGTGCTTCAGAAAAGCCCACTTCTTCTGGTCCGCCTCAACGAGATGAAAACGCGCATTCGGAGCCGCTAGGGCCATTGGAATCGCCGGCAGGCCGCCGCCGCTTCCAAAATCAAGCACTTCCCGCTCCGGCTTCACGATTTCCGCCGCGGCAACCGCCTCCGCGATGTGTTCGTCGAGATTTCGCCTCACCTCGGGCCCGATCAGGTTGATCCTCTCGTTCCAGCGGAGGAGTTCGCGTTTGTAGAGTTCCAGCGCTTCGGTCATGACGCCGCGGCCACGCGCGGCCGCCGCCGCAGATGCATCCGCAGAATCGAGATCGCCGCCGGCGTCACCCCCGGCACGCGGCTCGCCTGCCCCAGCGAGACCGGGTGCACAAACGTAAGCTTCTCAACGATCTCGCGCGACAGGCCGGGAAGGGCGAACGACAGGTCGCGCGGGACCCGCAACTCCTCATCTTCGGCGACGCGCATCGCCTCGCGCTCCTGCCGCTCGATGTAGCCGGCGTACCGCAGCTGGCTGACGACTCCGTCGCGCTCTTCTTCCTGCAGCGCACCCAGCGCGGCGGCAAGATCGGGACGTGCGTCGCGGCAGGCAGCGATGAAGCGATCGAGATCGAAGTCGCGCCGCTGCATCAGGCGTCCCGACGTGCTCTTTTCGGAGATCGACAGATTCGCGCCGGCGAGCCAGGCGAGCGTGTCGCGATCGGGCGTCAGCTCGGTCGCGGCTGCCAGCTCTCTTGCTGCCACCATTCGCGCGACGCGCGCGGCAACGCGACGCGCTCGTTCGTCGTCGAGCAATCCGAGGCCAGCAGCGATCGGCGAGAGCCGCTCGTAGACGGAGTCGCAGCCGAGCAGCAGCCGGTGCTCCGCGCGGGACGTGAACATGCGATACGGCTCTTCCGTCCCGAGCGTGACCAGGTCGTCGATCATCACGCCGGCGTAGGCCTGATCGCGGCGCAGAATCAGCGGCTCGCCGCCGCGGATATGCTGCAGCGCGTTGATCCCGGCGATCAGCCCCTGTGCGGCTGCTTCCTCGTAACCCGACGTGCCGTTGATCTGCCCCGCGAGGAAAAGCCCATCGACGCCGCGCACCTGCAGGGTTGGCGCGAGCTGCTCCGGATTGACGAAGTCGTATTCGACCGCATAGCCGTATCGTCCGATCACCGCATTCTCAAACCCCGGCAACAAGTGGACTACGCCCTCCTGCACGTCGGCAGGCAGCGAGGTCGACACTCCGTTGAGATAGATCCAGGGGTGGTCGAGCCCTTCCGGCTCAACGAAGACCTGGTGCCGCTCCTTGTCGGCGAAACGGACCACCTTGTCTTCGATCGACGGGCAGTACCGTGGTCCGGTGGCCCGGATTTGCCCCGAATACATTGGTGCCCGGTGCAGATTCGCACGGATCAGCTCGTGCGCCGCGGCGTTCGTATACGTCAGGTGGCACAGCACCTGCCGAAGCGGAATATGGTCGGTCAGAATCGAGAACGGGCGCGGCACCGCGTCACCCGGTGCGCCCTCGAGACGTGAGTAATCGATGGACGCACTCACGATCCGCGGCGGAGTCCCGGTCTTCAGGCGCCCGAGCTTCAGGCCGAGCGCGCGAAGCGAGTCGGACAGCGTCTCTGCCGAGGGCTCGCCGAAACGGCCCCCGACGGTTTTCGTCTCGCCGGAGTGCATCAGCGCGCGAAGAAACGTGCCGGTGGTAACGACGACCGCGCGGGACCGCAACTCCGAGCCGTCGGCGAGCACCACCTGCCGTCCGCCCGTGAGTCGCGAAACCGAGCTCTCGATGATGGTCAGGTTCGGTTCGGCGGCAAGAATCTCCTGCACCGCGCGCGCGTAGAGCTGGCGATCGCACTGCGCCCGCGGCCCCTGCACCGCGGGCCCTTTCGAACGGTTCAGCACCTTGTACTGGATGGCCGCGCTGTCGGTAGCCTCACCCATCAGCCCGCCCAGGGCATCGATTTCCTTCACCAGGTTGCCCTTGGCCAGGCCGCCGATGGCGGGGTTGCACGACATGCGGCCGATGGCCTCGCGCAACATTGTCACCATCGCCACGCGCGCTCCGCCGCGCGCGCAGACGCGCGCTGCCTCCGCTCCCGCATGGCCGCCGCCGATCACGATGACGTCGAACTCGCCAGTCATGGTTCCACGTGGAACGTCTCCCATGCTCTTGTCATTCTGCACGTGTGGCGGCGGGCGCCCTCGCCAGCCGTCGAGCGGCCGGGGGCGGCCGCTCCCCACACACTACTTTCCGATGCAAAATTTCGTGAAGATCTCGTCGAAGATCTCGTCCCGCGTAATGGCGCCGGTCAGCAAGCCGAGCGCAGTCGCCGCGCGATAGAGATCGACCAGCACGATCTGCTCCTCGTGTCCCGCGTCGAGCGAGGCCGTCGCCGCGCCAAGCGCATCTGCGCATTCCACCACTGCCCGACGCTGCCGCTCGTTGACCAGACTCCCCTCGGGCGCCGCATACCGCTCGCGGACGAATGCATCGAGCCGCGCCAGCAACTCGCCCACCCCCTGCTCGGCCGGCACGCTGATTCCAACGGCCTCCGGCGGCGCAGGCGCGAGATCGGTTTTGGTGTAGATGATCCACGCCTCGGGCCAACGCTCGATTTCGCGCCGGTCATCCTCTGTGATTCCCCCCGGCGCCTCAACCAGGTAGAGTACGAGGTCGGCCGATTCCGCCGCCTTTCGCGCGCGCTCCACGCCGATCCCTTCCACGATGTCGACGCTCTCACGAAGACCCGCGGTATCAGCGAACGTCACCGGAAGTCCGCCGATCTCCAGCGTTTCGCGCACGATGTCGCGCGTCGTCCCGGGAATCGGGGTGACGATGGCGCGATCGCTCCCCACCAGACGGTTGAGCAGCGTGGACTTTCCTGCGTTCGGCCGGCCGAGGATCACCGCGTTCAGGCCGCTGCGCGTCGCGGCGCCGCGACGATGCGTCTCCAGCAGCGCACTGGTTTCCTTCAACGCGCGATCGACGACGGAACGCGCATCGTCGCGGCTGATGAATTCGTAACCTTCCTCCGAAAAATCGAGCGTCGCTTCGAGCCGTGAAATCACCTGCAGCAGTGACTGGCGAATCGACTCCGCTTTTCTGCTCAGCGCTCCCTCCAGGTTGGCCAGCGACAGTTTCGCCTGCAACACGGTCCGCGCGTTGATCAGATCCGCGATCGACTCCGCCTGGATCAAATCCATCTTGCCGTTCAGAACCGCGCGCTCGGTGAACTCGCCCGGCTCTGCGAGCCGCGCGCCCAAATCGACGATCGCGCGCAGCGTCCGCTCGACGACCACCGCGCTTCCATGCAGCGTCAGTTCGACCAGATCATTTCCGGTGAACGAATGCGGCGCCGCGTAACGGATGGCAATACATTCGTCGAGCGCTTCACCATCTCTCCATAACTGCATCAGTGTGGCCATACGCTCATCCGGCATCCTGGCCCCGGCAAGCATCCCCAGGATCTGCGCGCTGCGCGGACCATCGATACGCACGATGGCCAGCGCGCTGCGGCCGATGGGCGTCGCCGGAGCGACGATGGTGTCCAGTGACGGTTGCCGCGTTGCCATGACGGCAACTACTCGGTCGGCTGCGACTGCGCGTCCGCTGCCGTCCGCGGAATGATGGCCACCCGTTTGTAGAAGCCGTCGCCGCGCGAGATGGTGGCCACTTCCTGATCGTCCTGCAACGCGAGATGGACGATGCGCCGTTCGATCGGAGTCATCGCCGGCAGGAGCTGTTCGCGACGGTCGACCCGCACGCGATCAGCCAGCGCGCGCGCCTTCTGCTCGATCTCCTCCGTGCGCCGTCCCTTGAACTCCTGGCAGTCGAGTTCGATCTCTTTCTCGATTTGACGACCGACGAGCGCCTTGTTCGCCAGCACCTGCAGCGCATCGATCAATTCGCCGTGACCCTCGAT
>JBGPFD010000190.1:0-6569 GCA_041483175.1 Thermoanaerobaculia bacterium | reverse complement strand
TTGTTTATCCTTCGCTGGCGAAACCCTTCAGCGCCTCCGCCTCGGTCTCGTAGACGTTGAACATCGGCAGGAGATTGGTCAGCCGGAGAGTCTTCCGCACCCGATCCTGCGGTTTCAGGAGGCGCAGCGACGCACCGAAACGCTTCGACGTCTTGAGACTCTGGACGAGTTCGCCGAGGCCGTTGCTGTCGATGTAATCCATGTCCGAGAGGTTCAGCAGAATCTTGCGGGTTCCCTCGGTGAGAAGCTGCTCGATGAGCTGCGGCAGCAGGTCGTCGCCGACGCCGACCGCCAGCCGGCCTTCGAAGTCGACGATCACCACGTCGCCTTTTTTCCGGGTCTCGATGTTCACGGGCGGATCATATACCGTTGTGCGGGCCGTGAATTTGGTGCTTCTCTTTCCGGATGATTTCGTGACCGAGACCCATGCGCGCGTCGACGGCCGCCGATTCGCGCAGATCAACCGCCTCTCCTCCGACGATCTCGCGGCCGGCGTGGCCAACGGCCGCCTCGGGCGCGCCCGCGTCGTCGGCCGTCATTCTGAATCGGCGGAATTGGAAGTCCAGCTCGATCGCGATCCACCTCCGCCGCTTCCGTTGAATCTCGTTCTTGCGCTTCCGCGGCCAAAAGTTCTGAACCGGGTGATCGCCGGCGCGGCGTCGATGGGCATCAAGCGGATCTTTCTGATCAACGCCTGGAAGGTCGAGAAGAGCTACTGGAAGTCGCCGCGGATCTCCCCCGAAAACCTGCGCGAACAGTGCATTCTCGGGCTGGAGCAGGCGCGCGACACGATCCTGCCCGAGGTTTCCCTGCATCGTTTCTTCCGCCCGTTTGTGGAGAAGGAGCTGCCGGCGATCGCCGAGCGCACGCTCGCGCTCGTCGCCCATCCACCCGCCGCGGATCCTTGTCCGCGCGATGCGCGAGGGTCCGTCACGCTAGCCATCGGTCCCGAGGGAGGATTCATCGACGCGGAGATCGCCTTGCTCGAGCGGATCGGCTTTCGCGCCGTCAGCCTCGGCCCGCGAATCCTCCGGGTGGAAACGGCGGTCGCGGCGGCGGCGGGAAGGCTGATGAATTTCGAATTTCGAATTCAGAATGAAGAATTTCAAGGGTCGGATGCGGCGGGCTTCTTCATTCTGAATTCTTCATTCGAAATTCGAAATTCATCGCTTCCATTAACCCCTCCACTCATCAATCAAACTCGCCACCAGCGCCGTCCATCCGGTCTGATGCGATGCGCCGAGGCCCTCGCCGGTGTCGCCGTGGAAGTATTCGAAAAACCAGAGGAGATCTTTCCAGTGCGGATCGTGCGCGAACAGCTCCGCTTTTCGCGTGCCGCGCGGCCCATAGACCGGGCGATAGCCGTCGGCGTCGGGAAGGAAGAGGCGAATCAGGCGATCGGCGAGGCGCGACGCGAGGCCGCTGAGCGTCAGCATCTGCACCTGGCGATCGCCGCTCCCCGTGGTGGCGGTCATCGATCCGGCGCCGATGCCTTCGGTGGCGCGCGTATCGGTCATCGTACCGGTGACGTGTCGCGGCATCGTGTCATCCGGGCTGAGGGCCACCTTGACGTCGCCGCCAAATGCCTTTTCCAGCTTGCGGAGCGTCTCGATGATCAGAAAGCTCGTCGGGAACCACACCGGCCCGCGCCAGTTGCTGTTGCCGCCTTTCAGTCTCTCGTTCGACTCCGCCGGCTCGTAGCGGACGGAGGAGTTCCCGAAGATGAACGGATGCTGCTGATGCGCCTTGCTCAGGCTGCGGATCCCATACGGAGAGAGGAATTCATCGGGATCGACCACGCGGGCCAGAAGATGCCGCAACTGAGTCTGATCGACGACCGCGAGCACGTGCGTGGCGTCGTGGTCGTAATGGACGGTGGTCACGCAACGGTCGACGATGTCGCGGCGGTTTTTGAGAAACCACTGCAGGTTCTCGCGGAAGATGTCGAACGGCGCGATCCAGCGTTCCTCGAGACGCTCGATGGCGTACAGCGGAATCAAACCGACCAGCGAGCGGACGCGGAAAGGCACCGCGGATCCGTCCGGGAATCGGAGCAGGTCGTAGAAGAATCCGTCCTGCTCGTCCCATAGTGTGCGGCTTCCGTGCATCATCTTCATCGCCGCGCCGATGTAGACGTAGTGCTCGAAGAATTTCGTGGCCAGACCTTCGTAGACCGCGTTCTCCTTCGCCAGCTCCAGCGAGATGCGCATCATCATCAGGCAGAACATGCCCATCCAGCCGGTGGCGTCGCTCTGTTCGAGCACCGCGCCGCCCGGCAGGCTCTCGCTGCGATCGACCACTGCGATGTTGTCCAGCCCGAGGAAGCCGCCTTCGAAGACGTTGTTGCCCTGGCGATCGACCTTGTTCACCCACCAGGTGAAATTCAGCATCAGCTTGTGGAAGCATTTCTCGAGGAAGTCGCGATCGGCTTTGCCGCTGCGGATGCGGTCCATGTTGTAGACGCGCCAGACCGCCCAGGCGTGCACCGGCGGATTGAGGTCGGAGAACTCCCACTCGTACGCGGGGATCTGTCCGTTGGGATGCTGGAACTGCTCGAAGAGCATCAGCCAGAGCTGTTCCTTCGCGAAGTGCGCGTCGATCAGCGCCAGGACCACGGCCTGAAACGCCAGGTCCCATGCCGCAAACCACGGGTATTCCCACTTGTCGGGCATCGAGAGGACGCGCATCGAATTGAGGTGCCGCCAGCGGCGATTGCGCCCGTGTTGGCGGGCGGCGGGAGGAGGCCGCCGCGGATCGTCACCGTCGAGCCAGACATCGACGTCGCAGAGGTAGCTCTGTTTGCTCCACAACAATCCGGCGAACGCCTGTCGCTGCACTCGCCGCTCCTCGGCGGACGCTTTTTGGGGATGAATCGACGCGTAGAACTCGTCGGCCTCCTTGTGGCGCTGGAGAAGAATCGCGTCGATCTCGCTTTCCGTGTGGCGGCGCGCGCCCTCGCCCTTCGGCGCGAGGCGCATCCGGAGTGTGTAGCTCTCGCCGGGATCGATCTCCACGCGCAGCCACCCGCACGCCTTCGTACCGCTCAGCGCCGGATTCACGGCCTCCCGTTCGCCGTCCACGAGGTGGCGGTGAAATGCATCCTTGGTGAACGGGCTGCGCGACTCGGCCCACGATCCGAAGACGCGCGGCGCGTTGGTCTCGTTGTCGGTGAAGAGCTGCCGCATCTCCGGCGGAAGCTCAAGCAGATGGGGACCGAGGCGCGTGTCGGTGAGCAGCCCCGCGAGCGGCGGCGCGCCGGAGTCGTCCGCCAGCAGACCTCGATCGGTTGCCCGGATGACCGGCGTCCCGCTCGGCGCTTCGTCCCACGACCACGTGTTGCGAAACCAGAGGTGCGGGATGAGATGCAGCGGGGCACGCTCGGGACCGCGATTGTGCGCCGTCACGCGAAACAGGAGAGCATCCTCGTCCTCTTTGGCCACGTCGATGAAGATGTCGAAATAGCGCTGATCGTCGAAGATGCCCGTGTCGATCAGTTCGAATTCGGGATCGTTCGGTCCGCGGCGGCGGTTCTCCTCGACGAGCTGCGAGTATGGGAACGCGCGCTGCGGGTATTTGTAGAGCATCCGCTGCCAGGCGTGGCTCGGAAGTGCGTCGAGGTAGAAGTAGCACTCCTTGACGTCCTCGCCGTGGTTGCCTTCGTCCGGCACCAGGCCGAAATAGCGCTCCTTGAGGATCGGATCGCGCTCGTTCCAGAAAGCCATCGACCAGCAGAGGATCTGATAGCGATCGCAAAAGCCGCCGATGCCATCCTCACCCCATCGATAGGCCTTCGAGCGCGCCAGATCGTGCGGGAGAAACGACCAGGCGTCGCCGTTCTCGCTGTAATCCTCGCGCACCGTGGCCCAGGCGCGGTCCGACAAGTACGGACCCCACTTGTGCCAGCGGACCCGCGCATGCGTATCGCCGGTCAACCGCTGCTTCTCGGGATTCATGTGCATAGTGTAGGGCGCGACTGTGTCTCGCCGCACCCCCGGTACTTAAGGCAGAAGGCAGAAGGCAGAAGTGGCTTGCCGGTACTTCTGCCCTCTGCCTTCTGCCTTCTGACTTGCATGGCAAGCGACGCTTGGCGTAAAAACAGTTCATGCGCCTGGTTACCCGCGGCGACATGGATGGTCTCACCAGTGCGGTGATCATCACACTCAAAGAGCCGATCGATGAGGTGGTCCTCGTTCACCCGCAGGACGTCACCGACAAGAAGGTGCCGATCGGGCCAGCCGACATTCTGAGCAATCTGCCATACCATCCGAACTGCGGGATGTGGTTCGATCACCATCTGCTGACAGAGAGCAACGAAAAACCGCCCGCGAATGTCAAAGGGCGGCACCGCATCGCCCCCTCCGCGGCGAGACTGGTGTACGAGTATTACCTCGAAAAGGAGCCGAACGATCCGGCGCTCCTGCGTCTGGCGCGGCTCGTCGACGAGACCGACCGCATCGACGCGGCCATGCTCACCCCCGAGGATGTCGAGCAGCCCCGCGACTACATCCTCCTCGGATATACCATCGACAGCCGCACCGGCCTGGGGAAGTTCGAGAGCTATTTCATGAGACTCGTGGAATGGTTCAAGACCATGCCCATCGAAGAGGTCCTGCGCCAGCCGGAGGTGCAGGAGCGCGTCGATCGCATTCGCAGGGAGCAGGAGGAGTTCAAGCGCCTGCTCAAGCGCAACAGTTTTCAATTGAACAACGTCGTGGTCACCGATCTGCGCGCGGTCGAAAGTCCCCCTGCGGGCAATCGGTTTCTCATCTACACGCTCTTCCCCGAATCGAATGTGTCGCTGCGCGTGCACTGGGGACCGGCGCACTACAGCGTGATCGCCGCCGTCGGCCACAGCATTTTCAACCGCACCTGCAAGACCTCGGTGGGCGAGCTGATGTCGCGCTTCGGCGGGGGAGGTCATCGGGGCGCCGGCACCTGCGTCCTCCCGCTGGAGAAAGCCGCGGACGTGATCGACGAGATTCTGTTCGAATTGCAGGCGAATGGTTAGGTTTTCAGTTTAACCGAGCGACGCGAGGGATAAATTCAGATCACCATCGGTGATACGCCGGATGTCCCTCTTTGACCGCGACAAACGTTCCCCGGCACGTCGCGGTGACTTTTCCCTTCGCCTCCAGCGTGGCCTCGACGGTCGCGCGGTCGTCCGATGATTCGACGACCTTCGCGCTGAGATGCAGCGGCGCGTCCATCGGCGTCGGCCGTTTGAGGCGGACGTGAAAATCGGCGGTGACCGTGCATGGCGGCGCGTCCGCTCCTGATTTTTTCATCAGGTGCAACGCCGCCGTCCAGTTGCTGTGGCAGTCGAGCAGCGCCCCGCAGATGCCGCCGTTGAGCATGCCCTCGAAGGCGATGTGGTGTGGCTCGGGGCGCCATTCGCAGACCAGCTCGTCGCCTTCCTGAAAACTGCGGATGTGCAGGCCTTTGTCGTTCGCCGGTCCGCATCCGAAACAGCGGTTATTGGGGGCGTAAGTCTCCTGGACGCTTTTCATCTCGCGCGAACGCTACCACGTCAGGGAAGAAGTCGTGGAAGCGGCGCTCCAACTCCGCGCGCGAATCGATCAGATGATGTGTCGCCGTCTCCAGGTGCGGCCGTCGCGACAGCCGCTTCGAAAGATTCGACAGCGCCAGATGAATCCCGCCAACGTCGCCGTACGACTGCAGCCACTGCCCGTCGCGCATTCGCGGATAGACGAACCGCAGATGGCCGGGGAGCTCCGACTGATGCGGATCGATCGCCGCGTAGACGCGCGCCAGATACGCCTCCAGCGACTCGCGGCTGTAGCGCGCCCAGTTCGTCGCCAGAAAGTGATCGAAGAAGACGTCGCTGATCACACGCGCGTAATGTCCATGCTCGGGGATGAGGACGCGGCGGAACGCGGCGACGTGGGGGTGCGTGTCGGTAAAGGCGTCGATGCGCCGATGCCGGCGGATTCCGTCGCGAATGCCGGGCGTGAATCGATCGCCGAGCAACCCCTTGACGAAATCGCCGGCGAGATTGCCGATCAGCGATTCCGCGGAGTCGCCGGCAAGGAAGAGATGTGCGAGGTAGTTCACGTCGATCTCGAGCCGCTCGCCGCTCGCGTCACGGCGACGCCGTTGGCGACGGCGCGATTACCGTGACGTGCTGGGTTTCGTTATTGGTCACGCTGATGAAGGCCCAGAGCAGCCGCGCCGGATTGGACGCCGATTCGACTTCCACGCGGATCACATCGTGTCCCCGGATCTGCGGGAAGACGTCCGCGAGGCCGTCGATCTGCAGGTATGCCGGGTAGGTCTGGCCGTTGCTCGTTCCCTGCAATTGCCATGGGGTATCAACGAGCGGCTGTGAAGACGCGGGATCGAAGATGCGAACGGTGATTGGATCGGCCGTGCCGCCGTACCCGTAGACGCGCAGCGTCGTGCGAAAGCGCGAATCGGTGGGCACGCCGATGAGGCGCGCGATCGTGTGAAACTCGACGGATCGCACGACGGGAATCGCCGTGCCCCACGTGAGCGCCTGTCTCGAGATGTCCTGCACGCGAAGCGCGATGTCCACATCGCGAATGTTCGGC
>JBGPFD010000189.1:0-6595 GCA_041483175.1 Thermoanaerobaculia bacterium | reverse complement strand
GTAGCGCCGGCTCTCAGCCGGCGCATGAGCCGCCTGGAAAGGCGGCTCTACATTGGGCGGAACGTAGCGCCGGCTCTCAGCCGGCGCATGAGCCGCCTGGAAAGGCGGCTCTACATTGGGCGGAACGTAGCGCCGGCTCTCAGCCGGCGCATGAGCCGCCTGGAAAGGCGGCTCTACATTGGTTACGCCCCTCGAAGCAGCTTCCGCAGCTTGCCCATCAGCTCGGCTTCCTGGAACGGCTTGCAGAGATACTCCTCCACTCCCAGAGCCTCCGCGCGCTGGCGATCCTCAGAGGTCGACTCGGTGGAGATCACCATGATGGGGATGCCCTTGTACAGCGGATGGTTCTTGAGGAAGCTCACCAGCTCGAGCCCGTTGATGTCGGGCATGTTGATGTCGGTGATGATGGCGTCGAATTTGTGGTGCGGCAGCGTCTTGAGGGCCTCGAATCCGTTCGCCGCCTCGACGATCTCCAGCTCATCGGCGCCGCTCTCGATCGCGTTCGCCAGATAGGAACGCATCGAGGAGGAGTCTTCGACGAGCAGAATTTTCATGGCCTCATTCCTTCTGCGACGCCGCCATCGCGTTGTGCAGCGAGTAGGCGGCCTGGGCGAGGAAGATTTCCAGGCCGGTCACCATGTCGATTGGACCGCGATGTTCGGCGTTGTCTCCGTAGAGAATACCAATCGTCTGGCCGCCGTGCATGATCGGAAAGACCAGCACCTCGGTCGGCAGCAGCCCCCCAAGAGCATCGATCAGCTCGGAGTTGGCCTCGGTGCGGCGCAGTTTTCCGCAATGCATCTCGCGCGAATCGGCCACTTCGCTGAAGATCGACGGCGCATCTCGCGGAATGCGCAGCTTCCGCGCCCGCTCGTTGATCGTCTCGCCGCCCCCGGCGATTCCGAAGCCGCCGACCCCGACGAAGTGATCCTCGTTGATGATGAAGAGCACGCACCGGTCGACGTACTCCGCCGAGAAACGGAGGATCGTCGCGGACACTTCGGTGATGTCGTTCGGATCCGACAGCTCGCTGATGAGCTGCTGCAGAAGGTGGAAGCTGCGTTCGAGGTGTTCCCGCTGTCCCTCCTCGTAGAACCGCCGGCCCGCCTCCGCGCCCAGCACTCCGCTGATCTCCTCCCACTGGGCGAAGGCGCCGTCGGCGAACAGCACCAGCTCGTCGGCGAAGAGATTTAACTCCTCGTCGGCGACCTCGGGCCGAAGCCGCTCGCGGGCCGGGCGGGCCAGATAAAGGTTGGCGCCGGCCTCCAGCAGCTCGTGCCGACGCCGGAGGTCGACTCCGCTGTCGACCATGGCTACCGGCAGCCGCGAGTTCCTCCGCTTGATGAACTGCAGCAGCGCATCCGAATCATCGGTGATCTCCAGGATGGTCACGAAGAACGAATTCGAACGGATGAAGCCGGCGATCGCCTCGCGCGTCTCGTCGAGGGAGCCGAACTGCGCGATCTTCATCCCGCGTGCGTCGAACGTCCGCCGCGCGGCCACGCGGACGAGCGGATCGCGCTCGAACAGCACCACGTTCCGCCCGCTGGTCTCCGGCGATTCGATCTCGATCAGACCGCCGGCCACGCGGAACTGCGCGGCCGGCGAGCGCCGCAGCAGATCCTTCCCCTCCCGCAATGACTCCTCGAGTTCGCGCAGCGGCTTGAGCTTGTCCCCCTCGATCTGCAGGATTCGCTGCGGCGGAAAGCCGCCCTCGGCGAGCAGCAGCTCGGGGTCATATCCGATCTCCTCGGGCGGGAGATCGTCGGACAGCAGAAAATTGAACTCTCCCCCCCGACTCTGCAGCAGCGGCCCGATCACTCGCATGATGTGCCCGCGAATCGATTCTTCGTGCAGCGGCACCGGCACGTGCGGCGCCTCGGGCGAGGTGGCGTTGACCACCAGTCCGTTGCGGAAGACGATCGTGTGCCGCACGTCCTCATGCAGCACTTCGAGCACACCGGTGCGCCGGCTGAGGTAGACGATCTGAATGATGTCGGCGAGGGAAAGATCTTCGAGGCGGCCCAGAAGGCTCACGAAGCCAGATTGTAGCGTTTCAGAATTCCATCCAGGATCCCGTTGATGAATTGGGACGACTTCTGTGTGCCGAATTTCTTGGCGATCTCGATGGCCTCGTCGATGACCACCAGCTTCGGAGTGTCCTGCTCGTGCAGGAACTCGTAGATCGACATGCGGATGATGTTGCGATCGACGACCGCCATCCGCGACAGGCGCCAGTTGTCCGCCTGCTGCACGATCATCTGATCGATGGCCTCCTGATGCTCCACGGTTCCCTTGAAAATCCTGGTGGCGAACTCGCGCGTGCTCGGCTTCGATTTCTGCAGGTCCTCGAACGTGGAGAGGATCGCGTCGGGCGGATTGCCCGACAGGTCGTGCTGGTAGAGCATCTGCAGCGCGAGCTCACGCGCCTTTCGCCGGGCACCCATGGCTAATTCGAGATCCCTCTCCCCGCAGACGCGGGGAGAGCGTGGCCGCAGGCCGGCCGCCCCTCATCCGCCCTGCGGGCACCTTCTCCTCGCAAGCGGGGAGAAGGGACTCGCGTTATGACTCCTGTCCTCATCGCTCGTCCCTGCTGCGAAGCACGCGCCACAGGTTGGCCATCTCGATCGCGGCGAGCGCGGCTTCCCAACCTTTGTTTCCGGCGCCGGGACTGGATCGATCGATCGCCTGCTGCATCGTGTCGCAGGTGAGGATGCCGAAGGCGACCGGCACGCGCCCCTCGGCCGACAGACGGGAGAGTTCCGCCGTCACCTGCGTGGCGATGAACTCGAAGTGCGGCGTCTCCCCACGCAGCACGCATCCGAGGGTAACCAGCGCGTCGAAGCGTCCCCCTTCCGCGAGCGCGCGGGCGACGGAAGGAATCTCGAAGGCGCCGGGAACGTGATAAATGGCCATCGCATCTTCAGAGGCGCCGTGTCGCGCAAGACATTCGAGCGCGCCGGCGAGCAGCCCCTCGACGATCTCGTCGTTGAAACGGCTGGCGATCAGCGCGAAGCGCAACCCTCCGGCATTCTGATCGCCTTCAAAAGAGCGGGGCATGCGGCGAAGGATTATAGGTCGTCGAGTGTAGGGGCGCGCGTCTCGCGCGCCCTCGGCGGGCGGGGACGCCCGCCGCTACACTTCCTCACTTCGCGGCGGTGACCACCGATTGCGGCGCGTCCCGATTGGCGAAGAAACTCACCAGCCCCTGATACATCGATTCGGCGAGCTGCTGACGGTACTTGCGCGTTTTCATCAGCGCGCGGTCGCCGCGGTTGCCGAGGTTGCAGACCTCGATCAGCATCCGGGTGGGGACGAGGTTGTAGCGAATGACGGCCGGCACCCACTCGCGCCCGTCGCGCACGACGTTGTCACGCACGGCGTCGAACGGGTGCACCTTCAGGTGATTGGCCGCGAAGGCATCCATGATCGACTCCGCCAGATCGCGCGACAGCCCCTCCGCGGCGAGCGACTCCTCTTCCACGTGCCGCACCACCGGGTGCTCGCGCACTTCGGCGCGCGTCAGGTAGACGCGATCGTTCTTCTGATAGGAGCCGGTGACGAAGCGCTCGGCCGGAATGTAGGCCATCGCGCCGCGAAGCGATGGGTGCAGCGAGTCGGCGTGAATGGAAAGAAACACCACCTTCTCCTTCGGCACATGGCGCTTCAGCGCGTGGCGAAAGATCGAGTTCGCCAGATACCAGCGGAGATGCACCCCGACGACCGGATCGTCGAGATCGTACGGCGGCGAGGTGAGCACGATCTGATCGGTTCGCTCCTCGATCAGATCGCGATCGGCGACGCGATATCCGGTGCTCTTCAATCTCGTCGTCGTCGTGACCATCGCAGCCGACCGCGACTCGAGGATCTTTTTCAGACGGCACATCACGTCGTAGACGTAGCTCGACTCCCACATGCCGTCGTGCGTCGTGCCGGCGTCGCGACCTCCGTGCCCTGCATCAAGGATCACACGCACGCCGGCGAGACCGCTGGCGCGCGTCCGGCGCGCCGCTTTGGCGCTCTCGCGCCGCGCGACTTCGCTGGCTACGCGCGACGGATCGTCGGGCGGCAGATACTCAGGAAGCAGAAGCGACAGCGGGATCTTTACCGCGTATCCGACAGGAATCTTCGACACGTCGTCGATGCCGTTGAATTGCACGATCCGGTCGACCACGTCGCCGACGTCCTCGGCATACACGCGGCCGGTGAAGCGGATGGCCACCGACGAGTAGAGGGCTTCCCCCTTCTGCAGGCGGTAGACGGCGTACGGTTCGGGTGTCCGGCGCTCATAGATCAGCGACGGAACGCCTGTGGCAACAGTTTCCATTGCCACATCCTGAGAAGGCGCATCCGCTGGCGTACGCTCAATCGGATCGTCCTCCGGTTTACGAACCTCCGCAGTCTTCGGCGCATTCAGTCCCTCCCCTTCACCGCCAAATGCGGCGGTGAGCAATGGCTTCGGAATGAGGATCACATCACCGGGATGCGTGGAGAGCCCCTGATCGGGATTGGCCTTGCGGATGGCGACGTAGTTGTTCCCCGCGCCGGTGAACCACTCGGCGATGCTCCAGAGTGATTCCCCCTCGACGCCGCGCGATCCGACGACGATGTGCTTCCATCCTTTCCCCGTCAGGGAGTCTTTCGGAAAAAGCGTGATCAGGATCTGCCGCTGCAGCTCCGGCCGCAGCAGGGGGAGCGGAACGCGGACCAGGACGTCGGTCCGCAACGCTTCGTTCCCGCCGTTGTACGTGACGATGGCCCGCCAGTTGTCAGCGTCGCCGGTCACCCGCTTCGCCAGGCGCGTCCAGGCGTCCCCGTCGTGCGGTGTCACAAAAATGTCGATGGTGTACCCGGCGGTCAGCGAGGCCCGCAGCTCGGACGTGACTCGGGTCGTGGCGATGATGTTCTGGGAAGGTGCAGCGTTTGCGAACGCTGCCAGGAGAGCCACACACACCCACCGGCGCACCGGGATATTCTAGCATCGGCATGTGTGGCGGCGGGCGCCCTCGCCCGCCGGGCGCGCGGGGACGCGCGCCCCTACACCGGCCCCGGGGGGTTCGGCACGGCGCAGCCGTGCCCTACAAGAAACTCCCCCGCCCGAAAGAGCGCCCGCTCCCGGAAGTGCGGCGCCATGATCTGCAACGACAGCGGGAGGCCTTCGCGCGAGAAGCCGGACGGCACCGCGATCGCCGGGATGCCGACCAGGTTCGCCGGCGCGGTGAAGATGTCCGACAGGTACATCGAAATGGGATCGCCGGTTTTCGCGCCGATCGGAAAGGCCGGCTCGGGCGTGGTCGGGGTCAGGAGGAAATCGAATCGCGAGAAGGCATCGCCGAAGTCCTGGCGCAGCCGGCCGCGCACCGCCTGCGCCCGTCCGTAGTACGCGTCGTAGTAGCCGGACGAGAGCGCGAACGTGCCGAGCATGATCCGCCGCTTCACCTCCGTCCCGAATCCCTCTCCGCGTGACGCCGCGATCATCTCGCGCACGCTGCCGGCGCGCGCGCTGCGCCGGCCGTAGCGCGCGCCGTCGAACCGCGCCAGATTCGCGCTGGCTTCGGCGTTGGCCACGATGTAGTAGATGGCGACCGCATACCCGATTGACGCCACGCTCGCCTCCTCGACTACAGCACCGCCCGCGCGCAGCACGCGAAGGGCATCATCGAAGTTGGCGCGCACGTCTCCCTCGAGCTTCTCCACGGCCTCGCGCACCACGCCGAAGCGAAGACCCTTCACCCCGGCATTGAGATCCGCCGTGTAGTCGTCGACCGGCTCGGCGCTCGAGGTCGAGTCGAGCGAATCGCGACCGGCAATGATGCCCAGGAGCTCGGCGCATTCGCGGATGGTCGTAGTGATGATTCCGATCTGATCGAGGCTCGATGCGAAGGCCACCAGCCCTGAGCGGCTGACGCGACCATAGGTTGGTTTCAGGCCGATCACGCCACAAAACGCCGCCGGCTGCCGCACAGATCCACCAGTTTCGGAGCCTAGCGCAGCCGGCACCATGCGCGCCGCGACCGCCGCCGCGGAGCCCCCCGACGATCCGCCGGCGACGCGCGTGGGATCCCACGGATTGCGCGTTGGCCCGAACGAGGAGTGCTCGGTCGAAGATCCCATCGCGAACTCGTCGAGATTCGTTTTGCCGATGATTCCAAATCCCGCCGCACGCAGACGGGCGACCACCGTCGCGTCGTACGGCGAGATGAAATCGCGCAGGATGTTTGATCCGCACGTAGTCGGCATCTCGGTGGTGACGATGTTGTCCTTGACCGCGATCGGCTTTCCCTGCGCGTTGCGGTTGACATGCAGAAAGGCGTTCAGGTGCTCGTTCTGTGCATCGATCGCGCGCAGGCACGCGGCAACGTCACTCACCGATCACCTTCGGGACGACGAAAGTTCCGTCGCGCCAGGCGGGCGCGTTGCGCGCCACCGCATCGCGATCTACGCCAGCCCGCGGAACGTCCTCGCGCAACGGTGTCGCGCCGCCGCCCTCGGCGGCGATCGGAGCAGCATCAATCTCCCGAAGCTGATCGATGTACGTCAGGATCTTCGTCATCTCCGCCGCCATCCGCTCCAGCGCCGGGGCGTCGAATTCGAG
>JBGPFD010000188.1:0-6639 GCA_041483175.1 Thermoanaerobaculia bacterium | reverse complement strand
GGGCCGCCGACGAGAGCGATCTTTGGATCACGGATGAATTGGATCCTTTCGGAACCAAACGCCGTTCCGCCGGTCCATCCAGAGTCGACCGCTGCGATCGCGATGCTGGCATCGTGCGCCACACGCCCGAGTTTCGCGTCGAGGTCCGGTTTGTTGTTCCCCTTCAGAATGAGAATCGAGCCGCGCGCAAACGAGCGATTGGCGACATTGACCGGATCCTCGCTGACGCTGAACTTCACGTCTTCCGCGAGCAGCCGCCCCGCGGCACGGTAGACATTCGGATCGTTCCCGTCGATCAGATAGCCGTACGAGGCCGCGTGAAAGGCCGGCACCTCCGGCTGCTGATACGGGCGCACTTCGGCGGCGACCGGTGTGCTGACGGCGAACGCGTCCACATCCATGGCCAGCGGCAGCGACCACGAGGTAAGGTCGTAGAAGTCATTCGGCTCGTCGGCCTCGGTCTTCTGGCGTTGCTGTTCGAGGAATCCCTTGCTGAAGGTCGGGCTCTTCTCGAGCAGCGTCTGCACCAGGCCGCCGAGCGGCTGCTTCGTCGAGATCACCGCGGTGCCGGCCGGGAAGGTTTGCGTTTCCGCAACGTCGCTGTCGATGCGCGTCGCGCGCACCGTGAGGGGTGCCGCGAGCGCGCCGATCTGAATCGATTGGCGCTGCAGCATCTGCATGAGCGGATCGAAATTCGGAGCCGCGGGCGGGATCAGAAACGTCGTCTGCCCGCTGGCAACCTCGGCTCGCATCGCGTTGTAGGTGTACAGCAGGAGATCTTCGGCATGCGCCGCGGTGGTGCGCAGCGTACTCATACTGCTGGTGTAGTGCCGCGCGATTCGATCGGCGAGCGCCAGCGTCGTCCCGTCGTCGCGCGTGAAGGCAGTGCCTCCGCGCCCCCCACCGGCCACTTCGTACGTCATACCGATCGCGCCGTGCAGCGACGGCCACGAATCGCCGTACCCGGGATAGAAGAGATCGAAGACCTCGGAGACAAAAAACGGCCAGCCGCTCGCCGTGAATGCCGCCGCATTCGCGCGCCCGAAGATGTCCAGCCACTTCTCCACGTCTTTGGAGATGTTGGCGTTGATCGGTTTCGCATCCGGCGGGAAGAAGTACGTCGAGTTCGCGCCCATTTCGTGTAAATCGACGAACACCTGCGGGTTCCATTGCCGGTATTCGGCCACGCGCGCGCGGGTCTCCTGCTGTGAGGCCCACGCCCAGTCGCGGTTCATGTCGATCAGATAGTGGTTGAAGCGGCCGCCGGGCCACGGTTCGCTGTGCTCGAACGATTCGGGATTCGGATCCGGCGTCGCGCCACGGCTGCGGATGAACCATTGCACGTAGCGTTCGCGGCCATCGGGGTTTTGCAGCGGATCGATCAGCACGACGACGTTGTCGAGAATCTTCGCCGCCTCCGGATCGCGCAGCAGCGTGCTGGCCACCAGCATCGCCGCCTCGGACGACGACGATTCATTTCCGTGAATTCCATACGCCAGCCAGGCGATGGCCGGCGTGGTGTGGGCGATCTCAGCCGCGCGCGCAGGGCTGGTGGCCGCGGGGTCGCCGAGAGCAATAACGTTCTGCCGGATGCTCGCCAGCGCGGCGCGATTCTTCGGCGAGGCGATCACCGCCAGCACGAGCGGGCGATGCTCGTACGTTTCGCCGAATTGATGCATGGTGATGAGATTCGAGTCTTTCGCCAGCTCGTTGAAGTAATCGAGAATGCGCGTGTACGGCGTAAAGCGCTCCCCGAGCTTGTAGCCGAAAAACTCGTCGGGGGTGGGGACTGCGTTCTGTGCAAACGCGGGAACGACGATCAGGAAGATCAAAACGAAGAAGCGGCGAATCATTCGTGAGCACCTCTGCATCTGTCACGTCGAGTGTCAGCGAGACGCCTGGAAGGCCCCTCGCTGACGCTCGGGGTGACAGCATATATGTTGAACCAACTACTCTCGATCGCCGGAGCGATTCTGATTCTTGTCGCCTATACGCTGTTGCAGGCGAAGCGCATTCCGTTCGACAGCCTGACGTATCAAATCATGAACGCCGTCGGGGGAATGTTCCTCTGCACGGCCGCAGTGTGGCTGCGGCAGTACGGCTTCATTTTGCTCGAAGGGGTCTGGACGCTGATCAGCGTCGTCGGGTTGTGGCGTGTCGTCACTCGGCGATCGTGACCTCGTCTTCGATCGAGGCGTTCGACCGCGTGTGGATCCCGAGCCGTTTCATCATCTCGTTCAGCGTTGACGGCTTGAGCTGGAGCAGCTCGGCCGCTTTCTTCTGCACTCCGTTGGCCATCTCCAGCGACTGCAGGATCATCGCCCGCTCGTAGCGCGACACGGCATCCTTGAGGGACATGCCTTCCGACGGAACGACCATCGACGGCTGCTCGGTCTCCACCGGATAGCGCAGGTATTCGGGAAGGAGATCGGGACCGATGCGGTCGCCGGTGCAGAGCACCACCGCGCGCTCGATGGTGTTCTCCAGCTCACGCACGTTGCCCGGCCAGGGATGATCCATCAGGATGCGCATCGCTTCCGGCGTCACCTCGCGCACTTTTCGCTTGTTCTCTTCCGAATATTTGTCGAGGAAATGCGCGACCAGCAGCAGGATGTCCTCGCGCCTGCGGCGCAGCGGCGGAAGCGGAATGGTGATGACGTTGAGCCGATAGTAGAGATCCTCGCGAAACCGGCCGTCGGACATCAGCTTCGACAGTTCCACGTTGGTCGCCGCGATGATGCGCACGTCGACCTTGATCGTCTCCACCGATCCCAGGCGCATGAACTCCCGCTCCTGGATCACGCGGAGGAGCTTGGCCTGCGTCTCCAGATTGATGTTGCCGATCTCGTCGAGGAAGATCGATCCGCCGTCGGCGACCTCGAAGAGCCCGCGTTTGGTGGCAATGGCACCGGTGAACGCCCCCTTCATGTGACCGAAGAGCGACGACTCGAGCAGTTCCGGCGGCAGCGATCCGGAGTTCACGGTCACGAACGCGTTACGCGCGCGCGGCGAGGCGTGATGGATGGCTTTCGCCACCAGCTCTTTTCCCGTGCCCGACTCGCCGGCGATGAGAATGTTGGAACGCGAGGGAGCGGCGAGGCGGATCAGCTCGAACACTTTCCGCATCGGCTCCGACTTGCCGATGATGTTCGCGTAGGCGTACTTCTGCGACAGCTCGGCCTTGAGGCGCTCGTTTTCTTTCGTCAGCCGTCGCTGTTCCAGCGCCTTGTTCACAGTCAGAACCACTTCTTCGTTCTTGAACGGTTTGGGGATGTAGTGGAAAGCGCCGTGCTTCATCGCCTCGATCGCGCCGTCGATCGATGAGTAGGCGGTGATGATGATGACCGGAAGCTGGGGGTTGGCGATGCGGATGGCGCGCAGCGTGTCGATGCCGCTGATGCCCGGCAGCATGATGTCCAGGATCACCAGATCGATCGCCTCATCGGCATCGAGGACGGCCAGCGCCTGTTCGCCGCTGGCAGCCATGACAATCTCGAAGCCCTCGCGACGCAGGACGGCATCCAGCACGTCCCGCAGGACTTCTTCGTCATCAACGATCAGGATTCGCATGGATCTCGATTCCAGTGTCCTTCGTCATCACGCCGGCACGCGGCAACGAAATCGTGAACTCGGCACCGTCGCCGGGCGTACTTTGCACGCTGATCGAACCGTCCGATGCGTGCAGGATACGCCTGGTGATCGCCAGCCCCAGTCCCGTTCCTCCCTGTCCGCGCTTGGTCGTGACCAGCGGCTCGAAGATCTTCCCCATCAGCTCCTCGGGAATCCCCTTGCCGTCGTCCTTGACCCGAATATCGACCCGCTCCCCGTTCTCCTCGGCGGCAATCCAGATGTTGCCGCCAACGCCGACCGCATCGCGGGCGTTGAGAAGGACGTTGGTCAGAACCTGTTGCAGGTCGTGAAAGTTCCCGCGTACCTGGGTTTCCGGGACGTTCACATGGATCGAGATCTGTTTCGGTTTCAGGAGGTCCTCATGCAGTGCGAGAGTGGCGGTGATCAGACCGCGAAGGCTGACCGACTCCCGAGCGCGCGGCCGGTTGGCGATCAGATCGAGCAAATTGTTCACCAGTTTCGAGGCCCGAAACGACTGCTGCTCCATTTTCTTCAGCAGCCGGTATTTCGGATCGTCCGGCGGCGTGTCCTGCAGAAGGATCTGCGCGTATGACGAGATGCCGGTGAGCGGCGTGTTGACTTCGTGGGCCACGCCGGCGGCGAGCAGTCCGAGCGAAGCGAGGCGCTCCTTCTCCTGCAGCGCGCGCTCCAGGCGCACGCGCTCCGTGATGTCGCCGATGACCAGCACGCGCGCGCCGTCCGCGACATCGACGGCGTGCAGCGGGCTGGAGGTGACGGTGACCTCTTTCTCCAGACCCTTTTGATTCACGAACTGCGTCTCCAGCGAATGCGCCCCCGATCGCAGCAGCTCGTCGTACGGCGGGAAGAGGGCGTCGATCGGCTCGTCCAGCCCTTCGCCGCCGACCAGATCCCAGAATGCGTGATTCGCCGTGAGCACCGTTCCATCCCGGGCCACCACGGCGATGGCCGAAGAGGACGACTCGATGATGTTCTCGTTGTACTCCTTGAGCGAGCGGATCTCGTCGAGCTGGCGGCGCAGGCGCCCGTAAAGCCGCGCGTTTTCGATCGCCAGCGCCAGCGGCGCGGTCAGCGATTCGAGCAGATGCAGATCGTCGCGCGACAGCGATTCCTCCCCCCGTTTTGTGCCGAGGAGCAGGAGGCCCTGGAGCTCGCCGCGATTACGCAGCGGCAGGATGTAGCGGTATCCCGCCTCCAGCAGGCGCCACGGAAGATCCGTCGGATCGGGAAGTCGCGGCTCGGTCAGCATCAGCGGCCCGTCGGACGGCATGGGGCCGAAGTCGCCAATCATCGCCCGATGCGGAAGCAGCGCCTCCGTTTCGTAGATCACCAGCGTCGGGCCGTCGCGCATGAAGAGATTCATCTTCTCGATTTCCAGCACCGCGCGCATTCGCTCGCGCATCATGGAAATGAGTTCGTGGACGTCGTGGAAGGTGGCCAGCTCCTGCGCGAATTTCGCCATCGCGCCGCGATGCCGGTAGCTGTCGCGATAGACCAGGCGATCGATCACCGATTCGATTCGTCCCTTGACCGGGATCAGCACGCCGGCGATCAGCAGACCCGACGTGAATGCGAGGAAGTTGCGCTCCAGCGCCGACCGCTCCTCGATGAGATGCGAGAGGAGCAGGTTCACGGTGGAGAAGGCGATCATGCCGAAGATGAAGGTCACCGAGTACGCCAGGATCTCCCGGATCACCACCTCGACATCCCACAGCTTGTACTTGAGGATCGAAACCGCGAAGGCGAGCGGAATCAAAGCCAGCGGAAGAATGGCGATCGTGGAGTAGATCGGTTGCACCGAGCCGACGACGAGGTACGGGATGATGTACACCAGCAGAAACGGCACGAAGCCGAGGCCCATGCCGAGGTAGATCCACTTGATCTGCTTCTTTCCGACCGCCGCCGCCGTGCGATAGGTGTAGGCGAGCGCCACTACGGCCAGCGTGAAGTAGATCGCGAAGTGGACGATCTCCCACCGCTGAATCAGGTCCAGCGAGCGATAGGGCGAGGCGATCGCCAGCGTATTGTTGAAGATCAGCAGATCGACGTCCCACGCCGCGAGAAGCGCCGGCGGAAGGTACAGCAGCGCCAGTAGTCCCTTGTGCCTGACGATCGGACGCGGGAAAACGAGGAAGAAGTTCAACGTCAGCGGCGGAAGAAGAATGGTGGCGAATTCTTCGACCAGTTGCAGAACCTTGTAAGTAAAGTCGATGTCCCCGGCTGGCGTGTAAACGTAGACGATGAACGAGAGCAGGGTGACGAAGTAGAAGAGTGTGCTTTCGAAGCGTCCCGCACGAAACAGCGTGAAGAGTCCGATCGCCAGGTAGAGGAAGCCGATGAAGCTGAGGATCAGGTAGGAGTAATCGATCTTCAGCTCCGGGACGCGGTACGTCAGCTTCAGGGTCTGGTCGCCGCGCCCGACCACGATCGGCACCGGCTGCCCGATGCGCCGCAGCGTCTTCTGCAGGCCTTCGACCTCGTTGCTTGGCGTGTCGCCGATCAGCCAGATCTGGTCGCCGGGCCGAAGCCCCGCCAGCTGCGCGCCGCTGTCGGGATCGACGCTTTTGACTACGATCGCACCGTTGCGGCGGGTGAATGTGAAATCAATGCGCTCAAATGACGAGCGCTTCCGTTGAAAAGACGCGAATGCCCCGGCGACGAAGGCCAGCGTCAGCAGAAGGATCAGCGTGTTGGTGAAGATCGATTTCCGCATCAGCGTGAGCGGACTGGATTCAACGTGAGTGCCGCAGCGAAATCCATTCTAACTTCATGAATTTGAACGGTTGCGACCGTTTCGTTGTTCCCGTCGAGATCGTTGGATTCCAACGGATTGAATTGCGGCGACAGAAAGTTGGAGTCAATTCAGAGAACTGGAAAGCGGCAGACGTCACGCAGAAGGCAGACATCGCAGTTCGCTTTGCGCCGTTTCCGGCTGCAGCGGTCGAGAATGCCCAGCCGGCAGATGGCGAAGTCGTAACGGATGGGGTCCGCGGCGTCGAACTTCGCCAGCCGGTCGGTGATGGCCCGCGC
>JBGPFD010000187.1:0-6691 GCA_041483175.1 Thermoanaerobaculia bacterium | reverse complement strand
CGCAGCTCCGGTTCGGCGAGCACGAGGATCCCCTCGACGATGACCACGCGCCGCGGCTCGACGCGCTGCGTGTTCGACCGGCGGGCGTGCGCGGCGAAGTCGTAGACCGGCACGTCGACGGACGATCCCTTCGCCAGCACGTCGAGATGCCGGATCAGCAGCTCGGTCTCCAGCGAGTCGGGATGGTCGAAGTTGATCTTCTTGCGCTCTTCGGTCGGTAGGCCGTCGAAGTTGCGGTAATACGAGTCGTGCGAAATCCACTCGATGCGGTCGGGCCCGACGCGGTCGTAGACGGCGCGCGCCACCGTGGTCTTCCCGGAGCCGGTCCCGCCGGCGATTCCGATGATCACGGGCGTCTTCACGGCTACTCTTCTTGTTCTTCGAGTTCCGCTTCAGTGAGGAATTCGGAGGGATCGTCTGCGCCGCAGGTGTTGCAGATGACGGTCACGAGCTTGCCTTCTTCGTTGTATTCGAACTGGTACGTCGGCGTCTCACACTGAAGGCAGATGAGGTATTCGGGCTCGCTCATCGGCGGTAAGAATACCGCAGTCCGGCATTACTGCGCAGTGCGCCCCGCGTATTGCGCGTCCGGCGCACCGACGGAGGGGGCAATGAAGTGCGCCTCGCTCGTGGCGTTGTCGATCACCGACGCGTAGACGTAGGTGCTCGGCGCGTCGGTTTCGACGACCACGCTGAAATCGTCGCCTTTGGTGATCAGCGGAAAGAGACTCTCGATCGATGTGTGGGCCAGTGAATTCCGCGGCAGGGAAATCCTGGTCACGGCGATGTTCCGTCCGGCGATCCGCTGCAGTGCCAGTGTGAATGACGCTTCGCGTTCGCCGAGATTGACCAGACCGAGGTTGGTGCGGAAGACGTCGCTGAACGAGAGCCCGCTGAGCGTTCGAATGGGGAACGCCACGTCGGAGAATTCGATGGGGATCGCTTCGGACGGGGTGACGTCCGTCCCGCGGATGCCGTAGGCGCTGGCGCTGACCCGCACGGAGCGCTTTCCCATGGTTTCCACCACGAGCGGCGAAAGCGCGTCCTCCATGGAAAAGGCCTGGCCGATGACGTCGGTGAACGTCTGGGTTGCGCCGGGAGGAAGGGTGAAGGCGATCGCCGGCTGGTCAGGCGCTGTCGGCAGCTGCAGCGCGATGAAAAGTGGTGTGCGCGCATCGTTGGTCAACGTCACATCCGTTTTCCAGCGCACCGCGTTCGCGCCTAGGACGCTGCCGACGATCGGGACAATCATGCGTACCGACGCCGGCGCGCTCTGGGCCGCCGCGTTGGTCGCACAGAGCAGCGCGAGAACTCCCGCATGAATTCGACGCATTGTTCGTTGGACGTCTGCCGCGACACGCACGTTTCAGACGAAGTGCGGCCGGACCAGCCGGCGCGCGACAACACCCATCTTAGCCGCAGCGCTAAGCGAGAGTCGCTTTCGTAGCACCACCAGCGGATCGCGCCGCAGCCGCGCCAGGATGGTGGCGTAGATGCCGCCCATGAGCAGCGTGGGGAAGCGTGCATCGAACGACAGCTCATCGAGCAACGGCTCGGCCATGCGAAAGTACGAGACGGCGCGGTCGATCTGGAACTCGATGAGCTGCCGCATCGATTCGCTTTCCCGCCGCTTGAACAGCTCGTCCTCCGCCACGCCGAACCGCTGCAGCTCCTCGCGCGGGAGATAGACCCGATCGCGCACCAGGTCATCGCCGATGTCGCGCGTGACGTTGGTCAATTGCAGCGCGGTCGCTAGATCGCGGCCATGAGCGACGGCCGCCTGCGTGCGGTACCCGAAGATGGCCAGCGAAATGTCGGAAATCGAGGAGGCCACCAGCGCGCAGTAGCGCAGCAACTCGTCGAACGTCTCATAGCGGGTCTTGACCATATCCTGGCGGCAGCCGTCGATCAGCGAGACGAAGGCCGCTTTCGGGATGGCGAACACCCGCAGCGCGTCGGCGAGAGCGACGGTGATCGGATGCGATGGCGATCCGAGGTAGCAGCGGTCGAGTTCACGCTGACATTCGTCGAGACGCTCTGTGACGCCCAGTGTCAGCAACGCGCCTGTCGTGTGGCGGCGGGCGCCCTCGCCCGCCGGAGCGGCCGAGGGCGGCCGCTCCCACACCGCAGGCGCGTCGCTGACGCTCGTGGTGACAGGGGTCTCATCGACGACGTCATCCGCCCAGCGGCAGAACGCGTATGCGGCGTACACCGCGCGCCGTTTGTGGCGTGGCAGGAATCGAAAGCCAACGGAGAAATTACCTCCATAGCGATGTGCAATGCCGCGGCAGAACGCGTAGGCACGGTCGATCGCGTTCATGTGATCGGCCCCAGCGGGGGAACTTTCATCTCCGTATCGCGCGATCGGCACCAATGCTCCGCCGGCTTGTGGAAGCAGCGGCCGCTGTGCCGCCAGACGCGCCGCACGAATGGCGAGAGCAGTGATTTCCACCATCGCCGCTCGTTCCAACCGCTGAGATAGCGGCGGAAATCAGGCGTGCGTGCGGCGCGCCGGACGAAGATTGACAGCCCGAAGTTGCCGCCGCTCTCGTACAGAAATCGATTCACCAGGCTGGTCTCCTGTTTTTGCGCCAGCTCGGCGCGCCATAGCTCGTCGAAGTCGCCGTTCTCGAGAATGCTTCGTGCCGCGAGATGGCCGCTGGTGAGCGCGTAGCGGATGCCGAGTCCGAAGAGGTAGTCCTGAAAACCGGCCGCCTCGCCGACGTAGCGCGCCGAACCGCTCGTGGCCTGTTGCTTGAGATGGAAATTCATGTACGAGTAGCCCGTGCGCGTCTGCTGCGGAACCTCGAACTGGTGCAGGCGCTGCACCGCTTCGATCGCGCGCCCAAAGTAGTCGTCGATCCGCTTGAAATCGGCGACGATGGCACAGCCGAATGTCGCCCTGCCGTCGAGAATGAAGAGATACGCGTAGCCGCCTGGAGCCAGCCGGTGATTGAAGATCACGTCGACCCGCTCCGGCTCGTCCGTGCGCCAGGTCATCTCGCGCGCCAGGCCGTCGGGACTGGCGGGCCCGGTGGCGACGATGTCCGCGTCTTCGGCGGCCAGACGGCTGTTGAAAACGATCTTCGCGCCGGCGTCGCGCGCCTGCGTGACGAGGCCGCGATCGAGCGTTCCCTCTTCGGCGCCTCGGCGGATGAACCATCCGAACGGCTCGCCGCTGCGGATCACGCGCGGGATTCCGTGGTGGTCGTAGAACGTCGCCCAGTCGGCCGGGCGAAAGTAGAAGTTCGGATGGATGCCGATCCGATCGAGAAACGTCGGCACCGGCTCGCGTTCCGACGCGGACTCGATAATCTGCAGGTCGCCGATGAAGCGCATGCCGACATCCGGCCGTGCCTCGTGCACCTCCACCGCCCGCCCGGCCCGGGCGAGAGCGATGGCCGCGGCGAGGCCGGAGGGACCTGCGCCCGCGATGCGTATGGGGCGGTCTTGCGGCATGTCGAGGTATGGTATCGCTCCGTGACCGCACTGAACACCGCCGCCGCGAAGCCGCCGGGCCCTCGCACCGGCTCTGCTGTGCTCGTGGCCGCCGGCATTTTCCTCAGCCGGATCAGCGGGTTCGTCCGCATGAAGATCTTCGCCCACTACCTTGGGAATTCCGATGCCGCGGGCGTATTCAGCGCCGCCTACCGCATCCCGAATTTCCTGCAGAACCTCTTCGGAGAAGGCGTCCTCTCGGCGTCGTTCATTCCGGTCTATGCGCGTCTGCTGGCGGAAGAGGACGAGGAGACCGCCGGCCGCGTCGCGGGGATCGTGGCCAGCCTGCTGGCGCTGGTCGTCGCCGTGCTGGTGCTGATCGGAGTCCTGGTGACGCCGTACATCCTCATTCTCATCGCCCCCGGTTTCAAAGGAGCGGTGCGCGAGCTGACCATCGAAGTGGTGCGCATTCTTTTTCCCGGCATCGGACTGCTCGTACTCTCGTCGTGGTGTCTCGGCATTCTGAACAGCCACCGCAAATTTTTTCTCTCCTATGTCGCGCCGGTGCTGATGAACGTGGCCATGATCGCCACGCTGATCATCTTCGGCACGCGCCTGAACCAGACCGATCTGGTTATCGCTCTTTCGTGGGGAACGATCATCGGAGCGGCGGCGCAGTTCGGAATCCAGGTGCCATTCGTGTTCCGCTACGAGAAGCACCTCCGCTTCGCCATCGACACCGCGTTCGAGCCGGTGCGCGAAGTGCTGCGCAATTTTTCTCCGGTGGTGTTTGGACGCGGCGTCGTGCAACTGAGCGCCTATCTGGACAATCTCCTGGCCACCCTCCTGGGGACGGCGGCCGCGGCCGCACTGCTGTACGCGCAGACGATCTACCTCCTGCCGGTCAGCCTCTTCGGGATGTCGGTTGCCGCGGCGGAATTGCCACAGATGTCGAGCGCTCTCGGATCGGAGGAGGAGATCTACGCCACGCTTCGAAAGCGGATGGAGCGCGGCCTGCGGCAGATCGCGTTCTTCGTCATTCCGACGGTGGTGGCGTTCATTGCCATCGGAAACGCGCTCATCGGCGCGCTGTATCAGGGTGGGCGGTTCGGGAGCAACGACACGGTCTATGTCTGGTACATCCTGATCGGTTCGACCGTCGGATTGCTCGCCGTGACGCTCGGACGGCTCTACTCGTCGGCTTTCTACGCGCTGCGCGATACGCGCACGCCGTTGCGGTACGCGGTGATGCGCGTGCTGCTGACAGGCGGCCTCGGATATCTGTTCGCCTTGCCGCTGCGGCCGCTGCTGATCGCGGCGCTGGAGTTTTTTCACGTCCCGCTTCCGCTGATCGGCGGCAGCACGATTCCACTCGGCGCCATCGCCCTCACGGCGACGGCCGGCGTCGCCGGATGGCTGGAATTCGCCATGTTGCGCCGGTCTCTGGCGCGGCGCATCGGCACCATCCCTTTGCCGGTTGCCTATCTGGGGCGCCTCTGGGCTTCGGCGATCGTAGCGGGAGCGGCGGGAGCGACGTTCTACGCATTCGTGACGCCGCGGATTGCCCCCTACTTTCCGGACATCTTCGCGCGCATCCGCGATGGGGCGATCGTTTGCGGCATCTTCGGAATCATCTATTTTGTCTCGACGATGCTCCTCGATGTCCCGGAAGCGCGAGCAACACTCAGGCGGCTGCGGAGATCGCGTTGATGGGAAAGCGCCTCGCGCGTCGCAATTCCGCGTCGGCCTGAGGCTCCTTTCTTGCTACGATCCCATCCGTGAGCGTCCACGAACAGCCGGTCGGAAGGGCGGGTGCGCGCGTGGCCGACGCGGACATCGATCCGGCGGAAGCACTGCTCGCGGTGAAGAACCTTCGCACATCGTTCTCTACGGCCGACGGCGTGGTGCACGCGGTCGACAACATCTCCTTCAACGTGCGCAGAGGGGAGACCCTTGCGCTGGTCGGCGAGTCGGGCTGCGGGAAGAGCGTGACGGCGATGTCGATCATGCGGCTCGTCGCGCCGCCCGGAAAAATTACCGGCGGTGAGATTCGCTTCAAGGGACGCAATTTGATGGAGCTCCCGGAAAAAGAGATGCGTCACGTCCGTGGCAGCGACATCGCTATGGTCTTTCAGGAGCCGATGACGTCGCTCAATCCGGTGTTCAAGGTCGGCAACCAGGTTGCGGAAGCAATCCGCGTTCACAGGAAAGTGTCGAAGCAGGACGCCTGGAAGCGGGCGGGGGAGATGCTGGAGCTGGTGGCCATTCCCGATCCGATCAAACGCCTCGACGACTATCCGCACCAGCTCTCGGGCGGCATGCGGCAGCGCGTCATGATCGCCATGGCGCTGTCGTGCGATCCGGAGCTTCTGATCGCCGACGAGCCGACCACAGCGCTCGACGTGACGATCCAGGCGCAGATCATGGAGTTGCTTGCCTCGCTGCAAAAGCGGCTCGGACTGTCCGTCCTGCTCATTACGCATGACCTCGGCGTCGTCGCGGAGTTCTGCGAACGGGTGATCGTGATGTACACCGGGCGCATCGTCGAAGAGGCGCCGGTGCGCGAGCTGTTCGCCAATCCGGCCCACCCTTACACGCGTGGCCTGCTCAAATCGCTGCCGAGCGTCGCCGTCGATGGGACCCGCCTGCCGACGATCGAGGGGATGGTGCCTTCGCTGACCGCGCTCCCTTCGGGCTGCAAGTTCAACCCGCGATGTCCCGAGGTGATGCCTATCTGCCTTGGCAACGAGCCGGCGCGGATAGTCGTGGGGGAAGGGCACGATGCGCGGTGCTATCTGCATGGGGACCTCGCCGACCCGGAGAGGATGACGCAATGAATGCAGAACGCAGAATGCAGAATGAAGAATTGAGAAAAGATCGGATGCCCATTTTTCTTCATTCTTCGTTCTGCATTCTGCGTTCTGCATTCAGTCGCCGGAGGCGGCGCGATGCCTGACAAGCCCTTTCTCCCCGGCGACCAGGGCGAATCGCCCGCCATCTCCGGTGGGCTGCCGGGAGCGGCGGCCCCACACTCGGCGCCGCGGCAGGTTCCCGTCGGGGCGGGGGAGTCGCTGCTTGTCGTTCGCGATCTGCGAAAGTACTTCCCGGTGAAGCGTGGCGTGCTGGCGCGGGTGGTGGGAGACGTCAAAGCGGTCGACGGAGTGACCTTCGCCATCTCGCGCGGCGAGACGCTCGGCCTGGTGGGCGAATCAGGATCGGGGAAAACGACGGTCGGCCGCTGCATCCTGCGCCT
>JBGPFD010000186.1:0-6697 GCA_041483175.1 Thermoanaerobaculia bacterium | reverse complement strand
TGCAGGGACCTGGCGAGAACGCGGGCGCCATCGACATCGGCCAGGGCTGGGCTGCCGTCTTCAAGATCGAGTCGCACAACCACCCCTCCGCGATCGAGCCGTACCAGGGCGCGGCAACCGGCGTCGGCGGCATCCTGCGCGACATCTTCACCATGGGGGCGCGGCCGATCGCCTGCCTCGATTCGCTCCGCTTCGGCGAGCTCGATGCGCCGCGCATGCGCTATCTCGTCGACGGCGTGGTGCGCGGCATCGGCGGCTACGGCAACTGCATCGGCATCCCCACCGTCGGCGGCGAGACGTCATTTCACTCCTGCTACAACGGCAACATCCTGGTCAACGCCTTCGCCCTCGGCGTCACTACGCGCGACAAGATCTTCAAAGGCACGGCCAGCGGCGTCGGCAATCCGGTGATCTACGTCGGATCGAAGACCGGACGCGATGGCATTCACGGCGCGACGATGGCCTCCGCCGAATTCGACGAGACCTCGGAGGAAAAGCGGCCGACGGTGCAGGTCGGCGATCCGTTCACCGAAAAACTGCTGCTCGAAGCCTGCCTCGAAGTGATGGAGAGCGACGCGATTGTCGGCATCCAGGACATGGGGGCGGCGGGGCTGACTTCGTCGTCCTTCGAGATGGCCGGCCGCGCGGGAACCGGCATCCGGCTCGATCTCGATCGTGTGCCGCTGCGCGAGAGCGGCATGACGCCGTACGAGATCATGCTCTCCGAGTCGCAGGAACGCATGCTGCTCGTGGCCAGACGCGGGCGCGAAGCCGAGGTGGCGCGCATATTCGAGAAGTGGGACCTCAACGCGTCGGTCATCGGGCAGGTAACCGACGATGGATTGGTGCGCGTCTTCTGGCGTGGCCAGGAGGCGGCCACGATTCCCGTCGATCCGATCTCCACCGAGGCGCCGCTATATCAACGATTACTACAGAGGCCCGCGTACCTGGATCGCGTGCAGCCGAAACTCGAACGCCCCTCATCCGCCGCTCCGCGGCACCTTCTCCCCGCGAGCGGGGAGAAGGATCTCGCGCGGGAGAACCCTCTCCCGCTTGCGGGAGAGGGTGGCGCGGAGCGCCGGGTGAGGGCTGACAGCGATGTCACCACGACGCTGCTGCGCCTCATCGCCTCGCCGAATCTCTGCTCCAAGCATTGGATCACCGATCAGTACGACACCACCGTTCGGACGAACACCATCGCCCGCCCCGAGCAGCGCGACGCGGCGATCGTTCGCCTGAAAGGGACGGGGCGCGCGCTGGCAATCACCTCCGACGTCAATCCGGTGTACTGCTATCTCGATCCCTACGAGGGAGGCAAGCAGGCGGTGGCCGAGGCCGCGCGCAACATCGCCGCGAGCGGCGGGCGGCCGGCGGCAATTACCGACTGCCTGAACTTCGGATCGCCCGAGCGGCCGGAGATCATGTGGCAGTTCTCGGAGTGCATTCGGGGCATCAGCGACGCATGCCTGGCGCTGGGAACGCCGGTCGTCTCCGGCAACGTCTCGTTCTACAACGAGACCGAGGGGCGGGCCATCTATCCGACGCCAACGGTCGGCATGGTCGGCATTCTGGATGACGAAAAAGCAGGCCGCGATCTGCATTTCCCCGAGGCGGGACTCGATGTCGTTCTCCTCGGCGAAACGCGCGAGGAGCTGGGCGGATCGGAGTGGCAGCAGATGTTCCTTCCTGATGCCGTCGCCGCGCCGCCGCGCGTCGATCTCGATCGCGAGAAGAAGCTGGTCGCGCTGCTGCTCGCCGCGTACGACCATCGCCTGGTCCGCAGCGCGCATGATCTGTCGAACGGGGGGCTGGCCGTCACGCTCGCGGAGTGCGCGATGAACGGTGTCGGATGTCACGTCGATTTGTCCGGTCACGCCGATGCGCTCGATCCGATCGCGCTGCTCTTCAGCGAATCGCAGGCGCGTGCAATCGTCTCTACCAGTCACGCGGACGCGATGATCCGGCTGGCGAAGGATCACGGCGTGCCGGCGATGCGCATCGGGCGCAGCGAGCCGGCGGTCTTTCTGATCGAGCGCAGCGGCGCGCCGCTCATCCGCACCACCGCCCCCGAGCTGCGCCGCATCTGGCGCTCCGCGTTCGCCCTCCTCCTCGGCGGCGACACCATCGACGACGTCATCCGCGGCGGCGGCAAAGAAGCGGAGCTCATCGCGCACTGACTTTGGAGCGCGGCGGCACTCCGAAGGCATAATGCGCAGCGCACGTAGCGCCGCCTCTCAGGCGGCGAAGCGAGCCGGCTGAGAGCCGGCTCTACGTTGAAGGAGGGGATCATGCCAGTCCGAAAAGCGGAAGCTGAATGGAAAGGAAATCTGCGCGAAGGAACGGGCCGGGTCAAGCTCGGAAGCGGAGCGTTCGAAGGAGCGTATTCGTTTGCCTCGCGCTTCGAGAGCGGAAAGGGAACGAATCCGGAGGAGCTGATCGGCGCCGCGCATGCGGGCTGCTTCTCGATGGCCCTCTCCGCCGGACTCGGCCGCGCCGGATTCCAGCCGACGCGCGTACACACCACGGCGGCCGTGCACATCGACAAGGTCGGCGAGGGATTCGAGATCACGAAGATCGAGCTCGACTGCGAAGCGGAGGTGCCGAACATCTCCGAAAGCGCGTTTCATGGGCAGGCGAACGCTGCCAAAGATGGCTGTCCGGTATCGAAAGCGCTGAAGGGCACGCCGATCACGTTGAAAGCCCGTTTGGTCAAGGCCGGCTGAAACCCCTCACGCGGCTTTCCGCTGCGCTACACTGTGTTCCACACCTCGCATGTGCGGCGTCTTCGGAATCACCAATCACAAGGATGCGGCGAACCTTGCCTACCTCGGCCTGTATGCGCTGCAGCATCGCGGGCAGGAAAGTGCCGGGATCGCCACGGTCTCCTATGACGGCGTAGCGTCCGAAGCCAACATCGGCGAGGCCATCGGCTCGTCCGGGAGTGGCGAGCAGATCATCGCCCCCGGCGCGCCGCAGATCCACGTGGAAAAGGAGATGGGTCACGTCGCCGACGTCTTCACCCAGGAGCGTCTGGCGCGCCTGCCGGGCGACCACGCCATCGGGCACGTGCGCTACTCGACCGCGGGCGGTTCGATGCTCTGCAACGCGCAGCCGATCGTCGCATCCACGAGCAAAGGCCCGGTGGCCGTGGCGCACAACGGCAACCTGGTGAACGGCGCGGCGCTGCGGCGGCAGCTCGAAGCGGAGGGGGCGATCTTCAACACGATGTCCGACACCGAGGTCATCGTGCACCTGATCGCCCGCTCGCGGGAGCGCGATCTCGAGCGCGCCCTGATCGACGCGCTGTCGCGCTGCCGCGGCGCGTACTCCATCGCCCTGCTCGCGCCGGGGCGGATTTACGCCGCTCGAGATCCATACGGCTTCCGACCGCTGGTTCTGGGACGGCTCGGCGAGGCGCTGGTCGTCTCGTCGGAGAGCTGCGCTTTCGATCTCATCGGAGCGGAGAACATCCGCGAGGTGCGCGCGGGAGAGGTCGTGGCCCTCGAATGCGACGGCCTGCGCCTGGCGCATCAATTTCCTTCGGCCCGCGAGGCGCGCTGCATCTTCGAGCACGTCTATTTCGCCCGTCCCGATTCAAAAATCTTCGGCAACAACGTCGCCGCGACGCGCAAACGTTTTGGCGCGCAGCTCGCGCGCGAGCACCCGGTCGAGGCGGACGTGGTCATCCCGGTGCCCGACTCGGGCGTGTTCGCCGCGGTCGGCTACGCACGGGAATCAGGGATTCCGTTCGAGTTCGGGCTGGTGCGCAATCACTACGTCGGCCGAACCTTCATCGAGCCGAAGCAGACCATCCGCAATTTCGGCGTGAAGGTGAAGCTCAATCCCGTGCGCGAGATCATCGAAGGGAAGCGCGTGATCCTGATCGACGACTCCATCGTGCGCGGCACGACGTCGAAGAAAATCGTGCGCATGCTGAAGCAGCTCGGGGCGAAGGAAGTGCACATGCGCATTTCCTCGCCGCCCACCACCGGGCCGTGCTACTACGGCATCGACACGCCCCAGCGCCGCGAGCTGATCGCCAGCGGACAATCGGTCGAGGAGATCCGCCGCTTCATCGAGGCCGACTCGCTCGGCTACCTGTCCGAAGAGGGAATGCTGAACGCCGTGCAAGACGGCGCCGATCCGCAGCGGCTCTACTGCACCGCTTGCTTCACCGGAAAGTATCCGGTGGTGCACGAAGAGGCGATCGCCGCGGCGGCGCTGATCAGTCAGGACTGATTGCGGCTGTCCAACCGCGGCACCGCGCGAAGCGGCGCGCGCCGTGCCTTCAGGAACTCTGAAAACTCCGGCGCCGGCATCGGCCGGCCGAAGTAATACCCCTGCGCTCCCTCACACTGCTGCCGGCGCAGAGCGTTGACCTGATCCTCGGTCTCCACTCCCTCGGCGATGACCCGCAGCTTCAAGCTGTGGGCGATGCCCACGACCGCGGCGACGATGGCCGCGTCTCCCTCGTTGCGGGTCATCTCGCGGACGAATCCCGCATCGATCTTGACGCAGGTGATCGGGAAACGCTTCAGGTAATTGAGTGATGAATATCCTGTACCAAAATGATCAATAGAAATACTGATGCCGAGCTCGCGCAACGCTTGCAGCGTCTCGATGGTGGCCTCCGCGTCGGCCATGGCCGTGCTCTCGTTGATCTCGATCCCCAGGGTCTTCGCTTCCAGGCCCGCCCCGTCCAGCGCGTGCCGGATGCTGTCCACCAGGTCGTGCTGCTGAAACTCGCGCGCGGACAGATTCACCGCCATCGTCGGCAACACGTGCCCGGCGTCACGCCAGGTGCGCATCTGAGCACATGCCGTGCGCAGGACCCATTCGTCGATCGGAAGGATCAGCCGGCTCTCCTCGGCCACCGGAATGAATGATCCGGGAAACATGAGCCCGCGCTCCGGATCGTCCCACCGCACCAGCGCCTCGGCGCCAATCACCTGACCGTCGGTCAGGCTGATCTGCGGCTGGTAATGAAGGATGAGCTGGTTCTCCTGCACCGCGCGCCGCAATCGCGACTCCACCGACAGCCGCTGCAGCGCGCGTCCCTTCATCTCATCGGTGCAGAGCTGGTACATGTTGCGCCCTGCTTCCTTGGCGCGATACATCGCGCTGTCCGCGTTGCGCAGCAGGGACTCGGGATCGTTTCCGTCGACCGGATAGAGGGCGATGCCGATGCTCGCCGACACGTCGATGGGCGCGCCGGCGATGACCACCGGCCTCTGCACCGCGGTGATGATCTTCTCCGCGACGGTAACCGCATCCTCCGGGTGGCGCAGCTCGGACAAAACGATGGTGAATTCGTCGCCGCCGAGGCGTGCCACGGTGTCATCCGCGCGGACGCAACCGCGCAGACGGCGCGCCATTTCCAGCAGCAGCTCGTCGCCCGCGGTGTGTCCGAGCGTGTCGTTGATCTCCTTGAAGTGATCGAGATCGACGAACATCACTGCGAGCGGTTTCCCCGAGCGGCGCGCGTGCGTGAGGTTCTGGGTGAGGCGATCGGTGAACAGCTTGCGGTTCGGAAGCTGCGTCAGCACGTCGTGGTAGGCGTGGTACTCGATCTGTTCCTCGGCGCGTTTCCGATCGCTGATATCGGCCACGGTCATGTGGATGCGGTCCCCGGCCAGCGTCAGGTTCTGCAGGACATACAGCGACGTGCCGTTCTTGCGCCGCAACTCGGTCTCGATGCTGCTGAGCGTTTGGCTCTGGCCGACCTGGCGCTCCACATCGGCCCGCTCGACCGGCCGCGCGTACAGCAGGGCGATCTTGCTGCCGATCAATTCCGTGTGCACGTAGCCGAGCATGGCCATGAAGGTGGTGTTGCAATCGACGATCTCGCCGTCGAGCTTCGTCACGCAGACGCCGGCCGCGTTCTGTTCGAACAGCAGACGGTAACGTGACTCCGAATCGCGCAGCGCAGCCTCGGCCGAGAAGCGCGCCGTGACGTCGCGGAAGCTCCAGACGCGCACGGTGGCCACGCCTGCGATCCGCCGCCCGATGGAGTAGCGCTCGAAATGGCGTCCGTCCTTGAACTCCAGCAGATCGAAGCTCTCCGCCTCCGGCTGCGTGTAGAGAGACTCGATGGTGCGAAGGAACTCCTCGGGATGCTCGACCTGATCGATCACGAATTCAACCGCCAGCCGGTCCTCGCCGCGGTCGATGATCTCCTTCGGGATCCGCCACATGTCGACGAAGCGCTGGTTGTGCGACAGGATCTTGCCATTGTCGCCAACGACCAGAATGCCGTCGGCGGTCGAGTCGAGGGTCGACTCCAGCAGAGTCACCGCCTTGAGCACTTCTTTCTCGTTTTCCTTCCGCTCGCGGATGTCACGCCCAATCAGCACCGCGCCGGTTGCCTCGCCGTGCCGCAGCACCGGCGCGATGGAGAGCATCATCTCCACGCGTTCGCCCGATCGGGCCTTGAAGGTTCGCTCTTTCGACAGGACGTTCGCCGTGCGCATGTTCATGAAGGACGCGTCGCCCTCGGGGTCTTCGACCAAATCGTCGATCGATCGGCCGACCAGCTCGCTCGACGCGTAGCCCAGAGCCGATTCCGCCGCCCGGTTGGCGAATTGAATCCGGCCGTCGGCGTCGCAGACGAACAGCGCGTCGGCCATCGTGCTGATGATCTCCTGCGATGCAAGCGAGGGGGTGAGGGCCAGCAAATCGTATCGCCGGAACGCCAGCG
>JBGPFD010000185.1:0-6781 GCA_041483175.1 Thermoanaerobaculia bacterium | reverse complement strand
TTCCCGTTGGTCCTGGGTCGATACGGCTTGGTGAAGGCATGACGCGTCCCCAGTTGGCCGCAGGCGCGTGCGAAGTCACGCGAGATGTAGCCACCACCGTTGTCGGTGAGCACGCGCCGGATCGGAGCCTTGTGGCCGACAAACCAGCCTTGCGCTCGCTGAAAGAACGCCGTCGCGGTCTGGGCATCGTCGGCTGCAAGCATCTCGACGTACGCCACGCGCGAGTGGTCGTCGATGGCCACATGCATCCACTCCCAACCTGCCTTGGGCCGGTGCCGGCGGTTGCCTGTGATCCGATGGCCCGGCCCGTCCTCAATCCGTCCCAGCCTCTTGGTATCGAGATGGAGCATGTCGCCCGGCGCCGCATGCTCGTACCGATGCGCCGGTGGCGCTGGATCGAGCAACCGCAACCGACCGACACCAGCTGCTCGGCATACTCGAGCGACCGTCGCCACGCTCCGACCAACCCGCCTCGCGATTTGTCGCACCGTCATCCGCGTCCCTCGGAGCTCCACAATCCCCGCTCGCTCATGCTCATCGATCTTGTTCGGTTGTCTCGTCGGCCGCGAGCTACGGTCTTCGAGCGACTCTCCTGCGTTTGCTCTTGCCCGCCAATGCCGCGCCCGTCGAACGCTCAGCCCTGCCGCCCGAGCCGCCGCGCTCAGCGACCAACCCTGGTGCTCCACACGATCCACCAGCAGCGCTCGACTCGCAGGCAGACTTCGCGCATTCTTGTGTACGTCCATCCTGGCTCCTCCGTGCGATCTGTTCGTTTTGAAGGCTTTCAGATTCGCCGAAGTCGCCCGGATGGACAACTCCTTTTAGGGAACAACGTCCTGAGACATCACAACTAGCGCTGAACTGTGTAGGCATTGCTCAGCGAAGATTGCGATAGACCTCCTTCCGATGACCGATCTTGACGATGGTCACCGTCGCGGCATTGTCGTCAATCTCGTAAACGATGCGATAGTCGCCCTGGCGGACGCGGGTTTTCTCGGCGGTCCCGGAGAGCTTTTCGACGCCGGCTGGACGCGGATTTTCGCCGAGCGTCCGGATTCGGCCGACGATGCGTTGCCGGTCTTTCTTGCCTGCTACGCCCTCCAGCTCTCTGGCGGCAGACTTCTTGAGAAGGAGGCTATAACTCGCCACGACGCTTCATCGAACGGACTACATCCTCGAAAGAGAGTCCGGGCTCGCGGCGGCGCTTGTCGAATGCCTCCAGGTCTTCGGCATCCTCGGCAAGACTGTGGCGGACGGCCTCGTTCACAACATCAGAGACACTCAGATCCAGCGCGGCCGCCTTCATCCTTACCGCTCGGTGAACGTCCTGATCAAAGTAAACCGTGGAACGCTTGTTCGCCATGTCCGACATCATAACGTTTTAGCGTCATGGCGTCATTCCACCTGCACCCCGGGGTTCGGCACGGCGTAGTCGTGCCCTACAACCTCTCGATGGCTCCGCGCCATTGCTCGCGCAGCGCGGTACGGACAACTTGCGGCTCGAAAACGCGATCCGCTTTCCACTGCGCGTCGATCTCCTCCTCGGATTTCCAGAAGCCGGTGGCCAGGCCGGCGAGGTAGGCGGCGCCGAGGGCCGTCGTTTCGGCGATGCGCGCGCGCACGACGCGCACGCCGGCCACGTCGGCCTGGATCTGCATCAATAGATTATTGCGGGACGCGGCGCCGTCGACGCGCAGCTCGGTCAGCTCCAGTCCCGAGTCGGCGCGCATGGCATCGAGCACTTCGGCGGTCTGCAGCGCGATCGCTTCGAGCGCGGCGCGCGCGATGTGCGCCGCGGTCGTGCCGCGCGTCAGGCCGAAAATCGCGCCGCGGGCGTGCGGATCCCAGTGCGGCGCGCCGAGGCCGGTGAAGGCGGGGATGAATGTGACTCCGCCGCTGTCTTGCACTGACGCGGCGAGCGCTTCGACGTCGGCGGCGGTGCGGATGATGCCCAGGGAGTCGCGAAGCCATTGGATCGCCGCGCCGGCGATGAAGACGCTGCCTTCGAGGGCGAAGGTTGCGGCGCCCCTCATCCGGCGCTTCGCGCCACCTTCTCCCCGCGCCGCGGGGAGAAGGGCACTTTGCGCGGCGAGCGTGGTTAGGAGGCCGTGTTTGGATACGACCGCGCGGTCGCCGGTGTTCATCACCATGAAGCAGCCGGTGCCGTAGGTGTTCTTGGCCATGCCGGGATTGATGCAGCGCTGGCCGAACAGCGCCGCCTGCTGATCGCCGGCGATTCCGGCGATGGGAATGCCGTCGGCGGTCTCGCCGACCACTTCGCTCGAGGAGACGACTTTCGGCAGAATCTCCCGCGGGATTTTCAGGATTCGCAGCAGCTCGTCGTCCCATTCGCCCGTGTGGATGTTGAAGAGGAGCGTGCGCGAGGCGTTCGTTGCGTCGGTGACGTGCACGCGCCCGCCGGTGAGCTTCCAGATCAGCCAGGTGTCGACGGTCCCGAAGGCGAGATCTTTTCCTCCGACGTTGTCCAAAAGCCAGCGGATCTTCGTTCCGGAAAAATAGGGATCGAGGACCAGGCCCGTGCGCTCCCGGAACAGCGGCTCGTATTCACGCAACTCTTCGCACATCGCCGCGGTGCGCCGATCCTGCCAGACGATGGCGTTGGCGATCGGCTCGCCGGTGGCGCGGTCCCAGAGAATCGTCGTCTCGCGCTGATTGGTGATGCCAATTGCGGCGATGTCGAAATTCCTGCTGGCTTCGGCCGCGACCTCGAGTTGCGAAGATGCGATTTCGCGCGGGTCGTGCTCCACCCATCCGGGCTGCGGATAGATCTGCCCCAGCTCGCGCTGGGCGCTGGCGACCGCCGCTCCCGCCGCGTCGAACACGATCGCGCGCGAGCTGGTCGTCCCCTGGTCGAGTGCGAGGATGGCCTTCACAACGGTCCGGACAGCCGAAGGCGGCAGTCATCCATATGAATGGCCGACGTTACCGCCGGCGCAAGACCTCTCCGACTCGCGCCTGGAGACTCGGCACTTTCGTCTGCACGATGTCCCAGATGATGTCCAGATCGATACCGAAGTATTCGTGAATGAGAATGTCTCTTAAGCCGGCGATTCGTTGCCATTCGACGTCAGGCATGCGGCTGCGAACCTCCTCCGTTACTTTCTTCGCCGCCTCGCCAATGACTTCCAGGTTTCGGACGACTGCGTCAATCGTTTTTTCGTCGGAACGGAATTGCTCGAGCGTCAGGTCTGCGGTGTAGCGATGGATCTTCCGGCAGGCGTCGAGGATATCGTCAAGGAAGACTCCGGCGTCACGCGGCACGAACCGCCTCGCGGAGAATCGCGTCGCGAAGCCGGGGCTTGATCGCGTTTTTCAGCACTAGATCGATTTTCTGGCCGAGGAGTGATTCGAGAAACTCTTTGACCGACATGTAGTCGTCAAACGAGGCCTCATCGAATTCGACGAAAAAGTCGATATCGCTTGCACCTCGAGCTTCGCCCCGGGCGTATGACCCGAACAGCGCCAGCTCGCGCACGTGGAGCTGGCGTAGAAAGTCACTCTGCGCACGAGTCTTCGACAGGATTTCATCACGCGTCATGGCAACAAATAGTACCTGACAAAACGGGGGCAATACGCACCGCACCGGTAAAAGATGCCGTGAAAGGCGACAGCCCAGGGCGGCGGCCAGTGAGAGCGAATGTGCGGCGTTGTAGGCAAGATCGAAACGGCTCTCCAGGGCGAGGCTGGCATTTGCGGCGTCTCTGAGTCTGGCCTCGCCGGAATGCAGAAGGGCGATGAGCTCCTCCTTCGCGGGAGGTTCCTCCTTGAGCTTTCCGCTGCGGACGAGCCTATCGAGCGCGGCTGATGCCATCCTCGCTCCCGATCAAGACGATGCGTCCGCGCGAGAGAAGCTTCTCCAGAAAGGGATTCCGCGCGTTGCGCCTCCGCCGAAACTCCTCCGTCGTGTAGAGCGTTGGATTCACCTTCCGGCGGAGTTTTCGCTCCGCGCGGGCAACCCGCCCGTAGATCTCTTCGAGCGTGATGTCATCGGCGACGACGAGAAGGTCGATGTCGCTATCCACACGATCGGCTCCTCGCGCAACCGAGCCGTAAATGAGCGCGAGAGCGATGCGGCCGGCAAGCGGCGCGAGCGCCGCCTGAACCTCCACCGGCACGCCCATCGTCTTGCGGACGATTCCGCGCAGTTCTTTGAACAGCGCGCCCTTCGCATGGGCGCGGTAATACGTGCGCCGGCCCTCGCGCCGGACCTCGAGGATGCCGGTGGTGGCGAGCGACTCCATTTCGCGCTGGAGGCTGGACGGCGATGTACCGAGCGCGTCCGCTAGCTCGCTGAGGTACCACCACCGCGCGGGGTCACGAAAGGTCACGCCCAGCACGCCCCGCCGCACTGCAGGAAAGAGAGCGCCGGCTGGTGCCTGCTTACGCATACTGCGTAAATATTTACTCAATTTGCGTAAATGGTCAAGCGAGGCTCAGTGCGGGCGCGCGCAAGCTCGTCGTCCCCTGGTCGAGTGCCGGGATCACACTAGAAGCGGACTTCCTGGCTCGCCGCGTGGTTGCTGCAGGTGGTGCAGCGCCAGCCGCGGGGAGTTCTGGTAAAGGCGCCCAGGTCTTCGTCTCGAAAGAGCACCGTCGCCTCATGACACCAGTCGCATCGCACCATGTGAGGATTCCCGAGCGCCGGGTTCGCCCGAAGGAACTCCGCCACCGATTCCTTCTCGTTCGTGGCGAGGTCGTCACTGCGGAGCACTCGCCCCGCCGTGTCTCGGATCGTCTGCCTGTCCATTTGCTCTAACGCCGGCGCCCGCGAGTCACGGGGACCGACTTATGGATCATGACTTGACGCAGGATGAACAGCGTCACGACCGCTCCGATGACGGCAACGATCGTGCTCATGAACCAGCCCGCCGCGGCCGCTGGACCAACAACCCGCGACAGAAGAACAAAAAAGGCGCCTCCGAGAGCGCCCGCGAGGGCATCAACGCCCCGTCCCTGTTCGCTCCCCTTCAGATACTGCCCGGCGACAAATCCGACCACTGCACCGATGATGACAATAATGAGATATGACATGCCCCCCAGCGCTTGCACTAAGCGAGCCACGAATGGGGTTTTGTTTCGGTTTTTCGACCAGAATTGCCGTTTTATTTTCGAAAAGACATCACCGGAAGCCCGCACGCGCCAGGATCTGTTGAAAGCGCGGCTCACCGCGCAGCGGATCGAGCACCGGATCGACCTTGAGCCACACCAGTTGTTCGACGCGATCCTCGGACGCCTTCTCCAATGCGGTGAGCGCCTCGTCGCGCCTTCCCAGGTCGATGAATGGGTATGAGAGGTAGTACGGATTCATGCGCTCGCCGATCTTGCGCAGCCGGCCGGCGGCGGCGCGCGTCTTGTCGGTCTGGCCGGCGCGCGCGTATGCGTGCGCGAGCCAGGCATCGATGATCGGCGCCGCCGCGTTGTCGGGCGGCGGCATCGCGCGCGTGAGCGCATCGATCGACTCGCGCCGGTTTCCGTTCTCGGTGTACGCGCGGCCGAGGTAGGCCCACGACTGAACGAAATCAGGAAAATCGGCGATGCACTTCTTGCCGACCGCGATGGCGCCGGGGTAATCGCGCGCGAAGTACGACGTCAGCACCCTCATCGCCGGAATCATCGGCGACAGCGGATCGAGCTCCACCGCGCGGTCAATCTCCCGCCGCGCTTCCTGATGTCGTCCGAGCGCGCTCAGCAGCTCGGAGTACCACTGATGCGCGGTCGCGTAGTTCGGATTGAGAGCGATCGCTCTGCGATATTCCTCCTCCGCGCCGGTCCAGTCGTGATCCCAGTAATGCTTCACATAGGCGAGCGAGGTATGGGCCTCGGCGATGCTGTCATCGATCTCCACCGCTTTGACCGCCGCTGCCTTCGCTTTCGAGAACGTGTCGCGCGCCGAGAGCGACGCCAGCGTACCGACGATGGCGTACGCGTCGGCGAGACCGGAGTACGCGAGGGCAAACGTCGGATCGCGATCGATGGCCTGATTGAAAAGCGCGATCGATCGCAGGATCGATTGTCCGTCGCGCTTATTCCATGCGTACCGCGCGCGGAGGTACAGCCGATACGCTTCCGGATCATCGGTCGTGCGCCGGACCAGCGGCTGCGACGACGTCGAATGTCCGAAGTGACGAGCCAGATCGGCGATCAGGGACTCCTGCGCGCGCTGCGGGGTGATCGCATCGCTCTCGTAGCGACTGCCCCACAGGCGTGTGCCGTCGGCAGCGGAAAGCTCCGCGTCGAGCATCAATCGCTCCCCTTCCTTGTGCACGCGGCCGGAGAGAACCTCATCGACGCGCAGGTCGGCGGCCACGCGCCGCGGATCGACCACCGCCCCGCGATAGCGCTCCGTCGTGCTTCGCGACATCACGCGCATCGCCGGAATGCGTGAGAGCGCGTCGACGACGGCGTCGGTCATGCCGTCGCTCAGATACGTGAATTCCTCGGTCGCACCCGGAGGGGTGAACGGAACCACGGCAATCGAATGCGCAACTCGTGGCATTCCGAGCCTCGCAGGGGACGAAGAATCCGGGCGGGGTCGCAGAAACACCACCGCACCAATGACCACGATCGCGGCCAGGACGGCGATCAGCGCAATCCTCGGAACCGGCGCGCGCGAAGGAACAACCGCCACACCGGTCCCCGCCCCCCGCAGCGCGAACGCGAGATCGTGCGCCGATCGAAACCGGGCCTCCGGTTTCTTCTCCAGGCAACGCTTGATGATGGCGTCGAGCTCGGTCCCATGCGACAACGGCTTCGGCTCCTC
>JBGPFD010000184.1:0-6838 GCA_041483175.1 Thermoanaerobaculia bacterium | reverse complement strand
GCTCGAACTCCTTCGCCCCCGCGGTGCGGGGGAGAAGGTGGCCCCTTCGGCTTCGCTCAGGGCAGGCTCCGGCCGGATGAGCGGGAACACCGGCACCCGGCGCTTCGCGCCACCCTCTCCCGCATCGCGGGAGAGGGAACTCGAACTTGTGCAGAGCTTCCCTAAAGCGGCACAAAGGCTGCGCAAGGCTGCCGCTTCTTTCGCCAGCTGAGGAACCTCTGCATAAGCTCGAACTCCTTCGCCCCCGCGGTGCGGGGGAGAAGGTGGCCCCTTCGGCTTCGCTCAGGGAACTCGAACTTGTGCAGAGCCTCTCTAAAGCCCAACACGCAATCCAACACCTAAACCTCACCCCGACGCCTGAAAGGGCCTACACTTTCTTCGTAGCCTCGGCAACCAGACAGTCATGTTCCACGTCCCAATCCGGTCACGGTTCGCAAACGCGATTTTGGGCGTACTCGGGGTAGTCTATTTTCTGAGTGCGAGCGCGACGCTGATCTACTACGTGGTCAGCAACTGGGGCGCGAATTCATTGATCGATCGCGCGCTGCAGGGAGCGCTGCTCGGCGCCGCAATTGCCGGTCTCCTTTTCGTTGCCGTCGCGGCCGGCAACCTCGGCTTCACTCGACGGCCCCCGTCGCCGACGAAATCTCCGACATCTCCAGAGCATCGAACAGCCGCTGCAGCCGGGTCGTAATCTCTCCGCCGCGGCTGATGCCGATCAGCCGTCCATCGATCTCCGTCACCGGCATCACTCCCATGGTCGTGCTGGTGATGAACGCCTCGTCGAGATGAAGCAGATCAGTCTCGCGCAGCGGACGTTCATCGACGGGGATCTTTGCTCCGAGAGCAAGCCTGATCACCCGATCTCGCACGACGCCCGGCAGGATGTGCTCATCGAGCGGATGGGTGACCACTTTGCCGGCGCGGACGGCGAAGAAGTTCGAGCTCGCCCCCTCGCGGACGACTCCCTCTCCGACCAGCAGCGCCTCGTCGGCCTCAGCCTTCTGCGCGCGCTTCTTCGCCAGCGCGTTGGGCAGAAGGTTCACCGATTTGACGTGGCACTGCTTCCAGCGCAGATCGGGGGTGGTGACGACCCGGATGCCTCGCTCTTTTCTGGCCGCATCGGGAAAGTGGAAGTTACGGGAGTACGCCAGCGCTGTCGGCTTCATCCCAGCGGGATAGAAATGGGTCCGTTCGCTCTCGCCGCGGGAGACCTGCACATAGACGATGCCGTCGCTGAACGCCGTCCGTTCGAGCAACTCGCCGACGATTTTCGTGAACTCGTTCTCACTCCATGGATTCGGGATATCGATCTCACGCAGCCCGCGATCCATGCGCCGGTAATGATCGGCCAGAAAAATCGGCCGCTTTCGAAGGAACTTGAAGACCTCGTAGACCGCATCGCCGAACTGGAATCCGCGGTCTTCGACGCGAAGGACGCGTTCCTCCGTCGTCGTCCAGCGGCCATTGAAATAGAGAACGTCTGCCATTATGTCGAAACCGCCTTGACGATCACCACAGTCCGATCATCCTCCACTTTTTGTCCCCATCTTGCGACGCGCGCGAGGACCTCGCCCCCGATCCGCTCGGCCGTCTGATTGCGGTTCGTCTTGACCACGCGCTGCAGCCGCTCCAGCCCGAACTCACGGTCTTGGCGATCGTGTGCCTCCACCACCCCGTCCGAATAGAGACAGAGCAGATCGTCCGGCTCCAGCTTGACGAAACCACGAGTGAAGGTCGCATCGGGCGTCGGCCCGAGGACCGGGCCGCCGTTGGTCAGCGCCTCCATCTTGTTGTTGGCCTTCAGCACGAACGGCGGGTTGTGGCCGGCATTGGAGTAGATGAAGATTCCGCCCGTTTCCAGCTCGCCATAGAAGAGAGACACGAATTTCGTCGTCATCCGGCTGCGGTGGATGATGTGGTTGAGCTTCTCCAGCGTGCGGACGATCTTGAAGTCGCGATCGGTGGCCATCCGCAGGCCCATGTAGATGTCACGCACCACCAGGGCTGCCGACAGTCCGTGACCGGAGCCGTCGGCGATCGCCAGGCCCAGGATGTTGTCCGACACCTGGATGAAATCGTAGAAATCGCCGCTGACGATCTCCGCCGGCTCTGTGCGGCCCCAGATATCGAATCCGGCGTACTGCGGAACGCGTTGCGGCAGGATGGACTGCTGGATGCGCTGCGCCTCGACGATCAGCGATTCGTATCGCTCGGCGCGCAGACGCTGATTGATCGCGTAGCGCATCAGGTTGAGCGAGAAGAGGATGTCGTCACGGCTCAGTTGTGGCGAGACATCGAAGCCGAGGATGTGCTCATTGTCATCGCCGGCGACGATGGCCGCGAACCGGCGGGCGCCGAGCTTCTGCTCCAGAACCGGATCGAACCCCGGATCGCTCGGATCCATAACCACAATGCCGCTCTCCAGCACCAGCTCGATCGCTCTGTAGTCCTTCGGCACGATGATCCCGAGCGAACTTTCCGCTGAAACGCCGAAACGCCCCACCAGCTGGTAGGTGTTTTCGCCGGTGGCCTCGTAAATACGCCCGCCAACGATCCCCAGCTCATCGCGAAAATTCGCGGCGATCGTCTCTGCGATCTGGGCGATCGTCAGCCGCCGCGTGCCGGCGCTTTCGATCTGCGCCAGGGTGCGTTCGACCTGGGTTAATAGACGTTTGTAATCCAAGAAAGCTCTTAGGTCTTAGGCGATTCGTTAATTTGTTGCTGCACTTTGCGGATGAGGCCACTCAGAACACGCCGCACTTCTGCAGCCTATCCGTAGATCGTCTCAAACACGGCCTGAGAAAGGAATCCGAGATTGCGTCCCACCTCGAGCTGCGTTTCGGCTTCGAGCAACGAACCCCGTGCCCGATAAAGAAACTGCAGGTAATCGCGTTTCGTCTGCCTCCCTTTGCCTTCGGCAATATTGCTGGGCACCGATACCGCTGCGTCGCGAACCTGGCGAGTCAGGCCGTAGATCTCGCGGTTCGGAAATTGTTCAGTTACGCGATATACCTCAGTGACTAAACCCATGGCCTTTTGCCAGGCAACCAAGTCACGATACGAATCACTCATGCTCCCCCCAAGAGCTAAGAGCTAAAGAGCTTCACCGCAACTCCACACCATCCAGTTTGTATGGAGCCTTCACTCCCAACAACCCCAACACCGTCGGATAGATATCCGCGATATACGGCGAGCGATCGGTGGCCACCTTCCGGTTGTAGAAGAAGATTCCCTTGACGATCTCCGGATCGACCGAGCAGTGGTCGCCGCTCCACACCTGCTTGTTCGGCTCGATCAGATCCTTTGGGATGCCGCCGAGCGACGTCTGCCACGAAACGCGGTAGCCGTCGTTATTCGTCACGAAGAGGTCGGGAATCATGTTCGAATCGAACTGCCGGTAGGCTTCCTCGCGGGCGATCACCCTCCGCACCGGATGCTCGCCGGTCACCGGATCGACCATCTGCACGAGCCTCTGCTTCAGCTCCTGCTTCAGGGCGTCATACTCGGCGCCAGGCTGAACGATTCCGTGCGCCTCCCGACCGCGAAGGTTGATGTACATCTCGCCAAGTCCCATCGCATAAGCGCGCGACTTCGACCAGTCGACGTTCTCCCAGAACTGCCCCTGATCGAAGAGCATTTCGATGTTGCGCTCCTTCACCTGAACGCCCGACTTCAGCACCAGATACCCGTTGAGCACCAGCCAGGTGTCGTAGTTCACCGAGCGGCGGAAGGACGCGAATCCGTGATCCGAGAGCACGATGAGCGCCGCGTGATGCTCCTCGGCCGCGCGCATGGCGTCGCCGACGATCGAATCCATCAACTGATACGCGCGCTCGATCGCGCTTCCCCACTGCGCGGCGAGCGCGGCGTCGTACGCCGGATGCTGCGGATCGGTCAGCCGCCAGAAGACATGCGCAACGCGATCGGGAAACTCGAACTGCTGCACGATCAGATCGCGGTCGCTGTGCAGGAAGGCATCGAACATTTTCCGATCCTTCGACACCGTCCAGTTCATGTCGTCCCAGAACATCTGCTCGGTCGAGAAACCCTCGGAAATGGCCCAGGTGTCGATCTGCCATCCCAGCGTTTTGTACAACCCGAATCGCTTCGCCAGCTCCGGCGCCCAATTCTTCGGCGCGGAGATCCGGAATCCCGGCGGAAGCTGCCGCGGATCGAAGTTGATCGGCGACAGGTACAGCTTCACCTCCGGCTGCGAGGAGATCAGATGAAAGCGGCTGATGCCGTGCAGCTTGATCAGCGGATTGAACGGGAAGACGAAATCGACCCATTCGCTCCACTCGCCCGGCCGCAGGGTGACTTTCTGCCCGCTGACCGCGATGTCGATCGAGTTGCGATCGTTGGCCACCGTGATGGTCATGGGGATCGAGATGTAGGGCGGCTTGTCGAACAGCTTGTTTGGCGGCCCCTGGATCGTGGCGGTGATTACGCCCTTGTTGTCTTCGAGCTGCACCACTTCGATGGAAAACTCGTTCGACGAGCCGGCATGGTGAAAGTCGAGCTCCGAGGTGAAGTAGAACGGTTTGCCGATCCGACCGGAAACATCGGGAACTCCGAGGCCGGAGAGCAGCTCGCCGTCCGGAAAATCATGCGCCGGAAAGGTGACCGGAATGTGCACGGTCAGCACTTTCTTGCCGGCGTTGGCCGCTACTTCCCAAAACGGAATCCCCTGCCGGCGGTTGATCACGCCAGGACGCGTGAGCGGAATGTATTTTTGAATGCCGTCGAATACGGCGGCCGTGGCGATCAGCGCAACAATGAGGCCGGCGATGCGCCAGCGGCCGCGCAGCAGCAGCGCGAGCGCCGCGATGACCACGAAAACGGCGGCCGCTCCGACCGGCGCGTTCGCTTTGCCGAGCAGAATCGGTTCTTTCGTTTCGTCGAATGCCGCAAAAAGGGGCAGATACGTCTTCGGATCGCGCCGCAGGAAATCGAAAATCCCCGTCCGTCCCGGATCGATGCCGGTGGAAAACGTCGACCACGAGACCGGCGTCTGCGCCGGGAGCGTCGGGCGAAGGTAGCGAAAGGTCCCGCCCTGACGCAGGCGGGCGAGGTTCGGCAGTTTTCCTTCGTTCATCCACTTCTCGGTGAGGCGGGCGTCGACGCCGTCGAAGCCGAGCACAATGACTTTCTGCTGGGAAGCGCGAGCCGCGACAGGCAACAGCATTCCCATGAAGAGGAGAATCCGGAGAGCACGCATCAGACCGGCATCATACTTGTACTCGACTTCGGACTGCGCTGGCTTGCCAGCGCCGTTACGGCGGCGGCAAGCCGCCGCACTGCGAAGGCTGAAGAGGTACCGCATGCGAATCCGATCGCTTTTCTTTCTTCTTCTGATCGCTCTCCTGACCGGATGCGGGGCCGGAGAAAAAAGTGCCGGCGGCGGGACCGCCAAAGACACGCTGGTGATCGCGCTGATGTCGTCGCCGACGAATCTCGATTCGCGCGTCGGCAACGACAACGCCTCGGGCCGCATGTTCGACCTGATCTGCAGCGGCCTGATCAAAGTGACGCCGAACATGGAGTACGCGCCGGACATCGCCGAGAAGTGGGAGACGCCGGACGACAAGACGATCGTCTTCCACCTCAATCCGAACGCCAAATTCCAAGACGGGCAGCCGGTGAAAGCTTCCGACGTCAAATGGACCTACGACTCGCTCATGGCCGCGAGCTTCGTCACTTCAAAGAAATCGGGATACGACGTGGTCGACCACATCGAGGCGCCGGACGATTCCACGGTCATTTTCAAGCTGAAGGAGCCGAACGCCGGAATCTTCGACAACCTGACCCTGGGCATTCTGCCGGCGGGCGCCGATACGAACGTCTACCGCACCCACCCCATCGGCGCCGGACCATACAAGGTCGTCGACTTTCGTCCCGATGACCGCGCGGTGCTGGAAGCGTTCGATCGGTGGCATGGCGGCGCGCCGAAGATCAAGCACGTCATTATGCGCATCATTCCGGACTCCACGACGCGAGTGCTCGAGATGCGCCGCGGCACCGTGCAGTTCGAAGTCAACGAGATTCCCTTCGAGAACATCGTCGAATTCGACAAGAACCCGTCGTTCAAAACGGTCAAGACGCCGGGCTCGGTCTATCAGTACATCGCGCTGAACCTTCGCGATCCGGTCCTGTCGAAGGTCGACGTGCGCCGCGCGCTGGCCCACGCCATCGACCGCGAGCGCATCATCCGCGACATCCAGCGCGGCTACGCGAAGCCGACGGACACCATGCTTGCCGAGGGGCACTGGGCGCGCCCCGACAGCCTCCCGACCTATCCGTACGATCCCGCGAAGGCGAAGCAACTGCTCGCGCGGGCTGGGTATCCGAACGGTTTTTCGGTCGTGTTCAAGACGTCGACCGATGCCGAAGCCAACTCCCGCGCGCAGGTGATCCAGCAGATGCTGAAGCAGGTCGGCATCAAGATGCAGATCCAGTCCAACGAGATGTCCACCTTCTACGCCGACATCCAGAAGGGCAACTTCCAGATGTACTCGCTCAGCCGGAACGGGATTCAGGATCCCGACTTCTACCACGTGATCTTCTATTCGAAAAACAAGCCTCCGGAGGGGCAGAATCGCGGCTATTACGACAATCCGAAGGTCGACCAGCTGATCCAGCATGGGCGATCGACGTTCGATCGCGCCAAACGGAAGCAGGACTACGTGGAGATTCAGAAGGCCGCACAAGAGGACCTGCCGTACATCTCGCTCTACCTGCAGACGAACGTCGCCGTGATGCGCAGCAACATCGACGGTTACGTGCAGTATCCGGCGGGATTCCTGCTGTCGGTACCACAAATGAGCATCCGCTGACG
>JBGPFD010000183.1:0-6861 GCA_041483175.1 Thermoanaerobaculia bacterium | reverse complement strand
CGATCACGCACAAAAGTGCCCTGATCTTCATCGAAGGACCCTCCGTTCGCAGGAATCACGGACCAACGCGGTGCAAAACACTACTGCGCGCGCGGGAGAGGAGGCAACTGCTCGAGAAAGTTGGGACTTCGAGTTCCCTCTCCCGCGAGCGGGAGAGGGTGGCGCAGAGCGCCGGGTGAGGGTCCCCCGCGCTACGGCAAAGTGGTGATCGGCACGACGACCATGGGAGAGAAAGCGCTGATCGTGGTGGTCACCGCGAACGCCGACTCGGGGTGACAGCATCAGGCAGAACGAGGGCGAAGGCATTCGACCTCGCGCAGAGGTTTTCTAGCGTGGATCCGGCAGCGCGTATCCGGTGACCACGAAACTCGTCCGCGTTCCCGCTGCTGTCACGCCGGAGACAGCGAGGAATCGCTGTCCGGGCTGCGGCTTCTCGCCGAGCTCGCGCAGGAGTGTCTCAATGGCGATTGAGGGCCCCTCAGCCTCGGTCTCGATCGACACCACCTGCAGTGGCGGCCATTGGCCGGGCGGGCGCGGGGCGAACCGCGTGAGCCGGACGCCGTGGCGCGTCGCGGCGGATTCGAGCGTGCGGAGGATATTGGCGGTCGTGAGTTTCGGCGGCAGGGTGACGCGGAGCTGCTCCAGTTCGGTTGTCAGGTGCGCGCCTTCTTCCAGGAATTGCTGCATCTTTCGCTGCGCCGACAGCGCCTGCTCCACGCGCTGGTCGAGCTGATGGAGCTGCTCGTCAGCGCGTTCCTGTTGCTCTTGACGCTGGATGGCGATCGTGGGGAAGTAGGCTGCCAGAGGCACGATCAGCGCGAGGAGAACGGCCACGACTTTCAATGGGCGCCCCTCTGCGCGGCAGTGTAAAGCTGTTGAAGAATGTCGATCCGGCGCTGCAGAGCGTCTTTCTGCTTCTTAAACGCCTGCACCTGATGATCGATATCCGCGAGTTTCTGGATTTCCCCTTGCCGCCGTGCGATCAGATGCTGCGTCAACGCGTACTTCTGCCGTGCCCGAACCTCAGAGATCGCACAGATGCCCAGCGACACGATGAGCGCCGCAACGACCAGCCATCTGACCATGGCATAGTGTAATGCACGCGATTCTCTCCGCAGGCTCGCAGGCCGCCGGTCCCGGACGGCACGTCATTGCTGCCGCGGGCGACGTTCCGCGGGCCGGGCGTGCGGTGTGAGCGCCAGCATCAGTCCCTTCCCAACTGCAGTATCGCGCGCCGGAAGCGCTTGTGCCGCGCGAGCAGACGAACGTACCGCACCTCGGAACGGCCCGACTTGGCGCGCAGGATCTCCGGCGGAATGCGAATCTGCCGCCTCCCGCTACCGAGCTTCCTGACGACGTTGTGGATGCGGAAACGATCCCACGCACCGGTCGGCTGCATTTCGTAGATCAGAGGGCTCTGCGCCATCCTCCGCAGCGTTCGCGCCGAGGTTCGATGTGTCGGGTCTTTGGTCATGCGCTCTTCTTCGTGGCGAGCGATCCGCTCGACCCGCGGGTCGGTCGAGCGGAACCCGAGTTTGCGATAGAACCAGAACGCCCCCGCTTCGATCGCTTCCTCGTTTTCCAGGCCGATCTGGTACGGGTCGATCGAGAATACGGTCGATCCGAAGAGCTGGTGATAAAGCTTCAACAAGCGGACAAAGCAGAACGCCGACTCGCCGTCGCGGAAGGCGTAGAAGATGTTGAAGCTGACCTCCATCCGCTCGCAGAGCCCGAACGCATCGCCGTAGCCGATCGGGACGCCGTTTCTCAGAAGGAACGGAGCAAAGCCGGCTCGCAGGGGGAGGCGTTTTTCCGGGAGGAGACCGATCAGAAGAATCTCCAGGCCGCGGCCGGCGTCGGCGGAGAGCACGGTGGAGGGATCGCCCCAGGTGAAGTTGTAAAGCTCGCGATAGCGCGTGGCCAGCGCGGCGCACACCATGTCCAGGACCGCCTGGCCCTTGCGCCGCGAAAGTCTGGAGATGCGAAGTGGCGGACCGGCGAGCTCGCGCTCGATGGAAACGTCGCGCCGTGAGAGCGGCGGCGTGCTCTGAAGAAAAATCGTTCGCGGCGGACGGCGCATCAGAGTTCGGGACATTTCCGCGCCGGGCTTCCAACGGACCCATAGCCCGAGGGAGTCGTATGCCAGTGGCTCCAGGTTTTGAAGGAGCCATGCCAGTCCTCGCTGTTGCGCGATCTCCAGGGTTGGCACGTGCACGTCGACGACCTCTTCTTCGAGGAATGGAATTCGCGGCGCGAGGACCGCGGCCAGTCGATCGGAATCGGGCGGCTCGTCCCAGTCGATGTCCACCTGGCGCGGAAAGCGGCGCGCCAGCCAGCGGACGAAATCAAACGAGAAGACCATCTCTACCCACGTTCCCGCGATGCCGGAGACCTCCGGGTCGAGAAGAGGATCGATGTCGCGCATGCGCCCGGCGAATCGTTTGAGGATCGATTCCGCGAGCCGCAGAACCCCTGGAGTCGGAGGATAGGCGCAGAGAAAGAGGAGTGCGTCGTGCAGGAGCGCCAGGCGGTCCGCATCGCGAATTTTGGTGCGGTCGAGCGCGGCGAGCAGCTCGATCAGGCGCGCTGGGTCGGGGGGCGAACGGCGGAGGCTCTCCAGCCCGGCGAGGGCGCGGTCGAACGATGGCATCGAGGCATCGTACGTCATCACCCTGTTCCTGGAGGGCATCACACCCGCGAGCGCGTGCGGGACGGCGCCTTCTGCCGCTCCACCCACGGCTCGACGCCGCCCGCGATGCATCGCGGGATCGGATGGCCGAGGGCCGTTTCGATCTGGCGCACCATCATCAGATCCTGCCAGGTGGCAATCGAAGAGACGATCCCTTCGCGATCGACGCGCGCCGTGCGCCCGGCGCGGTGGATGTAGTCCTCCACATTTTCCGGCACGTCGAAATTGATGACGTGTTCGATCCCCGGGACGTCGATGCCGCGGCCGGCGATGTCGGTGGCCACCAGAATGCGGTGCGATCCCTCGCGAAAATCCGACAGCGCCTGCACGCGCTTGCCCTGCGACTGTGCGGAGTGGATCCGGGTCACCGGATGTCCCTGCCGCTTCAGGATGTGGTAGAGCCATTCGGCGTCGACTTTCCGCCGCGCGAAGACCAGCGTGCTGCCGAGCTCCTGATGCAGCAGCGCGAGGAGGCAGGGGCGCTTGTTTTCCGGCGCGACGACATAGAGACGGTGCGTGATGCCGACCGCCGCCCTCCCCACGGGCGTGATGTCGATGCGCAGCGGGTCGCTCATCATGGTGCGTGCGAGCTCTTCGATCGCCGCCGGCATGGTGGCGGAAAACATCATGGTGCGCCGCTTCTTGGGCAACCGCACCAGGATCTGCCGCACCTGCGGGAGAAATCCGAGGTCCAGCATGTGGTCGCCCTCGTCGAGGATCAGATCTTCGACCGCGTCCACGCGCACGTTGCGGCGCTCGATGTGATCGAGCAGCCGGCCCGGCGTGGCCACGATGATGTCGGGATGCTCGGCCAGCGCGCGCATCTGCGGCTGCATCTTCACGCCGCCGATCAGGCAGGCCGCCTTGAGATCGTGATTCTTTCCGAACAGCTCGACGAAGGCCTGCGTCTGCAGCGCGATCTCGCGCGTGGGCGAGACGATCAGCGCCCGCAGGCCGCCGCCGTGCCGCAGCCGCTCGGCGAGCGGGATCACGAACGCCGCCGTTTTGCCGGACCCGGTCTGCGCCAGGGCGATGATGTCGCGCCCCTGCAGGGCGGGAGGAATCACCGCCGACTGGATGGGGGTCGGATGCTCGAATCCGACGTCACGGATCGACTGCAGGATCGGCGCGCTCAGGCCGAGATTGTCGAAGGTGTCGGGCGTGGTCGGAACAGGGTGGTGGGGGAGGCGGTCGTCGAGCATTCAGGCATAGTGTAGGGCACGGCTGCGCCGTGCCGCACCCCCGTCGTCTGCACCCGCTGGAAAACTTCGCGTTGTCTATAGCGCCGAGGGATCCTCGGGTCTATGTTGACGGCATCGGGATTCCCATATCGAAAACGGATCCGCCTACGCGGGTTTCCGTATGGCGGCGGCTGCGCCTATTACCTGACGTTATGCGCCGATCACAAGCGGATGCTGTTCGGGTCGTGCTTCAACGGTGTGGTTGCGCTGAACGCCATCGGGCGCATCGTCGAGGCTTCGTGGCTCCGAACTGCGGCTCTGCGCAGCGAGGTCGTTCTGGATGAGTCGATCGTTATGCCAAACCATATGCACGCGATCGTGCATGTTCCGCCGCTGGCAGCAAAGGGCGCCTTGTTCAGGGGTGTCGGTGGATTCAAGGCGAGCGTGACGAGTGCGGTGCGACGGCTCCTGGCCACGCCCGAATTCGTGGTCTGGCAGAAGCGGTTTTACGACCGCATCGTCCGGGAGGGGGAAATCGAGGGGATGCGGGAGTAGATACAGGGGAATCCGGCAAGGTGGGGCTAAACCGGGGTGCGGCACGGCGCAGCCGTGCCCTACACTGTGTAGCCCATGCTTTTCGAGAAGACCCCCAGCGACGTCCGCGACCTGTTGCCCGTCCCGATCAAGAAGCTGGGGCTGAAGCTGGAGGGGTCGCCGATCGAGCGGTACGTCGAGCAGCTCTTTCGCGAGCTGAAGGCGAAGGGGCTGGAGCATTTCCGCCCGGCGTTCTATCTGACCGACGAATGGGGATGCCCATCCGAGCAGCCGGTCATCGGCGTGCCGTTCTATCTGGCCGACCCGCGCGTCGGCGCAATCGAGAGCGCGGTCAACGACATCGAGACCGAGCGCGAGATCATGATGTACATGCGCCACGAGGCGGGCCACGCGTTCAACTACGCGTACGAGTTGTACAAGAACGACGAGTGGCGCGAGATGTTCGGCCCGTTCCGCCGTCCGTACCGCGATCACTACCGCTTCGTTCCCTTCTCGCGCAATTACGTGCGCCACATCGCGGGGTGGTACGCGCAGAAACATCCGGACGAGGATTTCGCCGAAACGTTCGCCGCCTGGCTTACGCCCCGCTCGAACTGGCGGGAGAAGTACAAGAACTGGCCGGCGATGAAGAAGCTGCGTTACGTCGATCGCATCGCGCACGAGCTCGGCCAGAGGCCTCCGCTGCGCCCTCTCGGCGAGACCGACTTTACCGTCGAGGACATGGAAGAAACCATCGAGGAGTTCTACAAGGAGACGGCGCGCGACGAGTCGCAGAAAGTCGCCGATCTGGCGCTGGACGTCGATCTCGACGACATCTTCATGCATGCCGACGAGATCGAGGCCGAACGCGCGCGAAAAGCCTCCGCCATGGTGGCGGAGCATCGCAAGGAAATCGTCGACAAGGTCAGCTACTGGACCGGCGTGCGCCGCTCGCTGGTCAAGACGTTGGTGGAAGCGATCACCGGAAAACTCGACGAGATGAACCTGGTGGTGGACAAGATGCGCGAACCCGAGCAGATGGTCGAGCTGACCGCCTACATCACCACGCTGGCCATGAACTTCTTCTCCGCGCGCCGATTCGAGCGCAAGTCGCACGAATTGTCGTAAACTATAACGACACCATTTTGTGTCGCGGATGAAGATCGGCATCCTTTACGAAACGTCCGACGAGTTCGAAGAGTACCCGGGCGCCAACCTCGAAGACACCGCGGTCCGCAAGAAGCGCAAGCGTCCGAAGCTCGATCGGGAAGAAGTTTTCGCCGCGCTGACCAAGCTCGAGCACGAGCCGTCTTACGTCGAGCTCGACGGACGCGACCCGTCGCTCTTCGCACTGGCGAAGAGCAAGGTGGATCTGATCTTCAATCTGGCGGAGTCGTACGGCGGCGACGACACCAAGGACCTGCACATTCCGGCGTTCATGGATCTGATCGGCCTGCGCTACACCGGATCGGGACCGCACGGGCTGCTGCTGGCGCAGGACAAGGCGCTGGCCAAGAAGATCATCGGCTTCCACGGAATTCAGACGCCCTTCTCCGCCGTGTCGCACCGCGGCCGAGTCGATTACGCCCATGACGTGAAGTTCCCGCTGATTCTCAAGCCGGTCTCCGAGGATGGATCGATCGGCATCGACGTCGACTCGGTGGTCAATTCCGTCAAGGACCTGATGGAGCGGATTCACCTTCTGCAGGAAAAGTTCAACGTTCCGATCCTCATCGAGGAGTACATCGAGGGGCGCGAGATCTACGCGGCGATCCTCGGCAACGATCCGCCCGAGGCGCTGCCGCTGGTGGAGCTCGATCTGTCAAAACTGCCGGCGGACACGCCGAGGATCGCCGGACGCGACGTAAAGTTCGAACGCGACAGCGAGGCCTACCGCTTGACCAAGTCGGCGGTGGCCAAAGATCTCGACCAGGAAATGATCGGGAAGCTGCAGGAAGCGGCCAAGACGACCTACCGTGCGCTCAAGCTGCGCGACTACGGCCGCATCGATATGCGCCTGAGGAAGGACGGCGCGATCTACGTGATCGAGGCGAATCCGAATCCGTGGCTCTCGTCGCAGGCTGAATTCGCCATGGCCGCCCGCGGCAGCGAGCGCACCTACACCGAGATGATCAAGGCCATCGTCGAGGTGGCCATGGCGCGATACAAGGATTGATCCTTTGTCACCCCGAGCGCCAGCGAGGTGCCTGGTCGGGCGGCGCGCCACCCCTGCCTCCAGGCCCCTCGCTGACGCTCGGGGTGACATCTCACTTCGAGTCGGCGCTCGCGGTGACCACCACGATCAGCGCTTTCTCTCCCATGGTCGTCGTGCCGATCACCACTTTCTCGTTCTGCCTGATGCTGACCGGCGTCTCGAATCCGACCGACTGATACTGCGTGCCACCGCTGACGTTGATCGGAATGCGCATGGAAAAGCCGAAATTCTCCACGCCGACT
>JBGPFD010000182.1:0-6895 GCA_041483175.1 Thermoanaerobaculia bacterium | reverse complement strand
GATGCAGTCGCACGGGGTAGCTTCAAACATCGAGAGCCCCCGGCGATCCGCGGGGCTGGGTACGTTGTCGCATCGCTCGAAGCCGCGTTGTGGGCCTTCAACAAGTCTTCTGACTTCCGCGCAGGCGCGCTGCTCGCCGCGAATCTGGGCGACGACGCGGACACGACGGCGGCGATCTACGGCCAACTCGCGGGGGCATACTACGGTGCTGAAGGCATCCCGGAGAACTGGAGAAATCTGGTCTACGACTCGGCGCACCTCAACGAGGTTGCCGTGCAACTCGTGCGGGGAGCCGCTCAATAGACGAGCTCTGCGACTGCACCGGAAACCAGAACGTGCACAACAGGACCTTCAACGATCCTGGATTTCCAAGTCAAAGCTGCTGTCCTCGTGCCGGTTGACCCTGCAACAGGAAAGTCTTCGGATATTGGCCTTCGCCGCAGATCTTGAAGGATCCGAAATCCTTGAACCACGGTCCGTCCGGCGCCTCCGGATCGGACTCTCTCCAAAGCTTGAGTTGGTAGAGGTCCTCGGCCGTGATTTGGCGATCGCGCAAGCGATCAAACAGATGGTCGCGAAGCGGCCGGGGCAGATTGGTCCACTGGATCTTCGGCACTACTCACCGAACGTCATTCGCGCCAGTTCTTCTTTGAGGCGCTTTTGCTCGGCGGTGTTCGATGAATTCGCCAACCGTTCGGCAAGATCGAAGAACGCTTGTTTCTCGCGCTCCTGCGCCTGGAGGCCGGTCTCGATCAGATTGACGATCACCCGGTTCGCGCTCGTGCGTTCGCGCTTTGCAAGAGTCTTGACTCGGCGGGCGATGCCCGATGGCAGACTGATACTCTGGCGAACAACTCTTTCTGGCTGAGTCATGATGGCCATGATACACCACTTTGCACCAAACTGCACCATCGTTGCGCAGGCATCGACGTAGCGATCATCAACGGGTGTCGTTCGACGGGCGGGCAGCAATCAAGAGCCACTGGAGGTGCACGATGGTTCCGAGGGGGAATGTGTGGGGCGCCACCGGGATTCCGCAGGCCCCAGGGTAGCAATCCGTCGCTCTCGGTCACTACTTAGGGACGGCACGTGCAGCACACAGCGCGTGTCATCGGCAAATTCTAATAAGATTCGTGCACTCCATGTCCCATTTGCTCTCGCGATTGTCAACCGTCTGCCGCGAGCATCTTCTTCGCGAGAAGATTCTCGTCGTCCCCTCGCTGGCGATCGGGCATCAGATCGCTGACGCCGTGGCGCACGGCTCTCAGCCTAGCCTGAGCGAAGCGAAGGATCTTTGGCGGAGCCGCGAGGAACACGCAACAGAGTCGCTGCCCCAGCAAAGATCCTTCGCTTCGCTCAGGATAAACTCGGGGACGCCGTGGGTGAATCTGCGCGTGGAGACGACGCGCACGCTCGCCGATGCCGTCGCCGGCTTCGACCTTGCCCGGGAAGGCGTGACGGTGCTCTCGCGCGCGCAGGCCCTGGCCTTGATCGAGCGCGCATGCGATCGCGTGCTCGACTCGTCCTCGTACTTCGCAGCGCTCGCCGATCGCCCCGGGCTGCATCGGGCAGTTCAGAAGTCGATCGATGACCTCCGCCATGCCGGCATCGATCCGGCAAAGATCAAGACTCCTGCGTTCGAGGATCCGCGCAAGGCCGCCGACGTGGTCCGCATTCTCGCCGCATATGACGAGGAGCTGAAGCAGCGCCGCTACGTCGACCGTTTCGGCGTTCTGGCCCGCGCCGTCTCGATGCTCGAACGCGACGCGGCACGGCCGTGGGCGAAAGACGCGATCTGGATCGTCGTCGAAGACGTGGAGCTGACCGCAACCGAGGAGCGGCTGCTGAAGCTAGCCGCCGGCGAGTACGAGACGATCAGCGCGGCCGAAGTCGGTGGGCCACGCGGGAGCGTCGACTTCCGACGTGCAATCGGGGAGGAGAACGAGCTTCGGGGCGCGTTCCGGGCGATCCTCGAAGAGAAGGCGCCGTTCGACGACGCGGAGATCGTCTACACCACGCGTGAGCCGTATTTGCCGCTGGCGTACGAGCTGGCTGCGGAGTACGAGATTCCCTGCACGTTCGCCGAGGGAATCGCCTCGTACTTTACGAGACCGGGTCAGGCGTGCCTCGCCTTTCTCCGGTGGATCGGTGACGGGTGGCACGCCGTCGATCTTCAGCGCGCCGCGCGCGCCGGGGCCTTCGCCACACCCGGATTCGCGCGCATCCTGCGCCGCGCGCGCATCGGATGGGGCCGCGACCGCTACCTCGGGCGCATCGAGGCGTTGCTCGCCGATGACGAAATCAGCGAAAAGACGCGAGAAGCCGCGCAGGCGGCGCTTGAAATCGTGAAGGAACTGCTGACGATGACGGAAACCATCGGCAGCGGTGAGAGCATGGACGTCGCCGAGGCCGCGCGTGCAGCGTCGGCCTTCCTGGCGAAATTCGCGCACATCCGCAACGACATCGACGCGATGGCCCGCGAGGGATTGCGCCGCATGCTCGATGAGCTGGCGGCGCTGCCGGCGCCCAACCAGCCAGGATTGCCGAGAGCCGTCGCCGCATCGCGACTCGGTGAGGCCGCGCGCAACCTTCACGTGGCGGCGAGCAACCCGCGTCCCGGATTCCTTCACGTCGCGCCGATCCGCGCCGGCGGCTGGAGCGCGCGCTCGCGCATGTTCATTGCCGGTCTCGATGAATCGAAGCATCCCGGCAGCGGACTGCAGGACCCGATCATCCTGGACGTCGAGCGCGAGGCCATCGGCATCCCGATCGTGGGCGACCGCCCGCAGCGTGCCAACGAACAGTTCCGCCGTCTCCTGGGCCGCGCGTCCAATCGCAAGATCACGCTTTCATACGCCTCCCTCGCGCTCGGGGATCGCCGCGAGCGCTTTCCTTCCAGCTCGCTGCTGGAGATGTACCGCGCTTCGAGCGGCAAACCCGACGCGACCTACGAAGAGGTCGGCAGGAGCATCCCGCGCGCGGGTTTCGTCGATCCCGTTCCGCTCAGCGGATCGGAGTGGTGGCTGCTGCGCCGCTTCGGTGTGGCGGCGGGCGCCCCCGCCCGCCGCTCCCACATCGCCGAGGCGGTCCTCGACGCCTACGCCGGCCTGGCCGCGGGCGCGCTTTCCGTGGCCGCGCGCGACAGCGATGAAATCACCAAGTGGGACGGTCTCATCGAGGCGCCACCGGAAGATCTGGACCCGCGCCGCAACGGCGGAATCTATTCCGCCTCGCAGCTCGAGAACATGGCCGGCTGCCCGTATCGCCATTTCCTCGGGCGCATCCTCAAAATCCATCCGCTCGACGAGATCGCGTACGAGCAGGACACCTGGCTGGAGGCCAACGAGTTCGGATCGCTGGTGCACGAGCTCCTGCAAGCGGTGATGACTGAGCTGTGCGCGAGCCGCCGGAAGCCGTCGATGGACTTCCTCCCGCGCATGCAGTCGATCGCCGAAGAGGCGCTGGCCGAATGGCGCGACGAGGTTCCGCCGCCGAGCGAAGCGGCCTTCGAGAAACGGCGGCAGGAGCTTCTCGACTCCTGCGAGGTCTTCCTGCGCACCGAAGAGAAGGCCTGCCGCACGGTCACGCCAAAGCACTTCGAGGTGTCGTTTGGCGCAGACGAAAATGACGGCGTAGCTATGCCCGAGGCATTCACGCTCCCCCTCGGGAAAGGCAAGTCGATCAAGCTCCGCGGCCGCATCGATCGCGTCGATCACGACGAGACCGCCGACGAGTGGCACGTCTGGGACTACAAGTCGGGCAGCACCTACCAATTCGATCGCGGAGGAGTCCTTGGACGAGGGACGAAGATCCAGCACGCCATCTATGCCCGAGCGTTTGAGGCGATGCTGTCGCGGAAGGGACTGGGCGGACGCGTCACGCGATCTGGCTATCTTTTTCCGACGACGAAGGGGCGGGGAACGCGGTTGTTGCGCGAGTGCTCCGACCTGGATTTGAAAGAGGCGTTGAATTCTCTGTTCGACGTCATTGCGACGGGGTTCTTTCCCCACGGAGACGAGGAGGCGTGCAAGTTCTGCGACTTCAAGTCGGTGTGCGGCGGGCCGAAGCTGGCCTCGGAGCGGATGGAGAGGAAGCTTGCGAAGAATGCGAATGAGCCGGGTGTGCAGGCCTGGCGGAAGCTGCAGGAGACTCGGTGACCGAGAAACAAGCCGCCGATCACGCGGATCGCGAAGCCGTCCGCTCGCGCCTCGACGTGACCATGCTGGTGGAGGCCGCGGCCGGGACGGGGAAGACGACCAACCTCGTCGCCAGGATGGTCAACCTCGTGCGCAGCGGACGTGCCCGCGCCTCGACCATCGCCGCCATCACCTTCACCGTGAAAGCCGCCGCGCATTTGCGCGAGCAATTCCAGGAAGGCGTGGAGAGTGCAATCGCGGCCCCTCACCCGCCGCTTCGCGGCACCCTCTCCCCGCTGCGCGGGGCGAGGGAGTTGGGGGCGGGGGAGCGCGGGGCGAGGGAGGAGTTCGAAAGCCTTCGCCCCGCATCGCGGGGAGAAGGTGGCCGAAGGCCGGATGAGGGGCTCCTCCGCGCCGCCCTAACAGAAATCGACGCCGGCTTCATCGGCACAACCCACGCATTCTGCGCCCGCCTCATCCGCGAGCGCCCTGTCGAAGCGGGCCTCGACCCCGAATTCGAGGAACTCGACCAGGCGGCAGGGCAGCAGATCACCGCGGAGTTCTGGAACCGCTGGTACGACGAGCAGAGCTTCGATGGCAATCCGCTGCTGGCCGAGGCGCGCGAGGTAGGCCTCGACCGGAAGACGCTGCGCGGAGCGTTCGAGCGCATCGTCGAGTATCCCGACGTCGTCCTGGTATCGCAAAGGAGTGAGCGGCCGGACCTACGACGGGTCTGCGACGCGGTTTGCACATTCCTGGACGAATGCGAGCCGCATCTGCCGACGGATGCACACCGTGACCAGCCGGACGACTTCGAACAGATGATCGTGAAGTTGATTCGCCAGCGGCGCAGCTCCGACCTCGACGATCCTTTCGATCAGTTCGCGTTTCTCGACGAAGGCAATCACATCAGCCGCAGAGCCACGCTGAATCGATGGCCCGATGGCGCGATTGCAAAGCGCCTCTACCAGACTTACGCGGCCTTTGCGGCCGCCGAGATCCGCCCTGTCGTGCGCCAGTGGCGCGAGCACGTGCACGGGATCGCCCTCGACGTCCTGCGCCCGGCCGCGCTTGCATTCGCGGCCGATCGCCGCCGCAACGGCACGCTCACCTTTCAGGATCTGCTGGTCTGCGCGCGCGACATGCTGCGCGATCACCCCGCGGTACGCCGCTACTTTCAGCGGCGCTTCACGCACGTGCTCGTCGATGAGTTCCAGGACACCGATCCGCTGCAGGCCGAAGTCCTCTTCTATCTCACCGGCGAAGACGTGAACGAGAAGAACTGGCGCAAGTTGCGCCCGCGGCCCGGCTCGCTTTTCATCGTCGGCGATCCGAAGCAGTCGATCTACCGTTTTCGCCGCGCGGACATCACCACCTACCTCGACGTTCGCAAGCTGATCGAGGCGAGCGGAGAGATCCGGCAACTCTCAACGAACTTCCGCTCCGCGCCCGCGATCTGCAACTTCGTCAACGACGCCTTCCGCTCGCTGTTCACCGAGGCCGACGTCGCCGCCGGCCGCCAGGCCGCGCCAATCGATCTGATCGCAAATCGTGACCCCTCTCCCGCGAAAGCGGGAGAGGGTGGCCCCTTCGGCTTCGCTCAGGGCAGGCTCCGGCCGGGTGAGGGCGTCTATTCCCTCGAGACTCCCCCCGACAGCAACAACGCCATGGCCGAAGCAGAAGCCGAGCAAATCGGCCAATGGATCCTCGCCTCCGTTGTCATCCCGAGCCCCTCTGTCATCCCGAGCCGCGCAGACGGCGAGGGACCCCCTCCCTGGAACGACGAATCCCTTCACTACTCCGACATCCTCCTGATCAGCTGGCAGACTCCGCGGCTCTCCTTCTACGCCCGTGCGTTCGAGCGCCTCGGCATCCCGTACGAGATCACCGGCAGCAAAGCATTCAAGGATCTTGGCGCCCTCGAACAAGCCATGCCCCTGTTGCGCGCGATGGTCGATCCCGACGATGAGGTGTCGATCGTGGCTTTTCTGCGAGGCCCGCTCAACGGTGCCAACGACGACGCGCTCTACCGCTTCGTGCGCGCCGGCGGGAAGTTCTCGCCCTTCCGCGACTTGCCCGAGGGGACGGACGAGAGGATTGCCGGCGGTCTGCGAGTCATACGAGAGGCGATCGAGGATGCGCGGCTGCATCCGCCCGCCGCGGCGATCGCGCGCCTTTTCGATCGCCTCGGGTTGTTGCCGCTGGCTGCGTCGGGTGAGCGTCCTGGAACGCGGAGCGGCAATCTCCTTCTGGCGCTGAACATCGCGCGGGACTTGTCCGCGCGCGGGGAATCGCTCGCGGCCATCGTCGAGCACTTCGACGAGCTGCTGGAGAGCGAGCCGGAGCCGGACATCGAAGAATTGGACGTCGATCCGGCGCGTGCGGATGCGGTGCGGCTGATGAATCTCCATCAGGTCAAGGGGCTGGAGGCGGCGGTCGTCTTTCTGATCGATCCCGCGGACGAGTACGACTTTCCCGTCGATTTCTTCGTTGATCGCAGCGGCGACGAGTCGCGCGGGCATTTCGTGGTTACGCGCGAGTGGGGGCCGCGAGGGAAGAAAGTGCTCGCCGTGCCGCCGGGATGGGACGGATACGAGCAGACCGAGAAGGACTTCAAGCGCGCGGAGAAGATGCGGCTGCTGTACGTGGCAGCGACGCGGGCGAAGAGGATGCTCGTCGCCGGCTTCCGTGAAAAGGCGCAGAAAGTACGAGGAGCATGGCGCGACCTGGCCGTTCGTGTAACGGAACGATTGCCGATG
>JBGPFD010000181.1:0-6939 GCA_041483175.1 Thermoanaerobaculia bacterium | reverse complement strand
GGTTCGGATAGCCGCGCCGCGCCGCGTCGAGTGTGGCCCGGATTTCGGTCGGATGGTGTGCGTAGTCGTCGACGATCAACGCGCCGGCGTAATCGCCGAGGATCTGGAAGCGGCGATCGACACCCAGAAACTTTGCCAGCCCCGCCGCGACGACCTCCGCGGCAATGCCCAGCTCGCGCGCCACGGCGATCGCCGCCAGGGCGTTGCGCACATTGTGCTCGCCAGGGACGAAAAGGCGGAACCCGCCGACGCCCGGCACCTCGAACCTCGACCCCCGCTCGTCGAAGGTGATGTTCGTGGCGGTGAGGTCGGCGGGAACGTTCAGGCCGTACCGGATGACTTTCGGCGCAGGGGACGGCGTCCCCGCCGCGCCGGCGGGCGAGACGCCCGCCGCTACACTGTTCAGCAACTCGGCCACTTCCGGATCGTCGACGCATCCGACGACCGCTCCGCCCGGCTTGACGCCCTGCACGAAAACGCGGAAGGCCTCGACGATGGCCTCGAAGCTGCCGTAGTACTCGAGGTGGTCGGCCTCGATGTTGGTAATCACCGCGATTTCGGGATGCAGCTCGTGAAAGCTGCGATCGTATTCATCGGCCTCGACGACCAGGAACTGACCTTCGCCGCGCTTGGCGTTCGAGCCGATGTTGGGCAGCATGCCGCCGATGATCACCGTCGGATCGAGACCCGCTTCCTCGAGGATCACGGCGATCATCGCCGAGGTGGTCGTTTTGCCGTGCGTGCCGGAGACGCCGACGGCACGCTTCCGCGCGGCGATGGCGCCGAGCATCTCCTTCCGCTTGATCACCGGAATGCCGCGGTGGCGCGCCTCATCAAGCTCGGCGTTCTCCTCCCGCACGGCGGAGGTCACCACCACCAGATCGACTCCGGCGAGATGCGAAGGATGATGGCCGATGGAGATGGGGATGCCGCGGCGCGAGAGCAGATCCGTCGCCACCGACGGCTTCAGATCGCAGCCGGAGACCGTCAGACCCTGCCCTGCCAGGATCCCCGCAATGCCACTCATTCCGATTCCGCCGATCCCGACGAAATGAATGCTCTTAATGTTCTCAAAATTCATTCTGATCGTGGCGTTGTTAATGTTGAATTTTATTCGGTCTTCTCAATTTTTTCGAGTAAATCTACGATTTTATTTGTCGCCTCGGGTGCCGCCAGCGTGTGCGCCGCCACCCCCATCCGCGGCGCCCGTGCCGAATCGCTCAGGATCTCGCTGATGGTCATGGCCAGCCGCTGCGGCGAAAACTCTGATTCGGTGATCACGACCGCCCCGCCCACCTGCTCCACCACGCGCGCGTTCAGCTCCTGGTGATTGTTCGCCGCCGCGGCGAACGGCACCAGAATCGCCGCGCGACCGATCGCCGCCAGCTCGCCAATGGTCATGGCGCCCGCCCGGCTGACTACCAGATCGGCCGCCGCGATCTCCGGGGCGATCGGATCGAGGTACGACACCACGCGCGCGTTCACGAACGCGGAGGTCTTGTACGCCGCGCGTACCGCGTCGAGCTCCTTCGGCCCGGTCTGATGGACGATCTCCAAACGATCTTTCAAGCGCGCCAGAAACAGCAACGCATCGACCATCACTACGTTGAGTACGTGCGAGCCCTGCGAGCCGCCAAAGACTAGAAGACATTGTCGGTTGCCGGTTGTCGGTTGCCGTCGAGCCTCGAAGAACTCCTTGCGGATGGGGTTGCCCGTGACGACGGCGTCCGCGCGCTTCAGTCGCGCCGCGGCGTCGGGAAAGCCGACCGCGACCGCGTTGACGAATCGCGCCAGAACGCGGTTCGCAAGGCCAGGAAAGGCATTCTGCTCGTGGATTGCAACCGGCACGCCGCGCAGTCGCGCCGCCAGAAGCAGCGGGCCCGATGAATAGCCGCCGACGCCGAGAACGACGCCCGGCTTGTGCTTCCCCACGACCCGCCAGGCCTGCGTGAAACCGACCGGCAGGCGCGCCAGGTTCCTGACGAGATCGAGCGGCCCCTTGCCCTTCAGGCCGCCGACGGAAATGAACTCGAGCGGGAAACCGGCCTTCGGAACGATCGTCTTTTCCAGGCCGTGCTCCGTCCCGACGAAGACGACGCGGCGCCGCCGATCGCGCGCCAGAAACTCCTGCGCCACGGCGATGGCGGGATAGATGTGTCCCCCCGTCCCACCGCCTGCGATCATCAACACGCCCGTCTCACCCATATCCGCTTGCGTCCTCAGCCCGATTGCTGCGACAAATTGAGAAGCATTCCCACCGCGATGAGGCTGGTGATCAGCGACGAGCCGCCGTAGCTGACCAGCGGCAACGGCAGTCCCTTGGTCGGCACGAGGCAGAGCGCCACGCTGATGTTGATCAGCGCCTGCACGCCGATCATCAGCGTGAAGCCGAGCGCCGCATAGAAATCGAACCGTTCCTGGCTGTATCGCGCGATGCGGAACCCGCGCCACACCAGAAAGGCGAACAGTCCGATCAGAGCGAACGCGCCGACGAATCCGAGCTCCTCGCCGATGATGGAGAAGATGAAATCGGTGTGCGGCTCGGGGAGAAAGAACAGCTTCTGCCTGCCGTTGCCAATGCCCAGCCCGCGCAGACCGCCCGTGCCGAGGGCAATGAGCGACTGCATGGCCTGAAAGCCTTTTCCCAGCGGGTCGGCTTCCGGGTTGAGGAAGGTGAAGAGGCGATCGCGGCGGTAGGCGGCGCCGAAAAGAATCACCATCGCCGCAGGAATCATCATCAGCACGAAGACGGCGATACGGCTCCATCCGATGCCGGCGGCGAAGATCATCCCGGCGGCGACCAGCACCAGAGTCATGGCCGTTCCGAAGTCGGGCTCGAGGAGAATGGCGCCGGCGAAGATCGCCAGAACGCACGACAGCGGCAGCAGCGTGGAGGTGAATTCGTTGATCCGCTTCTCGCGGCGCGAAAGGAACCAGGCGAGGAAAAGCACCATCACCGGTTTGGCCATCTCGCTCGGCTGCAGACGCATGTGCGGGAGGGCGATCCAGCGATGCGTGCCATTGATCGCCGGCTGAAACAGCACTGCCACGAGCGCGCCGAACGTGATCAGCATCGCCAGCCAGATCACCCTCCGGTCGCGGACGTGCGCCATGTCGACGTGCATCAGCAGCAGCATCAGCAGGCTGCCGGCGATGAGCCAGATACACTGCCGGGTGATGAAGAAGTATGGATTCTCCGATCCGGTCTTCTGCGCGGTGATGATCGCCGATGCGCTGTAGATCATCACCAGCCCGATCACGATGAGGAGCATCGCGGCGGCGAACAACCAGGTGTCGTAAGTCAGTTTTCGACTCATGTCTCGTTGCCGTTCACAGTTTCTGCACCAACTCCTCGAAGTGTTTCCCCCGATGTTCGAAGTTCCGGTACTGATCGAAGCTGGCGCAGGCAGGCGAGAGGAGAACGGTGTCTCCGGCCCGGGAGTGCTCTGAAGCCCAGCGAACGGCGCGCTCCATGTCGCCCGCGGGGACGATGGTCGTGGTTCCCTCCAGCGCGCTGGAAATACGATTTGCCGCAGCGCCGACGGTGATTACGCAGCGCGCCTTCTGCGCCACGAGGTCGCGCATCCGTTCGAACTCTCCCGCCTTGTCCTTGCCACCAAGAATCAGCAGAACCGTCGACGGCCCGAATCCCTCCAGCGACTTGAGCGTGGCGTCAACATTCGTTCCCTTCGAGTCGTTCACCCAGCGGACGCCGGCGCGTTCGCGCACGATCACCATCCGGTGCGGCAGCCCGGGGAACGAGCCGAAAGCGATCTGCACGGCGACGTCATCGACGCCGACCGCGCGCGCCGCCAGCCACGCCGCCAGCGCGTTTTCCAAGTTCGCAGTTCCGGCAAGCTTCAGCGACGCGCGCGGAATGCTGCGTTCTTCGCCGCCCAGCCGCATCACCATCTCCTCGCCAGCCAGAAAGGCTCCCTCATCGACCCGCTGCGATGAGGAGAATCGCCAGATGCGCGCGCGGCTGTGGGGCGGCGCGCCGCGCCGGTCATCGGCATTCACGATCGCCGTGTCGCCCGCCTCCTGATTGCGAAAGATCCGAACCTTCGCCGCGGCGTAGGCGTCGAAATTCGGGTAGCGGTCCATGTGATCGGGCGTGACGTTCAGAAGCAGCGCCACATTGGCGTGGAACCGGTCGACGCTCTCCAGCTGGAACGATGAAAGTTCGAGCACGTAGGTGCGCGGCTTTTCCAGATCGATCGACGCGATCAGCGGCTCGCCGATGTTGCCGGCAACGATCGGCTGCCATCCCGCGGTCTTCAGGATCTCTCCGATCAGCGCGGTGGTCGTCGACTTTCCGTTCGATCCGGTGATTCCGATGACCGTGCCGCGCAGGTGCCGGTACGCCAGCTCGATCTCCCCGAGGATCGGAATGGCCAGCACCGCTGCGCGCTGCAGCAGCTTGATCGTCGATGGTACGCCGGGGCTGAGCACGATCATGTTCACGTCGTCGAGAAGCGCTTCGTCCTGATGTCCGAAGACGCGAACGACGCGATCGTCGAGCGGATACGGCAGGTCGGGATGCGGATTGTTGTCGCTGAGGCACACCTCTTCGCCGCGTCCGGCGAGAAAGTTCGCCGCCGCCACACCCGACTTGCCAGCGCCCACGACCAGGTATTTCATGCGTTGCTCGTTCTTACCAGAGTTAACAGTTAACAGTTAACAGTTAACAGCACAATTTGTCATTTCTGTTAACCGTTAACTATTAACTGTTAACTCCTATCGCAACTTCAACGTCGACAGACTCAACAAGGCAAAAATGATGGCGATGATCCAGAACCGAACGACGACCTTCGTCTCGCGCCATCCGGCGAGCTCGAAGTGGTGGTGCAGCGGCGACATCTTGAAGATGCGCCGCCCGGTGAGCTTGAACGAGGCGACCTGCAGGATCACCGACGCCGCCTCGACCACGAAAAGTCCACCGACGAAGACCAGCAGGATCTCCTGCTTGATCATCACCGCGAGGCAGCCGATGGCCCCACCGAGGGCTAGCGAGCCAACATCGCCCATGAAGATCTCCGCCGGATGCGCGTTGAACCAGAGGAATCCGAGCGAGGCGCCGACCATCGCTCCGCAGAACACCGCCAGCTCTCCCGCCTGCGGCACCCAGGCGATGCGGAGGTAATCGGCGATGCGGTAGTTTCCCGCGGCGTATGTCAGGATCGTATAGGTCACCGCGGCGATCAGCGTGCTGCCGATGGCCAGGCCGTCGAGTCCATCGGTGAGATTGACGGCGTTGGACGCGCCGACGATCACCACGATGATGAAGGCGATGTACGCCCAGCCGAGATCGAGGTGCAGCGTCTTGAAAAACGGAAACGTCAGCACCGTCGAATAGTTGTTGTGGATCGCCGGCAGGTAGGCGATGGCCAGCCCGGCCGCGAGCGCGACGGCGATCTGCATGGAGAATTTTTCCTTCGCCGTCAGGCCGAGGTTTTGTTTCTTCACCAGCTTGCGATAGTCGTCGATGAAGCCGATCCCGCCGTAGGCGAAGGTCACGAACAGAGCGATCCAGATGTACGGGTTGAGAATGTCGGCCCACAGCACGGTGGGGATGAGGATGGCGACGTTGATCAGAATGCCACCCATCGTCGGCGTGCCCGCTTTCTGTTGATGCGATTTCGGACCTTCTTCGCGGATGTACTGCCCGAGCTTGATCCGCCGCATCCGCTCGATCAGCCACGGCCCGAGAATGAACGAGATCACCAGCGCGGTGAGGGCAGCCCACGCCGTGCGGAAGGTGATGTAGCGGAAGACGTTGAATCCGGAGATCACATTCCGCAGCGGATAGAGGAGGTAGTACAGCATCAGTGGCGGCCTCCGGCCGCCTCGGGTTCCTGCAGCTTGCTGACGATGCGATCGAGGCCGATGCCGCGCGACGCTTTGATCAGCACTAGATCGCGGGGGCGGATGAACGAGGTCAGAAAATTGCCGGCCGCTTCCGCGTCCGCAAAGTGGTAGAGGCGCTCTTCGGTGAAGCCGGAGTGGCGCGCGCCGTCGAGAAGGGCCTCGCTGCGGCGGCCGACGCCGATCACGACCTCGATCCCCAGCGGAATCCCACGGCCCGCCTCATAGTGATACTCCAGCTCGCGTTCGCCGAGCTCCAGCATGTCACCGATCACCGCGATCCGGCGGCCGTGCGCCTCGACATGCTCCAGGAGAGCAAGCGCGCGCGAAAGCGCATACGGATTGGAGTTGTAGGTATCGTCGTAGATGGTCGCGCCGCGCCACGGAACGACCACGCCGCGATGGTAGGCAGGCTTGACCTCACGCACGCCTCGCTCGATCCCATCCCACGAGATGCCGATCGCGCGCGCCGTGGCGATGGCCGCCAGCAGATTCTCCAGATTGTGCCGGCCGGGAAGAGCGAGTGCGAACGCGCTTCCTTCGAGTGTGAACTGCGTTCCCAGAAGCCCGCGATCGACGACGTCCTTCGGGCGGAAATCGGCGGGATGATCGATGCCGTAGGTCACTTCGTGTCCCGGAAATCCGCGGCTGATGTTCATCACGTATTCGTTGTCAACGTTGAGAACCACCGTTGCGTCGGGCGCGAGATTCTCCAGCAGCTCGCGTTTCGCCTCGGCGATCTTCTCCACCGTTCCGAAGAATTCGATGTGCACCGGGCCGATGTTCGTGTAGACGCCGACGTCGGGATGCGTGAGGCCGGCGAGAAGGGCGATCTCCCCTTTGTGATTCATTCCCATCTCGCTGACCACGACCTCGGTATCGTCCGGGGTGTTGTCGATGCACAACGGGCAGCCGATCAGGTTGTTGAAGTTCCCCCACGACTTCCACGTCCGCCGCTCCGTGGCGACCAGGGTGGCGATCATTTCCTTGGTGGTGGTCTTCCCCGCCGAGCCGGTGACGCCGATGAGGAGAAACCGCAGGCGTCTTCGGATCGAGCGCGCGAGCTGTTGCAGC